>JACPRN010000258.1 GCA_016189945.1 Betaproteobacteria bacterium
GTGCCAACCACGGCCGCTTCTACGGCGGGCCGCGGCCGACCTTCCAGCAGGCCGGCTACACCGAGATCATCGACTTCAACGGCGACGTCGTCCTGCGCACCGAGGGACCCGGGGAGGCCACGCTGAGCGGTAGTATCGATCTGCATGCCCTGCGCGCCAAGCGAGCCCGGATCGACCTGTTCAACCTCCTGTCGGTGTTCCGCGGTGAGCTGTACGCCCGCGAGTACCTGCGCCACCCGGCCTGGCCGCTCGACGCCGAGTTAGACCGCCCGCTCCAGGACAAGTCGGAGCACTTCGAGCGCGCCCGCCAGACGATCTACCGCCTCAACCTCCCCGGTGCCGGCGCGCGGGTGCGGTAGGAGGGATAGTCATGTGGACGAAGCGTTCAAATACCAGGTCGGCGATACGGTGCGGGTTCGCCTCGCGTTTCCGCCGGGGCATATAGCGGAACGCCCGCGCGTGCTCGCCTGCATACAGGTCCGAGCGGACCTGGAGCAGGAAATTGTGCATCAGCTTGGCGCGCCGGTGCCGGAGTGTCTCGATGTCGATTCGCGCCCGAACGACCGCCTCGCCGGTGATCTATATCACGGAATTCGGAGATTCTTCGGCTCGCAGACACCAATCGCACTGCGCCAGCCTGGAGCGATAAAGCGATAAGGTGTGGAGCGGGAAATTCATTAGCCAATCAGCTTCCATTCAGCTCGCCCGGCCCGACATGACGATCGAGATCGACGCGGTCGCGCTCGCGGTGATGTGAGCGCGACAGGCTAGACGATGAGCAGGAGGATCAGGAAGCCCCAGGCGCCAAGCCCAGCGCCGAATACGAGCCGAGTGATGTCTATCGCGTGCTCGATATGCTCGTCGCCGATCCTGCAGTAGGACCGCACGCCCTGGAAGACGAGCGCGCAGGAAAGCGCCAGAGCCGCGACCGACACCGCGACATTGAACGCCAGGCTCGGCACAAGCAAGCCGAGCGAGGAAATCCATACCGGTATCGCCGCCACCGCGGCCACCACGTAGGCGTTGCGATCGCTGACATGCCTGTTCCAGGCGAACGCCACCTGCTTGATCAGCCAGCCCATGAAGGTGACCGAGGCTATTTCGCAGAGAAAGAATACGGCGGCGATCGTTGCCCAGGGCTTGCCGCTGAAACCCTCGACAAAGGCGTCCCCGTAATGCGTTCCCGCCCAGTAGATCATGGGCGGCGGAAGCAATGAGAGCGGCACGACGAGAAACGAGAAGGTCTTGGCGACCGTCGAATCGACCCGCCCGAGCTCGGGCCAGGCCGCTTTCGGGGCAAGGGGCATGCGGAGAAGGGAAGAGACGTTCATGGCGATGCTCCTTTGCAAGGGTCGCGATGCGCGGCGGGCCGTGCTCGCAGGTTCGCGTAAATATATCACGCCGTGATATGATGCTAATCGGGGAATCCGGGCATGTCAAGAACCCAGACGAAACCGCGCACATCGCTCAAGAGGGCCGACTACCGGCGCCTGGCCCATTTCCGCTACCGGCTGCGGCGCTTTCTCCGGGTCAGCGAGTCGCTATGCCAGGAGAACGGCACGACCCCCCTGCAATACCAGCTGCTGCTCCAGGTCAAGGGCGCTTCGGATCGGGAGTGGGCAACCATCGGGGAGCTTGCCGAGCAGTTGCAGTCCAAGCACCACGGCGTGGTCGCCTTGGTCGACCGCTGCGAAAAAATGGGGCTCGTTGAGCGGCGCCAGGGCAGCGAAGATCGCCGCAAAGTGGAAATTCACCTCCTGCCGGAGGGCGAGAAGCTGCTCGAGAAAATCGCCCTCCTTCACCAGTCCGAATTGAAGCTGCTCAAGGCGGAGTTCGAGCTTCCCGGGTGGAAGTAACCGGAACCGACAATGCTGGCGATCATCTGCAGCTCTGCGGAAGGTATTTCGGAGAGAGATCGATCGAGCGGCACTTCCACGCGAGCGCCGCGCCAGCTTGTTCGGTGAAGAATCCCAACTGATTGCCGGACACGGGCTGTGCGACGATGACGACGATGGCCCGGCGCCCGGCACTATCACGATCAGGAAGATCAGGAATCTCATCTCAACCTCCGTTTGGATGGTAGCGGGCCGAACTGATCGGAACTGTACCTGTATCCGCGTCCCCCGTCCTGGACGCGATTCGATCTGAAACTGGCCTTCCCTGTTGCAAATTAGAAATCTCACTTCTACAGTGCGCGCATGCCCAGTATTCCAACTCTCGCAGTCGAAGGCCTGCGCACGCATTTCTTCGCCCGCGCCGGCGTGGTGAAGGCGGTCGACGATGTGAGTTTCTCCCTCGGCGCGGGCCGGATCATGGGGCTGGTCGGCGAGTCCGGATCGGGCAAATCGGTGACCGGCTACTCGATCATGGGACTGGTGGATCCACCGGGGCGGATCGTCGCCGGCCGCGTGCTCCTGGACGGCCAGAATCTGCTCGCGCTTGCGCCGGACGCTTTGCGAGCCATGCGCGGCAAGCGCATCGCCATGATCTTCCAGGATCCGGTGATGACCTTGAACCCGGTGCTCCGGATCGACACGCAGATGATCGAGGCGATCCGCGCGCACGAGCGCATCGGAGAGCGCGCCGCCCGCGAGCGGGCTCGCGAAGCGCTGGCGCGCGTCGGCATCGCCTCGCCCGATGAGCGCCTGCGCGCCTACCCGCACCAGTTCTCCGGCGGAATGCGCCAGCGCGTTGCGATCGCGATCGCCTTTCTCAACCGGCCCGAGGTGATCATCGCGGATGAGCCGACCACGGCGCTCGACGTGACCATCCAGGGGCAGATCCTGTACGAGGTGCAGAGGCTGTGCCGCGAATCGCGCACCGCGCTGCTCTGGATCACCCACGATCTGTCGCTCGTCGCCGCCATCGCGGACGAGGTCGCCGTGATGTACGCCGGACGCCTCGTCGAGCAGGGCGAAGCCGACGCCGTACTTCGCGCTCCCCTGCACCCCTACACGCGCGGCCTCATACTTTCGCTGCCAAGCCGCAACGAGCGCGGCAAACCCCTGCGGCAGATTCCCGGGACGCCGCCCTCGCTGCTTGGCCTCCCGAGCGGCTGCGCCTTCCGCGATCGCTGCCCGCGCGCAACCGAGGCCTGCCTGGCCGAGCCGCCGCTCTCGACAATTGGCGCCAGAGCGGTGCGCTGTTTCCATCCCCACCAGGGTGAGCCGGCCGCTTCCGAAGAAACCAGCGGGAGCGCCGCTTGAACGCCCCTCTGATCGAGCTTCGCCGCGTCTCCAAGCGCTTCGTCAAGCGGCCCGATGCGGCGGCGCGAATCGCGGGGCTGCTCGGCGAGCCGGCGCGAGAAGAAACCGTGTACGCTGTCGACCGCGTCGATCTGGCGATCGACGAGGGCGAAGTCGTGGGCCTGGCGGGGGAGTCCGGATGCGGCAAGTCGACGCTGGGCCGAATCGCCGTCGGACTGCTGGAACCCACCGAAGGCTCCCGGTGGTGGCGCGGGCGCGAGATCGCTTCGATGCCGGGCGCCGAGCGCCGTCAGGCTCGGCTTGCGATGCAGATGATCTTCCAGGACTCGTACGCCGCGCTCAATCCGCGCCTGCGCGTGCAGGAGATCATCGGCGAGGCGCCGCTGGTGCACGGCTTGGCGGAAAAACAAGGGCAAGCGGAATACGTCGCCGAAGTGATGCAGCGCGTGGGACTGGATGCGAGCCTCGCGCGCGGCTTCCCGCACCAGTTCTCCGGCGGCCAGCGCGCCCGCATCGGCATCGCCCGGGCGCTCGCCGTGAAGCCGGAGTTCCTGGTGTGCGACGAGGCGCTGGCGGCGCTCGACGTTTCCATCCAGGCGCAGGTGCTCAATCTCTTCATCGACTTGCGCGCGGAATTTTCGCTCACCTGCCTGTTCATCAGCCACGATCTTGCCGTGGTGCGGCATGTCTCTGATCGCGTGCTCATCATGTACCTGGGGCGCATCGTCGAGTCGGCACCCACCGAGGAAATCTACGCCGCGCCCAATCACCCCTACACCCAGGCGCTGCTCGAAGGCGTTCCTCGGCTCGACTCGGGGCGAAGGACTTATATTCCGATCCGCGGCGAGATCCCCTCGCCGCTCGCCCCGCCCTCAGGCTGCCACTTCCACCCGCGCTGCCCGCACGCCATGCCGATTTGCCGCGAGGCGCAGCCCGCGCTCAAGGAAATCGCCCCCGGGCGGCTGTCCGCCTGCCATTTGAACGATTCGAAAGGCTGAGCTTTCCCGGGACTATTGGTTCGAATTACGGTCTCGGAGCACCTGCCCACCGCGGAAATGGTCCTGCGCGAGCACGTAGCCTTGATGAACGAACTCGCCCAGGTCGAAGCGAAACTGCTTGGCTGCCGAAAGCTTGCTCGCCAGTTCCGCCAACTCGTTGCGGCTGAGCGCCTGCCTGCGCGGGAGCGCGAACACCATCATGTTGACATCCTGGACGACGTCCACCAGGTGCAACTCCTCGAACACTTCCCGGTAGGTTCGGACCATCGAATCGTAGAGCCGGTTGGAGGAGCGCTTCCAGACGTTGCCCACTGCGACCCCGCGGGGGTTGAGCGCGCGGCGCACGGCGCGCAGAAACTCCTGTGTCGTAAGGTGTGAGGGCACGGCTTCGGTGCCGAAAGCGTCGAGAAAGATGACATCATACGTTCCTTGCGCGACGCGCTCGATGAAGCGCCGGCCATCCTCGACGTAGGCGCGCATGCGCTCGTCCTCGCGAAAGCCGAAGAATCGTTTCGCCACATCCACCACCTTGGGATCGATATCGACCGCGTCGATCGTCGCCGTCGGGTAGTGCCGGCGCAAGAAAGTGGGCAGCGTGCCCCCGCCCAGTCCCACGACCAGGATGCGGCGCGGCTCTTCGCACAGGGCGAGCCCCGCCATCGCCACGCGCGCATAGGGCAACTCGAGGTGATCCGGATCGCCCATCTTGACGGCGCTCTGCCGCGCCCCGTCGCGCTCGAACATCAGGGTGCGCAGGCCGTCCGGGCTTTCGGTGACGATGATGGCGCCGAAGCGCGACGTCGTCTCGTAGATGACGGTCTGCGCCGCGCAGGCCAGAACGAACAGCGCTGCGAACGCCGAGAGGCCCAGATTGAGAAACAGGCGCCGGTTCACAAGCGAGAGTCTACTGCCGCGCTCCATATAGCTCGTTCGTCATACGCGCGCGTCGTGTCGGACCATTGGATGATCCCAGCCAAGTAGTCTTTCATCGGCGCTCACGAGCGCGGCGTCATGATGCAGCGCGGTCGCGACGATCAGCCGGTCGGCGGGATCATTCGGCAACCCGCCCAACCTGACGGCACGGATCCCCACGTTTCCGTCCACAGGAAATTCGATCAGTCCCGCCGCAAGCAGTTGCCCGCGCCATTCGTCCACCGTGACGGGCAGATCGAGCCGCCCGCGGGCCTGTAGCAGCGCGATTTCCCAGAACGACATCGCAGATGCGGCGACTTCACCGCGCGCCCAGTGCCTGTTGATGAGCATCCTGGCCATGCGCCCGAGCTTGCGCTCGTCGTTGTCGGCCCAGGCCAGAACGTGCGTGTCCAGGATGATCACTTCAGCGCTTCCCAGAGATCGGTCCCGAGAGGGGAAACGATATCGCCGCGGATCTTGATGCGGCCCTTGTGCAGGCCGATCAACGATTTGGCCCGCGGGCCGCGGTGGGGCCGCAGCTCAGCCACCGGCCTTCCGTTTTTCGTGACCAGAATCGTCTCGCCGGTGCGCGCTACCTGGTCCATCAGAGCGAGACACCTCGCTTTAAACTTGGAGGCTTGAATGGTTTGCATAAGAATTCCCGATCGCCCGCGACGCGAGCATGACCACTATTCTGCCCATGGTCATCCTATTGGTCAATTCGGAAACGGCCGGTTTGCTCACCGATTGGAGAAGGGCTGAATAGGCCGCAGTCAGCGCACGCCTGGATCGTCGTTATCCGGCGCCGGTCCTCTTCAATCCGCCGCAACCGCCCGCTCCGAGGCCCACTGGCGCAGCGAGGCGATTTTCTCGGCCATGACCACCGCGATCGGCTTGCTGCGTTTCAGTTCGCGCGCGATATGCTCGGTGGAGAGCGGCGCTTTCGCGGCGTGCGCCTCGTAGAGGGCGGAAACGATGGCCTGTTCGATCTCAGCCCCGGAGAAGCCTTCGGCGGCGGCAGCCAGAAGCGGCACATCGAATGCCGCGGGATTCGATTTGTTGCGCCCCAGATGAATGCGCAGGATCTGTTCGCGCGCCGGCGCCTTGGGCAAATCGACGAAGAAGATCTCGTCGAACCGCCCCTTGCGCAGAAGTTCGGGCGGCAATTGCGCGATGTCGTTCGCCGTGGCGACCATGAACACTCGCACCGTTCGCTCGGCCATCCAGGTGAGCAGCGTGCCGAGCACGCGGCGCGACACCCCGCCGTCGGCGTCTCCTCCCGCGTCCCCGGCGATGCCCTTTTCGATCTCGTCCATCCAGAGCACGCAGGGCGCCATCGCCCCGGCGATGTGCAGGGCTTCGCGCATGTTGCGCTCGGTCTCGCCGTGGTATTTCTGGTACAGGGTGCCGAAATCCAGTCGGAACAGCGGCAGATGCCACGCGCCCGCGACGCATTTCGCCGCCAGGCTCTTTCCGGCGCCCTGCACGCCCAGGAGCAGCATGCCTTTCGGCGGCGGCAGCGGACTCGATGCGTCGCCGGAAAGGAATATCTCGCGGCGGACTTTGAGCCAGCGCTTGAGATTCTCCAGCCCGCCCAGCTCTTCGATGTCGGGGATGCCGGGTTCGAGGGCGAGGATTTCACTTGCCCGCAGGAACTCGTGCTTCGCCTTGAGAACCGTGCCGATGTCGGCGAGCGTCACCGCCCCGTCGTTGCGGATCGCCATTCGCGCCAGGCGCCGCGCATCTTCCTCCGGGAGCCCGCCCAGGTGCTGCACCAGCATGTGCAGCGCATCGCGGTTGGCGGCAACGCGCGAGCCGGTCGCCGCGGAATAGCGCCGCGCCTCCTCCTGCAGGATCTCCTGGATGCGATTCGCGTCCGGGAGCGAGGGCTTGAAACTCGCCGCCAGGCTGCCCAGCTCCTTGGGGACTTCGATCTCGTGCGACAGGAACGCGAGCATGCGCGGCACGACCTCGACTTTCAGCGCGATGTTCTTGATCGTGCGTATGACCGCCGGATCGGAGAGAAATGGGTGCGCGTCGAGGAAAAGATAGACGGCGTTCTGCGGAGAAAGCTCGGCGTGGCGAAGCGCCTCGGGCAGATCCTTGGTGTTGTAGACCGACTCGGCCGTGTTCGCCCTGCGCAAGCCCTGGGTCACGTTCCAGGTGAAGAACGCGCGGTCGTTGAGGGTGGCGAACCGCTCGAGCATCTGCAGCACCTTGCGTTCCTCGTGCGATTCGATGATCACCACCGGAACCTGGGCCGAGAGCAGCCCTTCGAGATCCCTGATGTCACTCATGCCGGATTACTCCTCCCTGATTCGGGCGCATGTTACGCGCATCTGGGTTATATTGCGTCACAGATCCAGAGTCAAAAGGGGGAACCACCATGAGCACGGGAGGCTGGATATTCTTCGCTGTCGTGGCTGCGCTCGTCATCTGGGCCATCGCCATGTACAACAGGCTGGTCGCGCTGCGCAATCGCTTCAAGAACGCGTTCGCGCAGATCGACGTGCAGCTCAAGCGGCGCTACGATCTCATCCCCAATCTGGTCGAGACCGCAAAAGGCTACATCAAGCACGAGCGCGAGACGCTGGAGGCGGTGACCAAGGCGCGCGGGGACGCGGTGAGCGCGGCGCAGCGCGCGGCCGCGAAGCCCGGCGATCCCGCGGCGATGCAGGCTCTCGGCCAGGCCGAAGGCGCGCTCGCCGGCGTGCTCGGGCGGTTGTTCGCGCTCGCCGAGGCCTACCCGGACCTCAAGGCGAACCAGAACATGCTCGCGCTGCAGGAAGAGCTGACGAGCACCGAGAACAAGGTGTCCTTCGCGCGCCAGGGATACAACGACTCGGTCATGGAGTACAACACCCGGCGCGAATCCTTTCCCGAGAATATTTGCGCGGGCATGTTCGGTTTCGGACCGGCGGAGCTGTTGCAGGCGACCGAGTCGGCCGAGGAGCGCAAGGCGGTGCAGGTCAAGTTCTAGGCTGCCGGCGCTCGCAAGGCCGGCGATGAACTTCTTCGAGCACCAGGACGCGGCGCGGCGCAACACGCGCGTCATGGTGGCGCTGTACGCGCTCGCGGTCGTTGCGGTCGTTCTCGCCGTGGACGCGGTGATCGCCGCGACCTATGTCTGGGGTTTGAGCGAGCTTTCAATGGCTCCGGGCGAATCGGGCCTCGCTGCGGGGTTCCGGGCCGTGCCGGCGCAGCTCTATGCGTGGGGCGCGCTCGCCACCCTGGCGGTGATTCTCGGGGCGAGTCTTGCACAAATGCTGAAGCTTCGCGAAGGAGGCCAGGCGATCGCCGAGATGATCGGCGCGCGCCGCGTCTCGCCCGACACCCGCGATCCGCTCGAGCGCCGCCTGCTCAACGTAGTTGAAGAGATGGCGATCGCCTCGGGCGCGCGCATTCCCGCGGCATACGTGATGGAGGGTGAGGGCGGCATCAACGCCTTCGCCGCCGGCTACGACGTCTCCAATGCAGTGGTCGCGGTCACCCGCGGCGCGCTCGAGACACTCAACCGCAACGAGTTGCAAGGGGTGATCGCGCACGAGTTCAGCCACATCCTGAACGGCGACATGTGGCTGAACATTCGAATGCTGGGCATTCTCGCCGGCATTGTTTTCATCAGCGCCATCGGCGGCTTCATCATGAGAAGCGTCGGCAGCGGCCGCGGGCGCAAGGACTCGTCTTCGGGCGGCTTGTTCGCAATCGGGCTGGCGCTGTTCGTCATCGGCTACGTCGGCCTCTTCTTCGCGCGCTTGATCAAGGCGGCGGTGTCGCGCCAGCGCGAATTCCTCGCCGACGCCTCCAGCGTGCAATTCACGCGCAATCCCGACGCCATCGCCGGCGCACTCGACCAGATCCAAGCCTCGGGGCGCGGCGCGCTGGTCGCGAACCGCTACGCCGAGGATCTGGCGCACATGTTCTTCGGACAGGGCATCAGCGTGTGGTTCGGAGGCCTGTTCGACACCCACCCTGCGCTCGATGAACGCATCCGGCGCGTCAATCCGCGCTTTCAGCCGTCCGGATATCGCGGCAGGCGGATCGAGCCGGCGGCGACCGAAGCGCCGGCGGCGGTTTCGGGGCTGGCGGGCATCGAAGTCGCTGCGCTGGGACCTGCCGGTGCGCGCGCGAGCGACACGGTGCATGCCTGGGGCCGCTCCGCGGCAGAAAGCGCGGCGCTGGTCGGCTCGCTCGAGAGCGGCAAAGCGGATATCGCCAGGCGCCTGCTCGGGGCGTTGCCGCCTGTTTTGCTCGATCGGCTGCGCGAACCCGAGGGCGCGGGCGCATCGGTGCTCGCGTTGCTGCTCGCCGCCGAGGATCGCGTGATGGAGGAGCAGCTTGCCGCGGCGGGCGCCGCCGGCGCCGCGCGCTTGGCCGAGGCTGCGCGTACGCTCGCGCCGGAGGCGCGCGGCCTCGGACCCGCTTTCCGCCTTCCGCTGATCGACCTGGCTCTGCCGGCGCTGAAAGCGGCGCCGGCGGAGACGCACGCCGAACTTCTCAAGGCCTTGGAGGCGGTGATCCTCGCCGATCGCCGAGTTTCGCTGCACGAGTTCGTCGTGCTGACCCTGGTGCGCTCGCAGCTCGACGAGCGGCCCAAGCGCGCCGCCCCGAAATACAGGACCGTGGCCGGGGCGCGCGGCGCGGCGGTGACGCTGCTCTCGCTCCTCGCTCTGGCCGGTTGCGGCCGCGGCCCGGGGGCGCAGAGCGAATTCGAAGCCGCCTTCAGCGCCGGAGCGAAAGAAATGGGCCTGGAAGGCGCCGCTGGTTCCGCGCGCGACGCGCTCACGCTGGAAGCCGCGGGTGCGGCGCTCGAAGAACTGCGCGGCCTCGCTCCGCTGGCAAAGGCGATCCTCATCAAGGGGCTGTTTGCCGCGGTGACCGGCGACGGCAAGATACGCCTCATGGAGGCGGAGCTCATGCGCATGGTGGGCGCGGTGCTCGACTGCCCTCTGCCGCCGCTGCTCGAGGAAATCGATCCCTCGGGGCCGGTTGGTTATTGAGGATTACGTAACCGCATGACATGCTTCCGTCATCCCCGCGAAAGCGGGGATCCAGTGATTATCGCTGAACTACTCTGGATTCCCGCCCCCGCTTCCGCGGGGGCATGCTTACCACGCGGGAATGACAGTGCCCGTAATTACCGTTGTCACGCAGTTTGGTAAAGATCAATA
>JACPRN010000248.1 GCA_016189945.1 Betaproteobacteria bacterium
GCACAGGTGCAATCGGTCCTCGAAGCGGGCTACGGCCTGCTCTGCTATACGGTGAACGACGTGGAAACTGCGCGCAAGCTCTTTGCGTGGGGCGTGAACGCGATCATCACCGACAGGCTCGACCTGATCAGGCCTGATTTCGGCGCACACCGGTGATCCCGCGCGGTAAATCGTTGCAAATTCGCCGCGCGATGGCCCATTTTCGCCGCGCAATGGTTGCAAATTCGCCATCTGGTGGCGAATCTTTCACCGCGCTCATGAAAATGAGGCGCTTACAATCGATTACATTCGGCGCGTCGGCTGATGGCGCGGCTGGCGCGTTGTAGCCCTCATGGGAGGAATTCTCCCGCCACAAGAGGAGATCGACATGCGAATTTCACCTATTGCTCTTGTACTCTTCGGCGCCCTTTCGCTGCCCGCCTTCGCCCAGGCGCCGGCGAAGGACCCCACGGCGACCCCCGGAATAGACAAGCGCCGGGCGACGCAGCAGCAGCGCATCGATCAGGGCGTCGCCTCCGGACAGATCACCGAACGCGAAGCGGCGCGGCTGCAAAAAGGCCAGGCGCGGGTCGAGCGCATGAAGGAACGCGCCAAGGCCGACGGCAAAGTCACGAAACAGGAGCGCGCGCGCATTCACCAGGCGCAGAACGTCGAGAGCCGCAAGATCGCGCGCGAAAAGCGCGACCGGCAGCAGCGGCGATAGCGCCGTCTGGCGCGCGCAAACGCCGGCGGGGAGCCGGCGCCGCGGTTTCATGCACCCCGCAGGGCCGTTCCCTTAAGGTCGCCTTAAGTTAGCCGAGCACCAGACCCGGGCGCACGGGGTCATCACATCCGGGGCGCAGGCATTACCTGCCACCTGCGCGCGCCTGCAGGTTCTCGTAGGCGCGTTTGAGTGTCTCCAATTCCCTGCGCTGCCGCGAAAGGGCCCAGCGCAAGCGCAGCGCCGCGGGGGCCGAAACGAGCACGACGGTCGCTGCCCCCAGCGCCAGCGCGAGGAGCAGAATGAGCGCGAGCGAACCCTCGAACCGCCAGAGGAAGAATACGACGGTGACGGCCACGTCGTTCTGCAGCGCGAAAATCACTCCCGCGGTGCCGATCACGATTGCGGCGATGACTGTGAGCTGCATTGCTTTCCTCGTAGGGACAATAATTCATGAACGGCCAGACGGCCGACGTTCCTCGATTCTTGCGCATCCTCGTTAAGTGCGGCTTAAGGAACCATCACAATAATTCGATAATGATGCGGTGGAGCGCGTCACTCCAGGCGATTTTGCGTGCCTGCGGAAGTTCGAGTGAGCGGATCAACCCAAATCGCTGGGGTCGCTGCGGGCGCAGGCGAGGCGAACGTGCTCGTGCAGCAAGTTGCCCGCGTGCGAACGATTCTGTTTTGGCAGGTGAACGTGGTTTGGTAAGGCCCGGACATAATTCATGCTGACCGAACAGGACATCCATCTCTTCAAGGAAGGCACGCACGGGCGGCTCTACGACAAGTTGGGCTGCCGCTTGGGCAACCGAAATGGGGCCGAAGGGGCCCATTTCGCGGTCTGGGCGCCCAATGCGCGGCGCGTCGCGGCGATCGGCGACTGGAACGGCTGGAATGACCGGGCGCACCCGCTCGCTTTGCGCGACGACGGCTCGGGAATCTGGGAGGGGTTCGTGACCGGCGTCCTCCGCGGGCAGGCCTACAAGTATCGCGTCGAATCCCGGTTCAACGACTACCAGGTGGACAAGGCCGATCCATTCGCCTTCTATTCCGAAACGCCTCCCGGCACCGCTTCTCGCGCCTGGAGCCTGGAGTACGAATGGGGCGATGCGGAATGGATGGCCAAGCGCCGCGCCGCCAACGCACTCGATGCGCCGATTTCCATCTACGAGGTGCACCTGGGCTCCTGGCGCCGCGTGCCCGAGGGAGCAAACCGCGTCCTCGGCTACCGCGAGATTGCGCCGCGGCTGGCCGAATATGTGTGCGAAATGGGGTTCACGCACGTGGAGCTGCTGCCGGTCACCGAGCATCCGTTCTACGGTTCCTGGGGCTACCAAACCACCGCCTATTTCGCACCCACCGCGCGCTACGGCACGCCGCAGGATTTCATGTACCTCGTGGACACCCTGCACCAGCACGGCATCGGGGTCATCCTCGACTGGGTGCCGTCGCACTTCCCGAGCGACGCTCACGGCCTCTCGTATTTCGACGGCACCCACCTCTACGAGCACGCCGATCCGAAGCAGGGCTTCCACCCCGAATGGAACAGCTCGATATTCAACTATGGCCGCAGCGAGGTGCGCGGGTTCCTTGCCTCCAGCGCCCTGCTCTGGCTGGACAAGTATCACGTCGACGGATTGCGCGTGGACGCGGTCGCCTCGATGCTGTATCTCGATTACGCCCGCAAGGAAGGCGAGTGGATCGCGAACCGCCACGGCGGCAAAGAGAATATCGAGGCCGTGGAATTTCTGCGGCTGCTCAACCAGGCGATCTACCGCGACCATCCGGACGCGCAGACGATCGCCGAAGAATCGACTGCTTGGCCGATGGTATCGCGGCCGGTGTACCTCGGCGGTCTCGGCTTCGGGCTGAAGTGGAACATGGGCTGGATGCACGACACGCTCGCCTACATGAGTTCGGACCCGATCCATCGCAAGTACCGCCACGACCGGCTTACGTTCTCGCTCTGGTACGCCTTTCACGAGAATTTCGTGCTGCCGCTCTCGCACGACGAAGTGGTCCACGGCAAAGGCGCGCTGATCGGAAAAATGCCCGGCGACAATTGGCAGCAATTCGCAAACCTGCGCCTGCTCTACGGCTACATGTGGGCGCACCCCGGAAAGAAGCTTCTGTTCATGGGCGGCGAATTCGGCCAGCGGCGCGAATGGGCGCACGAGGAGAACCTGGAATGGCACGTACTCCCCTATGCGGAGCACGCCGGGCTGCAGCGCTGGGTGGCCGATCTCAACCGCCTGTACCGCTCGGAACCGGCGCTCCACCAGGCGGACTTTGACCCCGCGGGATTCGAATGGGTGGACTGCAGCGACGCCGACAACAGCGTGCTCAGCTTCCTGCGCCGGCCGCGCGCCAGTGGAGCGCCGGTGCTCGCGGTGTGCAACTTCACGCCGGTGGCGCGATCGAACTACGTGGTCGGCGTGCCGAGCGGCGGCACCTGGCGCGAACTGGCCAACAGCGATGCGACCATTTACGGCGGCGGCGGCATGGGAAATCTGGGCGGCGTGGAGGCCGCCCCGGTTTCGGCGCACGGCCGCTTCCATTCGCTCACGCTGACCCTCCCGCCGCTCTCGGTAATGCTGTTCAAGAACGAGGCGGCGGCATGAGCAGGGAGCAGGCGGCGCGGAAGCGTGGCGCCTCGGAACGTGCGCAGCGGACGCGCCGCAACGCGCCGGCTACGCTGTGCAGCTTCGCAGGCACGGCCGCTTCGCCGGCGCCCCGAGAAGCGGGGATGCGAGCGCCCGCGAATACCGCCGGACGCCGACGGTGCGACGTGTGCGCTCGAGACTGCGCAAAGGAGGCGGCCCATGGCTGAGTCGGAGATAACCGGCTTCGACGGCCGCGTGCGGGCGGTGATCGAGAACATCTCGCCGTCGGTGGACGGCGGGCGCTTCGCCGCCAAGCGCATTGCGGGCGACAAGATCATCGTCGAGGCCGATTGCTTCGCCGACGGACACGAGATCCTCGCCTGCATGCTGCTGTGGCGGCGCGAAAGCGATGCCGCGTGGAACGAGACACCGATGGCGCGGCTCGCCAACGACCGCTGGCGCGGGAGCTTCGCCACGGAAACCGCCGGCCCCTACCGCTACACGGTGAGCGCCTGGGTGGACCACTTCCTCACCTGGCGCCACGACTTCGCGCGCCGCGTGGAGGGGGAGGACATCCGGGTCGCCGCGCAGGTGGGCGCCGGCCTCATCGAAGGGGCGGCGCAACGCGCCGCGGGCGAAGACAGCGTCCGGCTTCGCGAATGGGCGGCACGCCTGCGCGCCCTCTCGGATGCGGGCGCCCTCAAGGCCCTCGGCCTGGACGAACAACTGGCGGCAATCGCCGAACGTTATCCGGACAGAAGGCGCGCGTGCACGTTTCCCGTCGAGTATCCGCTCGTGGTTGACCGCGTGCGCGCCCGGTTTTCCACCTGGTACGAGATGTTCCCGCGCTCCGCCTCGCCCGAGCCGGCGCGGCACGGAACGCTGCGCGACTGCGAAGCCCGGCTGCCTTACGTGGCGAAAATGGGGTTCGACGTGCTCTACTTGCCGCCCATCCATCCGATCGGCCGCATCAACCGCAAGGGAGCGAACAACGCGCTCGCCGCGGAACCCGCGGACGTCGGCAGTCCGTGGGCAGTCGGCGCAGCCGAAGGCGGCCATGAGGCGCTGCACCCGGAGCTGGGCACGATGGACGATTTCCGGCGGCTTCTCGCGAGCGCCCGTGCACACGGGATCGAGATCGCCATGGACATCGCGTTTCAGTGCACGCCCGATCACCCCTACGTGGCGGCGCATCCCGCGTGGTTCCGCTGGCGGCCCGACGGTACGGTGCAGTATGCCGAAAACCCGCCCAAGAAATACCAGGACATCTTTCCGTTCGAATTCGAATCGGAGGACTGGCGCGAGCTGTGGCAGGAACTCGCCGGCGTGATCGGCTTCTGGGCCGGCGAAGGCGTGCGGATTTTCCGCATCGATAATCCGCATACCAAGCCGTTCGCGTTCTGGGAATGGGCGATCGCCGAGCTGAAGCGCAAGTACCCGGAGGCGATTTTTCTCGCCGAAGCCTTCACCCGGCCCAAGGTCATGCATCGGCTGGCGAAGCTCGGCTTCAGCCAGTCCTACACCTACTTCGCCTGGCGCAACACCAAGCGGGAGCTGACCGAATACTTCACCGAGCTCACGCGCGGTCCCGGGCGCGAGTACTTTCGGCCCAACGTCTGGCCGAATACCCCGGACATTCTCACCGAGTACCTGCAGTTCGGCGGGCGTCCCGCCTTCGTCGTGCGCCTGGTGCTGGCGGCGACGCTGGCGGCGAATTATGGCCTGTATGGGCCGGCGTACGAGTTGCTCGAAGCAACGCCGCGTGAGCCTGGCAGCGAGGAATACCTGGACAGCGAAAAGTACCAGATCCGCCACTGGGACCTGGCGCTGCCGCACAGCCTGTCCGACCTGATCGCGCGCGTAAACCGCGTCCGGCGCGAGAACCCCGCGCTGCAGTCCGACAGGTCGCTGCGTTTCTTCGACATCGATAACGACAGCATGCTGTGCTACGGCAAGGCGACAGAGGACCTGGAAAACCTCGTCGTGACCGTCGTCAATCTCGACCCGCACCACGTCCAGTCGGGGTGGGTCGAGCTGGAACTGGCCTCGCTCGGCATCGACGCGGGAACCCCCTACCAGATGCACGACCTGCTCTCCGGCGCGCGCTTTCTCTGGAGCGGTCCGCGCAACTTCGTTCGGCTCGATCCGCAGCGCGCCCCCGCGCACGTGTTCGCGCTGCGGCGCAAGATGCGCACCGAGCGCAGCTTCGACTATTTCCTGTAGCGCCGGCACGGCCCAATGGACCAGCCCGTCGCGCATCCTTCCGTCGTAGCGGGCCCGCAGTCCGCAGCGGTCCCGGAGGAAGCGCTCTGGTACAAGGACGCCGTCATCTACCAGCTCCACGTCAAGGCGTTCTTCGACTCGAACGATGACGGCATGGGCGACTTCCGCGGCCTGATCGGGAAGCTCGACTACGTGCGCGAACTCGGTGTGAACGCGATCTGGCTGCTGCCCTTCTATCCCTCGCCGATGAAAGACGACGGCTACGACGTATCCGACTATCACAACGTGCACCCGCAGTATGGCGCGCGCAATGACCTGCGCAGCCTGATGCGCGAGGCGCACCGGCGCGGACTGCGCGTCATCACCGAGCTAATCGTCAACCACACCTCGGACCAGCATTCCTGGTTCCAGGCCGCGAGGCGGGCGCCCGCCGGTTCATCCAAACGCAGTTTCTACGTCTGGAGCGCGACCGACAAGAAATACGACAAGACACGAATCATCTTCACCGACACCGAGAAGTCGAACTGGGCCTGGGACCCGGTCGCCAAGGCGTATTACTGGCACCGCTTCTTCAGCCACCAGCCGGATCTCAATTTCGACAACCCGAAGGTGCGCAAAGCCGTTTTCCGCATCATGCGCTTCTGGTTCGACATGGGCGTCGACGGGTTCAGGCTCGACGCCATCCCCTACCTGTGCGAGCGCGAGGGCACCGCGAACGAAAACCTTCCGCAGACCCACGCGGTGATCCGGGAGCTGCGCGCGCTGGTGGACGCGCGCTACGCGAACCGGCTGCTGCTCGCCGAGGCCAACCAGTGGCCCGAGGACGTGCGCGAATATTTCGGCGAGGGCGACGAGTGCCACATGGCCTACCACTTTCCGTTGATGCCGCGCATGTACATGGCGATCGCCCAGGAGGACCGCTACCCGGTGGTCGAGATCATGCAGCAGACCCCGGAGATCCCGGAGAACTGCCAGTGGGCGATCTTCCTCCGCAACCACGACGAGCTGACGCTGGAAATGGTGACCAACAAGGAGCGCGACTACATGTACCGCATGTACGCCGCGGATCCGCGGGCGCGAATCAATCTCGGCATCCGCAGGCGCCTCGCGCCGCTGATGGACAACGACCGCGACCGCATCATGCTGATGAACAGCTTGCTGCTGTCGATGCCGGGCTCCCCGATCATCTACTACGGCGATGAGATCGGCATGGGCGACAACGTCTTCCTGGGCGACCGCGACGGCGTGCGCACGCCCATGCAGTGGTCGCCCGACCGCAATGCGGGTTTTTCGCGCGCCGATCCGCAGCGGCTGTATCTGCCGCCGATCATGGATGCGGTGTACGGCTACGAGGCGGTGAACGTCGAGGCGCAGACGCGGGACCGCTCTTCGCTCCTCAACTGGATGAAGCGCATCCTCGCGGTGCGCAATTCGAGCCGGGCATTCGGCCGCGGCCGCCTGACGTTTCTCAATCCGGGCAACCGCAAAGTGCTCGCCTACCTGCGCGAACTGGGCGAGGAAGCGATCCTGTGCGTCGCGAATCTGGGTCGATCGGCGCAGCCGGTCGAGCTCGACCTCAAGCGCTTCCGCGGGCGCGTGCCGGTGGAAATGATGGGCCGGGCCGCCTTTCCGCCGGTGGGCGAATTGCCCTACCTGCTGACCCTTCCCGCGCACGGCTTCTACTGGTTCCACCTGGAGAGCCCCGCGAAGGCGCCCGAGTGGCACGCCGAGCACTTCGTGCGGGAGGAAGCGCCGGTGCTGGTGCTTTTCGACGGGTGGCTGAGTTTTTTCCGCGACCGGGTCGTACCCTGGCGAATCGGCATGGCGCTCAGGACGCGCGAACTGCTCGAGACCGAAGTGCTGCCGCGATACATCGAGCCGCAGCGCTGGTACGCGGGCAAAGACAGTCGCATCGCCCGCGCCCGGATCGCCGAGCAGGCGCTGTGGGACCGCGGGGGCAACACCTGGTTTCTCGCGCTCGTCGACGTCGAGGGCGCAGCCGAAGTCGCGCGCTACTTCGTGCCGCTTGCGCTCGCATGGGAAGAAGCCGAGGACGCCCGCGTGCGCAGCCTCGCCGGCGCCGCCGCGGCCAGGGTGCGCCAGCAGGCGAGAGTCGGCGTGCTTGCCGACGCCTTTGCCGACGAGGGGTTCTGCCGCGACCTGGTGGCCGCGATCGGCGAGGCGCGGGAAGTCAAAGCGTCTCACGGGAGCATTCGCTTCGTTCCGACCGCGGCGTTCTCCGAAATCGCAGGCGTTGATCCTTCGTCGCTGGAGGTCGTGCGCGCGCAGGCCCAAGGCAGCAACACCGTGGCGGTGCTCGGGGAACGCCTGTTCCTGAAAGCCTACCGGCGCCTCGGCGGCGGACCGAGCCCGGAACTTGAGATGGGCCGCTTCCTCACCGAGGTGGCCGGCTTTGCGCACTGCGTACCGGTCGCCGGCGCAGTCGAATTCCTCGGCGCGGACGGCTCGGCGACCACCCTCGCCCTGCTGCAGGCGCATGTGGCCAACGAAGGCGATGCGTGGAGTTATACGCTCGACTATCTGCAGCGTTTCTTCGACGAGAGCCGGCACGAGGAGAAACTCACCGCGCCGGCCGAAGTGCACGGTGCGTTTCTCTCGCTCATTCAAACCCTGGGCGAGCGCACCGCCGGGTTGCACCGGGCGCTCGCGCGGCGCACCGGCGATCCGGCGTTCGACCCCGAGGTGCTCTCGCAGGCCGAGATCGCGAATTGGAAAAAGCGCGTGCTCGCGGAGGCCGAAACGACGCTCGGACTGCTCCTGGAGCGGCGCGCAACCCTCGATGCGCAGGCGGCGGGCGCCGCGGCCGCCCTGCTCGAGGGACGCGAGCGCCTGCTCGCGCGCGTTCTCGGCGCCGCCGCGCCGCCCGAAGGCGCGCTTAAGATTCGCCACCACGGCGACTATCACCTCGGACAGGTCCTGCTGTCGAAGAACGATTTCGTGATCATCGATTTCGAGGGCGAGCCGGCGCGCAGCCTCGAGGAGCGCCGCGCCAAGCATTCGCCCCTTCGCGACGTGGCCGGCATGCTGCGCTCGTTCAGCTATGCGCGCTGGACGGCGCTGCGGGACGCGGCGCAAGTCGGGGGCGACGCCGGGGCTCTTGGGCCGCTGGCCGCGGCCTGGGAGGTCGAGGTCCGCTCGGCGTTCCTCGCCGCCTACGAGCACGCGATGCGCGGCGGCGAGTTCTGGTCGGACTTCGGCGAGATGCGCGCCTTGCTCGAGTTGTTCGAATTGGAAAAGGCGCTCTACGAGCTGCGCTATGAGCTGCGCACGCGGCCGGCCTGGGCGCGCGTCCCGCTCGCTGGAATACTGGGCGCGGCAGGATTGGATTAGGCGAGGAGGAACGAACCATGGATCGCATCGACATGCTGATCGAACCGGCGCGAGCCTTTCTGGGACAGATCGGGATCTTCCTCCCGCGGCTGGCGCTCGCCGGACTGGTCTTGGTCGGGGGCTGGCTGGCTGCGAAAGCCTTGCGCTTTGCCGTGGAGCGGGGGATGCGCTCGATCAACTTCAACGTGCTCACGGAGCGCGCGGGCCTCGACGGCTTCCTGCAGCGCGGCGGCGTGGGCGTCGACACAACCGGCATCTTCGGGTTGCTCGCCTACTGGGTGGTGATACTGGCGGCGCTCATCATCGCCTTCAACAGCCTGGGACTCACCTATATCACCGACCTCCTGCGGCAACTCGTACTGTTCGTGCCGCGGCTGATCGTCGCCCTGGTGCTCCTCGCCCTAGGCGCCTACTTCGCGCGCTTCATGGGCTCCACCGTGGCGACCTACTGCCGCAATGTCGGCATGCAGGACGCGGAATTGCTGGGCCGGATTTCCCGCTACGCGATTCTCACCTTCGTGGTGCTCATCGCCCTGGATCAGGTGGGCGTGGGCGGCGACATCGTCCGAGAGAGCTTTCTGATCCTGCTCGCGGGCGTGGTCTTCGGGCTCGCGCTCGCTTTCGGCCTGGGCGGGCGCGCCCGCGCCGAGGCGATGCTCGAGCACTGGTGGCCGTCGCGCGGCAAGGACGACAAGCGATAAGTCCACGCCGTCCTTGCATGGTACTGGCGTCGGGCGACGCCCGCGCAGCATCAGGCGCTGATTCGAGAGTTCCGCGCGCTGATGATCCACATCTACGCCGCGTCCCTCGCGCAATATCGCTATCAGGTCCTCCGCTATAGTCCGTTTGAGCTCGAGCCGGGTGCCACGGACGCCGTGATCCCGGAAGACCGCCAATGTGAACGCGCAAAGAACCCGACCGCAACTAACCCAACGATGATATGCACTCCGATGGCGGCGGCGAAGATTTTCGGGTGCCCGGCAAGTAGGTATTCAGGGCCGGGAATGAGGGGCGCGTAAAAGGAAAGCGCCGCCAAATTAAGCAGGACTATTACAGCCAGTAGAGCCTTGGATCCACGAAATATCCACCAGCACCAGACGCCGTAAATTGTCTCAACGACGAGTGCAAGCAATGGCACGGCGTAGAGCCCAGACCCAAACTTCGGCGATTCAATCCCCGGAACGAGGGCGATGTCAGGAACGTGAGTGGCCAGATCGAGAACAATGTGAGACGAAACGGCGACTGCGAGCGCGAGCCCCCAAACAGGCTTATTAAGAAGCTTTGCGACAACCACCCAAACCGCAAATGCCAATACTGCTGTCGCGGCTAAGGAATGGGAGTACGGCATGTACGCCAAGTGAATATCGTTGAGCGCTCTTACCTGCGGCTCGGTCGTGGTGACCTCTATCCCAAACAGATTCAACGCCACCCAAAGAAACTCGACTAGCTGAACC
>JACPRN010000249.1 GCA_016189945.1 Betaproteobacteria bacterium
ATAATATCCTTGCTAGATATCATTGGCGTTCGAGCATCTGTATTGGAGAAATGGACAAATGCGCAAGCAGATTATTAGACACAAGTCTAAGTTTGTCAAGTATTTGTCAGACGATTTAGACAGCTTCAGGTATTCGTCAGACCCTGGTCGCCTGAACAGTTATCCTGGTGAAATGCGGGGATCGGCTGCCCCCCGGAACTACCTGGGTGAGGAATGGCGGGCGCGAGCGGTGCCGCGGTGTGCCGCGGCCGAAGGAGGCTCGGCCGCGGAGGCAAAGAGCCCCGCCCAGCGGTCGAGAAATGGGCGCAGCGGCGCCGGCAGGCTCTGCCAATCGATGGCGTCGAGCGCATTTTTCACCACCAGGCCGAGTTCCGTATCCCCCTCGATGCGCAGGCGGCGGTTGAAAAACAGCGTATCGGGATCCTCGATCCGGCGGGCCATCAAGTAGAAATCGCAGGCGCTGGCGCGAAAAGTCACTTCGGCAGCCGTGGCGCTTGTCAGGGGAACAAATCCGAAATCGCCCAAGCGCACGCGCATGTCGATTCCGGCGTCGTCGACCTGTATGGCGATGACCCGTCCGCGCAGCACTTCACTGGTTTGCGCGGCCAGCAGCGGGCGCACAACCAGGTTCAGCCCCATCGCCAGGCCCAGCGAACAGGGAAACTGCGGCAATTTCGAGATCAGCGCCGCGACCGCAGAAGGCAATCGCAGATGCCGCCCGCCGCCTCCGGGGGTTTCAGGCTGCGACATGGTCTATCCCCGCCTTCCCATGCCAATAGCCGTCCACGGGCGCCGCCGGCCTGACCGCATCGAGCCGGGCGCGCAATCCGCCGGCATCGCCCGCGCAGCCCTGGCGAAAAGCCGCGATGACGTCGTTCATTCCCGAGGAGTGCGGCGACAGGCGAATCAGGTCGACGCCAAGGGCGCTCAACTCCGGCAGCGCCGCCGACAGGTCGTAGATCTGCGCCGACTGGGTCTGAATTCCGTTGAGGGCAAGGAACGGCTTGCCCTCGCGCGTGGCGAGCGGCAGCCCGTCCGGTGCGTCGATGCAGCGGTATTGGCAATCGTCCTTGGGAAGGTTGAAGTGCCTGGCCGTGAAGCAGCGCGCCGAAAACGCGAGCGGCAGCCGGCCATAGGCAAACACTTCGGTCTGCATCTCGGCGGGGCGGCTCCCCTGAAGCAGCGCCAGTGCGTCGCGCCCGATCTCCAGAGGCATTACCCAGCGGAATGCGCCGAGCTCGGCCAGCCACGCGAGCGTGTCGGGGTTGTAGACGTTGAGATGGGGGCCGGCGACGAAGCGCGCCTTGCCGGCGAGGAGCCGCACGGCGCCCATCTCGTTCGCTTCGACGGCGAACTCGCCGTTCCCGGCCAGGCGTCGCATCACGCGCAGATCGGACTCCGATTCGATCAAGGCCTGCGAAGACAGCACCACCTCCACGCCCGTCTGCGCCAGTTCGCGCGCGAGCGCCACCCAATCGGCCAGACGCAGCTCATGGCGCCGCCCGCAAACCACCTCGCCCAAATAGATCGCGGCGAGCGACGAATGCGGCAGCCCGGCGTAAAACGCCAGCAGCGTCTCGCGCTTCCAGTAGTAGAGAACGGGGCCGAGTGCGATCCGGGGATTCCCGCCCTGCCGTGAATCGGTCATTTCCATTTCCGGTTATACGCGCCCAGCGTGTACTGGGCACCTTCGGCGATCTTTGCGAGGCCGGCCTTCCACTGCGGCTTGACCGAAAACCGTCCGGCGCCACATTCATCGATCGCCTGGCGCCAGACGCGCGTGACCTCCGCGACATAGGCCGGACTGCGCTGCCGGCCTTCGATCTTAATCGCCGAAACTCCCATGGCCGCGAGCTGCGGCAGCAGCTCCAGCGCGTTGAGGCTGGAAGGCTCCTCGATCGCGTAATAGGTCTCGCCGGCGACGCTGTAGCGGCCCTTGCAGATGGTCGGATAGCCCGCGTTCTCGCCGCTTTCGAACTGGTCGATGAGCACGCCGTTCAGGCGCACGTTCATGCGTTCGCCCTCCGGTTCCCAGCGCACCGCCTTGGCCGGCGAGCACACGCCCGCAGTATTGGGCGACTGGCCGGTGGCGTAGGAGGAGAGCACGCAGCGGCCTTCGACCATCACGCAAAGGCTGCCGAAGCCGAAGACCTCGATTTCGACTTCGGTATTGGCGATGACCTGCTCGACCTGCGCGAGCGAGAGCACCCGCGGCAGCACGGCGCGCCTGACGCCGAACTGTTCGCGGTACAGGTTGATCGCCTCGAAATTGGTCGCCGAGGCCTGAACCGACAGATGCAAGGCGAGTTCGGGATACCGCCGCGCCGCATAGCGCATCAGGCCCGCATCGGCGAGGATCACCGCATCGACGCCCAGATCGGCCGCGGTGTCGATGGCGCGCTGCCAGCGCTCCCGGGTATCGGGTTGCGGATAGGTATTGATCGCGAGAATGGTCCTCGCCCCGGCGTCGTTCGCGTAGCGGATGCCTTCTCTTGCGTTTTGCTCGTCGAAATTAAGGCCGGCGAAGTTGCGCGCGTTGGTGTTGTCGCGCAGGCCGAAATAGACCCAGTCGGCGCCGTTATCGACAGCCGATCGCAGCGCGGGCAGGGCGCCGGCAGGGCAGACCAATTCGGGAACGGCGTTCAAAGGGGCGTCGCGACTGCGGAAACTCTTGTTGATCTTTGGAGTTGAAAATTGAATCCGGCGCGGCTTTCTCCGCGCGGCGCGCATTATACGCCTTGAGCGCGCAGTGCGCCCGCTCTTTTCAACCTGGCTGAGAAGCGGACCCGCTCCCCGGTTGCGGCCGCCAACGCGGTACAATACCGATAGACGTCGATTGCTGACCATGGGACGTGCGTGAGGCAGATTCGGAAAAGGAGCACTGCATGAACAGAAGCCGTATCGCTGCAATTTCGGTTGCCGGGGCCGTGGCGCTTGCCAGCGTCGCAGCCGCCGGGGCGGGCCTGAGCGACAAGAGCGCCATGGATCTGATGGCCAAGGCGGGGTGCACGGCCTGCCACAGCGTGGACAAGAAAGGCGTTGGCCCTGCGTACAAGGAAGTCGCCAAGAAACGCAAGGGCGAAAAGGACGCCGTCGCCGTGCTCGAAAAGAGGGTGCGCAGCGGCGGGGCGGGCGTCTACGGACCGATCCCGATGCCGCCGAACCCGAAAGAAAAGATCAGCGACAAAGACCTCCACGAAATGGTCGAGTGGGTACTGAGGCGCTAGAGCCTCGGTTCCGGCGCAAAACGGCGCACGCCAGCGGGCGCCGAGCGGGGAGCCGGCTGTGCTCCCGCTCCGGTTTCAATCTCTGCGCAACGCGTGGGCGGCAAACAGCGAAGCCGTGAAGAGCAGAACCGCCCCGGCCTGATGCGCTGCCGCGAGCGCAAGCGGAACTCGCAGCAGCAGCGTAGCGATGCCCAGCGCGAGCTGCAGCGCGAGCCCGGCGAGCAGGAGGTGGCACGCCAGGCGCGCCCGCGGAACGAGTTCGGCGTTCACCGAGCGCCACCAAAACCAGGGAACGAGAAAAACGAGCAGCCACGCCAGCAGGCGGTGATCGAACTGCACGGTGGCGATATTGTCGAAAAAGTTCACGTACAGCGGCTCCAGCATCAGGATTTGCGGCGGCACCAAAGCGCCGTTCATGAGCGGGAAAGTGTTGTAGGCAAGGCCGGCGCGAGTGCCGGCGACCAAGCCGCCGGTGATTGCCGTTGCGAATACGAGCACAACGACGATGAGCGAGAGGCGGGCGAGCACCGGCGCGAACGGCGCATTTCTTGCGGGCAAGAGCAGGTCGAGGGCGATCCACAACATCGGCGCATAGATCAGGAACGCCAGCCCGAGATGCGCGGTAAGGCGGTAATGGCTCACCCGCGGGTCGTCGACCAGGCCGCTCTTGACCATGTACCAGCCCATTGCACCCTGCAGCGCGCCGAGTGCGAAGACCCCCGCCAGCTTCCAGGCGAGGGTGCCGCGCAGCCTGCCGCGCAGCAGGAAGACGACGTAGGGGAGGAGAAAGGCGAGGCCCATCAAGCGCCCGAGCAATCGATGCACATACTCCCACCAGAAGATGCCCTTGAATTCCTCCAGTCCCATGTCGAAATTCACCTGTCGAAACTCGGGTGTTTCCTGGTATTTGGCAAATACCTCGAGCCATTGGTCCTGATTGAGCGGCGGCACGACGCCAATCAGCGGCTGCCACTCGACCATCGACAGACCTGAATGGGTAAGGCGCGTCACTCCGCCCACGACGATCAACGCGAACAGCATGGCGCAACACGCGAGCAGCCAGAGCGCGACCGGCCGGCATTCGATTACCGGCGGATCCGCGCGGGCCGAAGCCGAGGGCAATTCCCTCTCTGCTGTCGCTCCGCTGTGCATGCTTCTCGCCTCTACTGCCGAAGCGAATCCGGGCCGGGAGACGAACGATGACCCTCTTCAGTCATGGCTCGTAGGTTCGCAGGCGCTGCACATTCGGTATCCCGATGCGCCGGCCCCTGACCACGATCAGACCGGCTGCGCTCAGATCGTGCAGAATGCGCTCCATTTCGCTTTGCGCAATTTCGCGAAACAGCGGCAGGTTGGCGACGAAATTCTGGATCTTGATCGGGGCTGAGGCCATGGCAATCGAATTATGAACCATTCCGGAAATCGCCATGGCTGACATCATCGACTATGCGTACGGCATCAGCGCGATCGATTCGCACCACACGCGCCGGCGGCTGAACGCCATTCACCTGATCGTCGAAGGCGGACGCGCAGCCATCCTCGACACCGCAACCCAGCACGCGGTGCCGCTGGTTCTCGATGCGCTGAGGGAAAAGCGCCTGCGCGCGGAGGACGTCGACTACGTCGTCCTTACCCACATCCACCTGGATCATGCCGGCGGCGCCGGAGCGCTCATGCGCCGGCTTCCCAATGCGAAGCTGACCGTGCATCCGCGCGGCGCGCGCCACATGGCGGATCCCGCCAAGCTCATCGAGGGCACGGTTGCCGTCTACGGCGAAGCGGAGGCGGCGCGCCAGTACGGCAAAATCCTTCCGGTGCCAAAGGAGCGGATGATCGAAACGCCCCACGATGCGCGTATTTCACTGAACGGCCGCGAGCTGCGCTTTCTGGAAACTCCGGGGCACGCGCGCCATCACGTGTGCATCCAGGACTCGGCCTCCGGGCATGTCTTCGCCGGCGACACTTTCGGACTTTCCTACCGCGAGCTCGACTGCGGCGAGCGCCAATTTGTTTTTCCGACCACCAGCCCGGTGCAGTTCGACCTCCAATCGCTGCGCCGTTCCATAGACTTGCTGCTCGATCTGAGGCCGCAGGCGATCTACATCACGCATTTCAGCCAGGTCCGGGACGTGCCGCGCCTGGCCTCCGACCTGAAGCGCCTGATCGATGCGCACGAGCAGCTTGCCCGGCGCGAACGAGACTCGGGACCCGAGCGCCATGCGCGGCTGCGCGACGGCGTGGCGCGGCTCGTGCTTGAGGAAGCGCGCCGAGCCGCCTGGTGCGTGAGCACCCGGGAAGCGCTCGAGGTTTTTGCAACCGACATCGAGCTCAACGCGCAAGGGCTGGGCGCCTGGCTCGATTCTCTCGCGTAGACCGATCACTTCGCGGGCGCCTCTCGCGTCAGCGGCACGAAGCGCACCGGTATTGTGCGCCTGCTCTTGATCGATCCATCGGCAGCCTTTTCGATCACCATCAGTTGCTGCACGTCGAGGCGGTCGCCGACCGGAATGACCAGCTTGCCGCCCGGCTTGAGCTGCTCGACCAGAGGCTGTGGGACGAAAGGGGCGGCAGCGGTAACGATGATCGCGTCGAACGGGGCCTTCTCGGGCCAGCCGTTGTAGCCGTCGCCGACGCGGGTTTGGAGGTTGCGGTAACCGAGAGCGCGCAGGGTTTCGGCAGCGCGCCGCCCGAGCGGCGCGACGATCTCGATCGTGTACACCGCAGCGACCAATTCCGCCAGCACCGCCGCCTGGTAGCCGGAGCCGGTGCCTATTTCAAGCACCGTGTGGCCGGGTTTCGGGTCGATCAGATCGGTCATGAGCGCCACGATGTAGGGCTGCGAGATGGTCTGCCCCTCGCCGATCGGCAACGGGCGGTTCTGATACGCATCGCGCTCCCACGCCGGGAGGACGAAACGGTGGCGCGGCACTTTGGCCATCGCGGCCATCACGCTTGCGGCAAACGCAGGGCGGCCGGTCTCGGCCGCCGTCATGGCGGCCATGCCGGCGATTTCCCTCGCCATCTGCGCGCGCTCGGCGGCGTAGCGATCCTGAGCGGCGGAATCCTCGATGACCGCAAGCGACAGCGTGAAGGCGATCGGCGCAAGGATGGGGAGCATCGAACTCAACGCCTAGGAGGCGACGACCACGCGCGTGAGCAGCGCCGCATCGGCCAGCAGTTCGCGGCTTTCGCCGGAGTAGACGATGCGCCCGCGGCTCAGCACGATGGCGCGCTCGGTCATTTCCAGCGCGTGCCGGGCCGACTGCTCGACCAGGATCACGGTAAGCGACTCCTCCCGTATCAGCCTGCGCATGACCTTGATCAGGACCTCGACGATGATGGGCGCCAGCCCCTCGAGCGGCTCGTCCATCAGGAGCAGCGCCGGGTTGCCCATCAGGGCGCGGCCGATCGCGAGCATCTGCTGCTCGCCGCCCGAGATCTGGTTGCCCATGTGCGTGCGGCGTTCGGCAAGCGGCGGAAAGAGGTCGTAGACCCGATCGAGGGTCCACGGTCCCGGACGCTCGGCGACGGCGAGGTTCTCCTCGACCGTGAGCGAAGGGAAGATGAAACGCCCCTGGGGCACATAGCCGAAACCAAGGCGCGTGCGCTCATACACGGGGACCCTGGATACCGGCCTGCCGCGGTACTCGACCGACCCCCCGTGCAGCGTCGTATGTCCCATGATGGTCGCGAGCAGGGTCGTCTTGCCCACACCGTTGCGGCCAAGCACGGCGAGCGAACCGCGCTCGGGCAGCGAGAGTTCGATGTCCTCGAGCACCACGGTGGCGCCATAGCCTGCGCGCACGGCCGCAAGGCGCAGCAGGTCAGACATGGCGCTCGCCGAGGTAGACTTCGCGCACGCGCTGGTTCTCCGCGATCTCCGCGGGCGCGCCCTCCGCCAGGATCGCCCCTTGCGCGAGCACCGTAATGCGCCGCGCGAACCGGAACACCAGGTCCATGTCATGCTCGATGATCAGGATGGCGATGTCTCCGGGCAGCGCGGCAAGCACCTCGAGGATGCGGTGCGACTCAAGCGAAGGAACGCCCGCCGCCGGCTCGTCGAGCAGCAGCACGCGCGGTTTGAGGCCGAGCGCGACGGCGATCTCGACCAGGCGCTGCTTGCCGTAGGGGAGCCTTGCAACCGAATTGCGGGCGTCCTCGGCAAGGCCGAGGGTCTGCAGCAAGTCCATGCTCTCGTCGATCACGCCCCGGTGAGCGTTCGCGGCGCGAAACATGCGCCAGGCCACGCCTTCGCGCTCGGCCACCGAGAGCGCGACGTTATCGATCACCGGAAGTTTGAGAAACAGCGTATTGATCTGGAAAGTGCGGCCCAGGCCGCGCTTCACGCGCGCTGCCTGGCCAAGCTCGGTGATGTCCTCGCCGCCGAGCAGCATCTGCCCGCTGGAGGGCCGCAGCCTCCCCGTCAGCATGTTGATGAAGGTGGTCTTCCCGGCTCCGTTTGGGCCGATGAGGGCGTGGCGGGCGCCGCGCTCGAGGCAAAAATCGATCTCGTCGGCCACCTTGAGCGCACCGAAGCTCTTGCACAGCTTGCGCACCTCGAGCGCCGCGTTCATGCGGACGCTCCGCGCCATTTTGCGATGCCCGCATCCACGATGCCGAGGATTCCGCCGCGCACGAACATGACCACCAGCACCAGAATCATGCCGATGCCGAAATACCAGTATTCCGGAAACTGCTTGGCCAGATAGTCCTGTGCCAGCAGATAGACCAGGGGCCCGACGAAGGCGCCGTAGATCCGCCCGATTCCGCCCAATATCAGCATCACCAGCAGCTCGCCTGACAGTTCGAAGCCGAGCACCTTGAGGCCGACGTACTGCGTGGTCTGCGTGAGCAGCGCGCCAGCGAGTCCGGCGAGCGCAGCCGATATCGTGTACGAAACGACCAGGCGCATGTAAACAGGCGCGCCCACGGCGTTCATGCGCACGTCATTTTCCCGGATCCCGGTCAGCGACGCGCCGAACGGAGAATAGACCATGCGCCGCACCAGCCACCAGGACGCAAAAAGAAAGACCAGGCAGTAAAGATAGGCCGTCTTGCCGAACAGGTCGAACTTGAACAGCCCCAGGATCGGCTGTATCGCGAATCCGCCGAGCCCGTCGGCGCCGCCGGTCCAGCCGGTCGCCTTGTTGGCGAACTCGAGGCAAAGCGAGGTGATGGCGAGGGTGAGCATCAGCAGCGCGAGGCCGCGCGTGCGAAGAATGACGACGCCGGTGAGCAATCCGAGCAGGCCGGCGCCAACGGTGGAAATCGCGAGGCCCGTGAGCGGCTCGGTGCTCACCCGCGCGGCGAATATTCCGGCGATGTAGGCTCCAGCGCCGAAATAGGCGCTGTGCCCGAGGGTGATGATGCCGGCATAGCCGACCACCAGGTCGAGCGAAAGCGCGAAGATGATCATCGTCAGCACGTAGCTGCCGAGCGGCAAATAGGAGGGAGCGACGAAAAAACAGAGCAGTGCAAGCAGCCAGGGCAGCCACTCGATCGCCCGAAAGCGCGGATCGGCCACATAGCCGCCGGAGTGAGTCACGTCGCCGCTCTCCCGTAAAGCCCGCCGGGGCGCCAAAGGAGAATGCCGATGGTGGCCGCAAAGATGAAAAACGCGCCGAGCTCCGGGATCCAGTACTTGCATGCGGTGTCGGCGACTCCGATCAGCAGCGCGGCCACAAAAGGTCCGCGCAGGGTTCCGAGTCCGCCGACCGCAACGACGATGAGGAAATAGACCAGGTGCTCGAACGGATAGGTCGGCTGGATGGCGATGATGTCCGCGCCCAGCGCGCCGCCCAGCGCCGCCAGCCCGCTGCCCAGGGAAAAGGTAAGCGTGAACAGGCGCGTGGTATTGACGCCCACCGACTGCGCCATGGCGCGGTTGTCCACCGCGGCGCGCACCATCGCTCCCCAGCGCGTTCGCTCCACCCCGAACCACAACAGCGCCGCAATCGCAATGCTGAACAGAATCAGAAACACGCGGTAGGTGGGAAAATCGCGACCAAGGAAACGCAACTGCCCCTTCATGTATTCGGGAAGATGCACCGGCTGCGGAAGCGCGCCGTAGATTAGGCGCGCCACCGCTACCGCCATGAAGATAAGCCCGATGGTGAACAGCACCTGCTCGAGCTCTCCCGCCGTGTAAAGCCGGGCGTACAGCAGCCGCTCGAGCACCATGCTTCCGAGCGCCACGGCAACGAAAGCGCCGGCGACCGCCAAGGGGAAAGGCGCACCCTGGCTGTTGATCGCCGTGAGCATGACGTAGCCGCCGGCCATGGCGAACACCCCGTGCGCAAGGTTGGCAAAGCCCATGAGACCCATGGTGACCGACAGGCCCACCGAGATCACGTACAGGATCATGCCGTAGGCCAGCCCGTGAAACGCGACGCTAACCAATGAGGACAGGAAGTCCTGCATGAGTCCGATCCGGATTCAAGAGAACCGAGGGCCCCCCTCGCTCGCACCGGCCCGGCGCGGGGGACCCCCTACGAGATGACTTGCCTCCCGGCGAGCTTATTTCTTTTTGTTGAAGACCTTCCACGGGTCCTTGATCAGTGTGCCGACCGTTTCGATTTCCACGTTGGCCAACGCGCCGCCTACCTTGCGAACCTCCCGGAGGTACTCGTTTTGCATGACATCGCGGGTTTCGGGATCGATCACGATCTGGCCGCGCGGGCTGTTTGCGGTCTTGTACTTCTTGACCAGCTCCATCGTCTTGTCAGGCTCGATCTTCCCTTTCTGGTCGCGGATCAACTGGAAGATGAGATCCATCGCATCCCATGCGCCCACCGCCATGAACCCTGGGTTCAGCTTCTCGCCGTACTCCTTCTTGTAGGCAGCGACGAAAGCCTTGTTGGCCGGGCGGGTGGCGGCCGCGGAGTAATGATGCACGGTAAGGACGCCCAGAGCCGCATCGCCCATGTTCTGCAGCTCTTCATCGGTCGTGATGTCTCCGGGCCCGACGTATTTGATGCCGGTCTTTTGCATTCCCAGGTCGGCATACGCTTTCATCTGCGCGGTTGCCTGTTTGCCCGCCGGATTGAACGCGAACAGGACATCGGGCTTGGCATCCTTGACGCGCTGCATGTACGGGATAAAGTCGGTCGCAGTCATCGGCACCCGCGCGCTGCCTATGATCTGGCCTCCGCCTTCCTTGAACCCCTTGATAAATCCCTCTTCGGCCTCGTGGCCGGGAGCGAAGTCGCTCACGACGGTATAGGCGCGCTTGAATTTCTTGGCTGCCCACTGCCCCAGGGGATAGGACGCCTGCCACAAAGTGAACGAGACCCGGGCAACGTAGGGCGAGGCGAGGGGGATGGTCACGCCGGCCGCGTTTGCGATCACGAACGGCACTTTGGCCTCGGCGGTGAGGGGCGCAATCGCCGCCGCATTCGGCGTCCACACCACGCCGGTGAGGAATTGCACCTTGTCGCGAACGATCAGCTCCTGCGCCAGGCGCCTGGCCGCATCGGGGTTCGCTCCCGTATCGTCGCGGAACACCGGTTCGACCTTGACCCCGGCGGGCAGCTTGTCGGCGTTGAGCTTGAGGTACAGCTTGAAGCCCTTGTCGAGCTGGTCGCCTTGGGCCGCACCGGGCCCGGAATAGGTTGTGATGACACCGACCTTGATGGTCTGGGCCGATGCGTTGACTGCGATGGCGAGCGACGCGATCGCGGCCGCCAGCACTGCCGCCTTTCCGATGTTCATGATGCCTCCTCAATGGACATGGTTTCGGTGCAACGCTTCATTCTATACACAGTTGGCGCTTGTTGGCAGCCGCCTCCGGGGTCCGAGGCCGCAGCACGCGCCGCGAAGGCAAGCGGTTTCGTCGCCAAGCCCCTCCCGGGCGAGGGCTCGTCAGTCCTTCGGCCGCTTGTCGATGACGCGTTTTGCCTTGCCGATCGAGCGCTCGACGGCACCGATGTCGGCGATGCGGATGTGCGTCGAGACGCCGATGTAGGATTTAATGTCGTGCTGCAGCTTCTGCGCCGCCGCTTCGCGCTCGATGCGGCCCAGCGCGTGCGCCTCGGGTTTGAGCTCGACGATCACGTCGAGCCGGTCCATCTGCTGCTCGCGCGAAACCTCGAGCACGTAGTGCGGCGCGAGCACCGGCTGCTTGAGGATGATCTCCTCGACCTGGGTCGGGAACACGTTGACCCCGCGGATGATCAGCATGTCGTCGGAACGCCCGGTTATCTTTTCCATTCGGCGCATGGTGCGCGCGGTCCCGGGCAGCAGCCTGGTGAGGTCCCGCGTGCGATAGCGGACCATCGGCAGCGCTTCCTTGGCAAGCGAGGTCAGCACCAGCTCGCCTTTTTCGCCTTCGGGGAGCACCTCGCCGGTCTCCGGGTTGATGACCTCGGGGTAGAAATAGTCCTCCCACACCGTCAGCCCGTCCTTGGTCTCGACGCATTCCTGCGCCACGCCCGGACCCATGATCTCGGACAATCCGTAGATGTCGATGGCTTGAAGCGATACCCGCGCCTCGATTTCCTTGCGCATGGAATCGGTCCAGGGCTCGGCCCCGAATATGCCCAGGCGCAGAGAGGACTTCTTGGGATCCAGTCCCTGGCGCTCGAACTCGTCGGCGATCGCGAGCATGTAGGAAGGCGTGACCATGATGATTTCGGGCTTGAAGTCGGCGATGAGCTGCACCTGGCGCTCCGTTTGTCCGCCGCCGAAGGGGATCACCGCGAGTCCCAGCGTCTCGGCGCCGTAGTGGGCGCCAAGGCCCCCCGTGAACAGGCCGTAGCCGTAGGACACGTGCACCTTGTCGCCCGGACGGGCGCCCGCGGCGCGGATCGAGCGCGCCATCAGGTGCGACCACGTGGCGATATCGTTTTTCGTGTAGCCGACTACCGCGGGCTTGCCGGTGGTGCCGCTGGAGGCGTGGATGCGGACGATTTTGTCCATCGGCACCGCGAACATGCCGAACGGGTAATTGTCGCGAAGGTCCTTCTTGCTGGTGAACGGAAAGCGCACCAGATCCTGTAATTCCTTCAGGTCCTCGGGTTTGACCCCGGCTTGGTCGAATTTCCTTCGGTACTGGGGAACGTTGTCGTAGGCGTGCTTGAGCTGCGCCTTCATGCGCTCGAGCTGCAGCGAACGCAGCTCGGCGATGCTCGCCTTTTCGATCGGTTCCAGTGGAAATGCTGCCATGACTCCCCCCTTTCTCGGGCCGCGAAGCGAGTGTAGCACCGTTCCATCCGACGCCGAAATTCCGGCAGGACACGATTTACGGAAGGCACGGGAATGAGTAAGATATTTGGCGAATAGGGGCGCAGCTCATGTTCCCGGAGGCCTGGGGGGCGCAATCATGTTCCTGGAAGCCAGATTCGAGAGGCTGGTCGAAAGACTGGGCAAGAAGGCTCCCATTCCGCTTCGGCTGAAGCTGTGGACAGGGCGCAGCTACGATCTCGCGCCGGACCCGCCCGTTACAGTGACCATCCCGCGCGCGTCCGCGCTGCGCTACTTTCTGTCTCCAAGCCTCAATGCGCTGGGCGAGGCCTACGTCGAGGGCCGCATCCAGGTCGAAGGCCGGGTGCATGACGTTTTCCGTGCGGCCGAATGCCTGGCGCGCAGCGCCGCTTCGGCAGGCAGGCAGGGACTGAAGCGTTTTGTGCGCCACGGCAAGAAACTCGACCGCAAGGCGATCGAGTACCACTACGACGTCTCGAACGACTTTTACCGCCTGTTCCTCGACCCGAACATGGTCTACTCGTGCGCCTACTACCGCGGCGAGGACGAGCCGCTCGAAGCGGCGCAGGAACAAAAGCTCGATCACATTCTCAGCAAACTCATGCTCAAGCCCGGCGAACGGCTGCTCGACATCGGCTGCGGTTGGGGCGCGCTCGTCATCCGCGCGGCCAAGAAGTATGGGGCGATCGCCACCGGCATCACGCTATCGAAGAACCAATACGATCTTGCCAGGCAACGCATCGCCCAAGAGGGCGTGGAGGGCTGCTGCGAGGTGCGCTTGCAGGACTATCGCGATGTTCCGGAGCAGGGCGCATTCGACAAGATCGCGAGCGTCGGCATGTTCGAGCACGTCGGCTTGAAGAACCTGTGTGTCTATTTCTCCAAGATCGGCCAATTGCTCAAGGACGGAGGACTCGTTCTCAATCACGGCATCACGGCAAGCGATCCCGACAGCCGGTGGACGTCCATGGGAGCGGGGGACTTCATCGACCGGTACGTGTTCCCGCATGGCGAGCTGCCGCACGTGTCGCTGGTGCTGCAGGAAATGGCGCGCGCTCAACTGGAAGTGGCCGATGTCGAGTCGCTTCGCCGTCACTATGCCCGCACCTGCTACGAGTGGGCGAGCCGGCTCGAAGCCAATCGCGAGGACGCGATCGCCGCCGCAGGCGACAAGCGATTTCGCATTTGGCAGATTTACCTCGCCGGATGCGCGTACGGATTTGCGCACGGGTGGATGAACATCTACCAGGTCCTGGCGTGCAAGGAGGGTGGGCAGGGGCTCAATCCCCTGCCGCTGACGCGCGAGTATATGTACGCGCGCTGAATCGCGCATACGATGCGCTCCCAGCCGAAGCGGACACGTAACATTTCCCACTGCAAGTCGAGGTGCCCTCGCTCGCGAAGACGATCCGCAAGATAAAATCGCGCGGATGTCCGCCGGCTCGCTCGTTCCCATACTCACCCCGCACGGCCGGCTGCTGCTGAGGCCGGATCCCGACGCTGCGCCGCTCGCGGACGCCCTCCGGCAAAGGCTTGCGCGGGCATTCGAGCGCGGCTGCGGCCACGGCCTGCTGCAGCTCGGAGCCTGCGAGGTGGGGACGATCCTGCCGCCGCCGCTGGCGTACTGGCGCGACTTCGGCGCGCGCTATGTCACGACGGTGTGCGCGGTGCCGCAGCCGCCAGAACCGAGCGAGGCAGTACCGGAGCGGAAGATCCCGGTCCCGAGCGCGAGCGATCTGGAAGCGCTTGCCGCCGACCTGCCGCCGATGGCGGGCGCCGAGTACCTCACCGCTTCGGTGCTTAAGGCGCTTTGGAACGATCTCGACGCAGCGTTTCGCGCCGAACGGAGAGCAGCGCCGCTCGCCGAGTTTCTCAAGCGCTGCCATCCGGCCTGGAACCTGGTCGGCCGCGTGCATTTCAATCTCGCAGAGAATCGCAAGGACGAGGAGGCGCCGTTCGCCTTTCTTGCCACCTACACCACTCGCTTATCCGCGCATGCCAAGGCGCAGCACCTGCCGCTCGCGCAGGCCCTGCGCGAATACTCGAACGCGAAGGACCAGGCGCGGTTGCTTTCGCTCCTCGTTCCCGTGCAGCGTGCCGCCGAGCAGTGCGCCTGGCTGCGCGCGATGGTGGAGGCGGGCGAAATTTTTCATCCGCTGCGCTGGAGGCCGGCCGAGGCATTCCAGTTTCTGTCCGACCTGCCGCTCCTTGAGGCCGCGGGAATCGTCGTACGCACCCCGGGGACTTGGCGAGCGGGCCGGCCCCTCCGCCCGCAAGTCAGGGCAAGCGTGGGCGCCAAGACCCCGTCGCTGCTTGGCATGGGTGCGCTGCTCGATTTCAGCCTGGAGGTGACCCTCGACGGCGAGCGCTTGAGCGCGGCCGAGATCAAGCGGATCCTCGAGGGCTCGGACGGATTGCAGCTCTTGCGCGGGCATTGGGTGGAGGTCGATCGGGCGAAGCTTGGCCGCATGCTGGAGCAGTTTCGCGCGATCGAACAAGCAGCGGCAGCGGGCGGGCTGCCCTTCGCCCAAGCGATGCGCCTTCTTGCCGGGGCCGGCGCTGCCGGTGACGGGAGTCTCGGCGCGCGCGATCCCGACTGGTCGCAGGTGGCAGCCGGCCCCTGGCTCGCCGCGACGCTCGAGGGCCTGCGCGGCCCGCAGGGCCTCGCGCACGTCGATCCGGGTCCCGAGCTGAAGACGTCGCTCCGCCCCTATCAGCAGGTCGGCGTGCGTTGGCTGTATCTGCTCTGCCGGCTGGGGATGGGCGCGTGCCTCGCCGACGACATGGGGCTGGGCAAGACCATGCAGGTGCTTGCGCTGCTGCTGGTGATGAAAAAAGAGCAGCGCAGCGCGCGGCGCACCGCCCTGCTGGTGGCGCCGGCCTCGCTGCTGGCGAATTGGGCCGCCGAAATCGAGCGCTTCGCCCCCAGTCTCGAGGTGCTTATCGCGCATCCATCGGCCCTGCCTGCCGAGGAATTGAAATCGCTCGATCGCGCGCGGCTGGGCGGTGTGGACCTGGTCATCACCAGCTATGGGTCGATTAAGCGCCTGCCGGGCCTGCAGGAACAGCGATGGCACCTGGTGGTACTGGACGAGGCGCAAGCGATCAAGAATCCGGGTGCGCAGCAGACGCGCCTGGCGAAGGGCCTGCGCGCACACGCGCGCATCGCGCTCACCGGCACGCCGGTGGAGAACCGGCTCTCGGACCTGTGGTCGATTTTCGATTTCACCCACCCGGGCCTGCTCGGCTCGGAAAAGGCGTTCAGCGCGTTCGCGCGGGGCCTGGCCGAGGCCGAACACTATGCCCCGCTGCGGGAACTCGTGCGCCCCTACATCCTGCGGCGCCTCAAGACCGACAAGTCGGTCATCGTCGACCTGCCGGACAAGACGGAATTGAAGGCCTATTGCGCCTTGAGCGCCGCACAGGCGGCGCTCTATCAGCGCGCGGTGAAGGAATTGGCGGCCGAGCTCGACCGCAGCGAGGGAATCCGGCGCAAGGGCGTGGTGCTCGCGTTCCTGATGCGCTTCAAGCAGATCTGCAACCATCCCTCGCAATGGCTGGGCGATGGCGCATGGCGGGAGCCGGACAGCGGCAAATTCGCGCGGCTGCGGGAAATCGCCGAAGTGATCGCCGCCAAGCAGGAGAAAATGCTCGTGTTCACGCAGTTCCGCGAGACGACCGAACCGCTGGCCGCCTTTCTCGGCGCGGTCTTCGGACGAGCGGGGTTGGTGCTGCACGGCGCAACCGCCGTGGCCAAGCGACGCGAACTGATCGAGCGGTTTCAGGAGGACGAGTTGGTGCCCTTCTTCGTGCTCTCGCTCAAGGCCGGCGGCGCGGGCTTGAATCTTACCGCCGCGGCGCACGTGGTGCATTTCGACCGCTGGTGGAACCCAGCGGTGGAGAACCAGGCGACCGACCGGGCCTTCCGCATCGGACAGACGAAGAACGTGCTGGTGCACAAGTTCGTGTGCCGCGGAACGGTCGAGGACAAGATCGACCAGCTCATCGAATCCAAGCAGCAGCTCGTCAGGGACCTGCTCGAAGGGAGCGCGGAGCTTTTGCTGACGGAAATGAGCGACCGGGAACTGCTCGATCTGGTGCGGCTGGACATTCACAGCGCACGCCAGGAGAATTGAATAACGGGGAGGATACGCGATGTATTTTCAATGGAAACCCTACGTTTCGGTGGCTGAGCGCCGCAAAAAGGCCGAACGCATCGCCGCGCGATTGCGGAAGAAAGGCAAGGCGCTCTCCCCGGTAACAGGCGGACGCGGCGCGATCGCGAGGACTTTCTGGGGCAGGGCCTGGTGCGACAATCTCGAACGCTACAGCGATTTCGCAAACCGCCTGCCGCGCGGGCGCACTTACTTGCGAAACGGCTCGGTGATCGACCTCAAGATCGCCGCGGGGATGGTGTCGGCGCAGGTGATGGGCTCGGACCTGTACCAGGTTGCGGTGAATATCACGGCGGTGCCGAAGGCGCACTGGCATGCACTCGGCAGCGACTGCGCCGGTTCCATCGACTCGCTGGTCGAACTATTGCAAGGGCGCCTGTCGAAGGGCGTGATGGAGCGCATCTGCCGCCCGCAGACCGGCCTCTTTCCCGCACCGAAAGAAATCACCTTCAATTGCAGTTGCCCGGACTGGGCCTCGATGTGCAAGCATGTCGCAGCGGTGTTCTACGGGGTGGGCGCGCGTCTGGACGAGCAGCCGGAACTCTTGTTCACGCTGAGGCGGGTCGAGGCGACTGACCTCGTCGCGCGTGCGGGGAGCGGCCTGCCGCTCGCGAAAAAGGAGCCCGCCGCGGGAAGGGTGCTCGAGGACTCGCAGCTTGCCGAAGTGTTTGGCATCGAGATGGCCGAGGCGGCTGCAACGGTCGTTGCCGTGCCGCCTGCGCGCGTCGGAAAGAGCGTCGCGCGCGAACCGGCGCCCAAGAAAGTGCCCGCGTGGAAGAAGAAAACGCCGGTGCAGAAGAAGAAGGCGCCCAGGCGCAAAGGGGCGGCTGGAAGTGCGAAGGGCAAGATCGCTCGGGGCAAACTGCGGGCTGCCCCGTCGGATCCGGCAACGCGTGCGATCCGGGAAAAGGTGCGCGCCGGGCACGGCCGCGGCCGATGATCTTTGAGGCCAAACTGGCGGAACAGCGCGCGAAGCGGCGTCCGCCGGCGATTTCCCTTCGCCGATTTCAGTCTGCGACGAACGCGACCGCTTCGATCTCCACCAGCCACTCCGGATCCGCAAGCGCCGCCACGGCCACCTGTGAGCTCGCGGGATAGGGGGGCTTGAAGACCTCGCTACGGATTTTGTTAATCGTGTCGCGATAGCGGATGTCCGCGGCGAAAATGGTGATCTTGATGACGTCGTCCAACGTGGCGCGGGATTCGGCCAGCACCGCGCGGATGTTCTCGAACACCTGGCGAGTCTGCCCCGCGATGTCCCCGTGCGCGACGGTTCTGCCTTCGGAATCCCAGGGGATCTGACCGGCGACGTAGATCAGACGTCCTCCGGATACTTCCCAACCCGGGCTGTAGCTCCCCTTCGCCTTGACCGACGCGGGCTCCAAAACGCGTTTTCCCATGGCTTACCTCCTGTTGAAAGATGATTTGCTTGAGGTTTATCTAGTATCAGCAAAAGCGTGCGATCGCGGAAAAGCCGCGAGACAAGCACGGTCACCGCCGATGGCTTCTCGTTGGATGGCGGGCTCGCGCGCACGCTGTTCGCGGTGCCTTGTCTTGGAACGCTGGTCAGGCGGTAACCGAGATGCGCTCGCGTAGGAATTCGGGCGCGAAGTCCGCACCGTTTGGCCAGGTCAGCGTGTGGTAGGCGACTGAGAAGCGCTTGAACTGCTCGATGTCTCGTAGCGGCCCGAACACGGGACCGTCCAACTCAGCCGCAAGATCCACCTCGCCGGATGTGCCATCGCTGAATCGAAGCCACACCACGTGGTCCCGCACATACCGCGCCTCAAGAACATGAAGGAACATGCCATTACTCCAACGGATCGATCGACTTCAACGGCTGCTTGCGCTCTGAGAGAGACCAGTCTTCGGCCAATTCCGCCTTATGCAAAGAGTACCACTCCAAAACCAAGTTCAGCGCGCGCCGCGGAAATTTGCCGGTGACCACGCCTGTATGGATGTCCACCGTGATCTCGAATTCACCATACTCTGCGTGGAAGTGGGGCGGCGCGTGTTCTCGGTAGTACATGTAGATTACGATTCCGAGAAAGCGACTGAGTTCAGGCACGATGCACCAGTTGCCGTTTAACGCCGGCCTTCAGGCGCGCGCTGCGTGCGGCGCGTCGTCGTGGAAGCCGCTGATAGGCCGCGTCTCCGTCCTTGCTGCCCATACCCCGCTCAGTTGAAACGCGAGATTCATGTCGCGAATTTCGCGACATGAGCGAACCCTTCGCAACGCGGCAGCGCGTGGAACGCGGCGAATAAGATCGCTCAAACTTTTCTGACGTACCCATTTTCGCGTTTCGACGAAGATGAGTGCTCGGCGGGTCCCGCTCGGCCTTCGATACTTCCGGACTGCCAATATTCTCGCAGGCGCGTCAACGGACACGCGGTTTTTACTGTCCGCCAGGCACATAAGAACCCTTGAACCTGGCCTAAGACCGGGAGGTACGGCACCGGACCACCTGAAATCCTCGACGGCAAATCGTTTTCGGTCCTTAATCCGCCGTTCGGCGACCGCCTTCCCACTTCTTTGAACCTCAGTGTCGCGCGTGTCGTAATCGCATGGCTGCAGCATAACTACAGAGAGCGCTGATTGCAGTGGCGCGCGGTTTGTCCGCGAGCGCCTTCCGCGAGCGGCAAACCTTGGCGGTTTGAAAAGGGGAACCTTCCGGCGCGCATACTCTAACCCAACTTCGTCACCTCGGAGGGACTGGACGAAGCGCGTGCACGCAGAGACGAATTTGGAGACATCGCTCTCGCAGACAGCCTCAACAAGGTGCGCCTCCGAC
>JACPRN010000261.1 GCA_016189945.1 Betaproteobacteria bacterium
ATCAGATCATGCGCCGTAACCTCGAGCGGATCCTGCAGCTCATCCGGTGGACGTCCGACCGCTGGGGGAGCATCAAGCTCGCCGTCTTCTCCGAGTACGCGCTCGTCGGCTTCGATCCCCGCCGCACGCTGGAGGACTGGATCGAGCTCTCGCAGCCGATCCCCGGTGAGTTCACCGATCTGATCGGCGAGACGGCGGCACGCCTCGGCTGCTACATCGTCGGCAACGTCGAGGAGGTGATCGCCGACTGGCCCGGTCGCTACTTCAACACCGACGTGATCGTCAGCCCGGACCGCCAGGTGATCCTGAAGTATCACAAGCACAACGGCCCCAACAATTTCAACACGACCTACACGGGACCCGGCGACGTCTACAGCGAGTACGTCCGCCGCTATGGTGTCGAACAGCTCTTCCCGGTCGCCGACACGCCGATCGGCAAGCTCGGCTGCCTGACCTGCACCGACATCTCGTTCCCCGAGGTGGCGCGCTGCCTCGCGCTCAACGGCGCCGAGGTGCTGCTGAACGTCACCAGCGAGCCGTACGACGTGGCGAACTGGGATATTCTTCGCCGGGCGCGAGCGATCGAGAACATCTGCTACCTCGCTTCGTCGAATGCCGGCGCCTACCTCGAATCCGGCCTGCCGGTGGCCGGTTACCTGGGACACTCGCAGCTCGTCGACTTCGACGGGAATGTGACGGCGATCATCGACGCGCCCGGCGAGGCGGTTGTTCGGGCGCGAATCGACATCGAGACGCTCCGGCACCGGCGCGCCAAGCTGATGCACAATTTCCTGCTCCAGGTCCGCTCGGACCTGTATGCAGGCGAGTACGCGCGGGCGAAGCGCTGGCCCAACGATCTCTGGGCAAAGCAGCCGATCCAGGACCGTGACGACGCCCGCGCCTACGGCGAGCAGTTCCACCGGCGCCTCACCGAGGAGGGCCGCTTCATGCGGCCGGGAAGCTAACAGCCGGCCGCGGCACCCCGGACAGTAGTACCTTTCGTTGAAGTCACGCAGCCCGTAAGCGTGCGCTGGAAGCAGCCCTCCACACACCCGGCCTCCTGCCGGTACGGCTACTACGGAGAAAAATGCCATGCACCCCCTGCGCGCAGTGCTCCCGCGGTTCGCGTTCGGGCTGGTTGTGGGCGCATTGACTGCGCCGCCTGCGGCAGTCTCGTTCGCCCAGACCCTTCCCGCCCACGGCTTTCCGTCGCGCCCGGTGCGCATCATCGTTCCCTCCGCCCCGGGCGGAACGCTCGACATCATCACCCGTGCGGTGACGCAGAGACTGGGCGAAGGACTGGGCCAGCCGGCGATCGCCGAGAATCGCGCCGGTTCGGCCACCACGGTGGCGGAGGAGTATGTCGCCCGGTCTGCGCCCGATGGCTATACGCTGCTCATGGCGGGGACCTCGCGCGCGACCAACGCGCACATGTACGCCAAACTTGCATACGATCCCCTGCACGACCTGACGGGGATTACCCTGGTGGCGACCTCGGGCAACGTGCTGATCGTGAACCCGACGCTGCCGGCGAAGGCCGTGAGCGAGCTGATCGAGCTTGCAAAGTCCAGCCCGACGCCGCTGTTCTACGGCACCGCGGCGCACGGCTCGAGCGGGCACTTGGCAGCGGAATTGTTCAAGCAGTTGGCCGGCGTCAAGCTCGCGCAGGTGCCTTACAAAGGCGCGGCGCCGGCGATCGCCGACCTGCTCGGCGGCCAGATTCACATGACCTTCGACAACATACCCGTGGCGCTGCCGCACATCCGCAGCGGGCGACTGCGGGCGCTCGGCGTGACCTCGGCCCGCCGCTCGCCGCTGCTGCCCGATGTGCCCACGATCGCCGAGGCCGGCCTGCCGAACTATGAAATGACCGCGATGTTCGGGCTCACGGCGCCGGCTCGCACGCCGGCCGATGTCATCGCGCGATTGAACGCCGAAACCGTGCGCGTGCTGCAGACGCCGCAATTGAAGGAGCGCTTCGCCAGCCTCGGCTTCGACACCGCGGGCAGCTCGCCGGAGGAATACAACCGCCTGGTCGCCGCCGAGTACCAGCGCCTGGGCAAACTGATCCGGGAAGCGGGGTTGAAGCCGCAATGATGGATATCCGCGTCAACGCGCCAAGCTGGACGAGAACATTCCCGTGCTTGCCGCCGGACCCATAAATATGGCAAACTGGTTCGATGAAAACCACGCTGGAGCTCCCCGATCCGCTGTTTCGCAAGGCGAAGGCGACCGCTGCAGCACGCGGGCAGTCGCTCAAGGATTTCGTCACCGAGGCGTTGCGTGACAAGCTGGCCCCCCCGAGGAGTGGAAGGGCAGGCGCGCCGGAGCCCGAGTGGATGCAAGGCTTCGGAAAGCTCAGGCGACTGCGCAGAGAAACCGCCCGCGTCCAATCCGCCATCGACCAAGAGTTCGAGGTCATCGAGCCTGAGGACCGACGTTGATCTTGGATACCAACGCGCTTTCGGCTTTCGCCGACGGCGAACCCGGCGTTGGCGAGATTCTGCGCCGTCAGCAACGCGCCGCATTGCCGGTAATCGTCCTCGGTGAGTTTCGATATGGAATCGCCGGATCAAGAAATCGGAAAGCCTATGAGGCGTGGCTGGATACTCATCTTTTCGGTTTCGAACTGCTGGCAATTACCGCCGAAACCACAATTCCTTACGCGGCTCTTCGGGGCACGCTCAAGCGCCTCGGTCGTCCAATACCGTCGAACGATGCATGGATCGCAGCACTCGCGATTAGCACGGGCTGCCGATCCTCAGTCGCGACGAGCACTTCGACACGTTGCCGAACCTGCGCCGAATCGCTTGGTAGGGGACCGAAACCGGCGATCTGAACTGGCTCCGACCAGTGCCCGGATTCATCCTGCCGGGCGCGCAACTAACGACTCAGGACACTAGAGTACCTTGCTCGGCCGGCGCAGGGCGATGGTCAGCACCAGAGCGATGGCCGACACCACGAGCATGATGACGAAGGCGATATCGTAGCGGCCGGTCGCATCGAAAATGCCGGCTCCCATATAGGCGCCGATGCCGCCGCAGATGTGATGCGCCATCGTAATCAGGCCGGTAAGCGCGCCGAGATTCCTGATGCCGAAGCTATCGCGCACGAAGACGACGGCCAGCGGCGCGGTGATCAGAAACGTCAGTCCGAACACCAGCGCGAAGACGGCAACCGACAGCGGTGACTGGTCGACCATGACCAGCGCAAACACTCCGATCCGCGCCACGAAGCATATCGCGGCCGGCCACACCGGGCCGGAGCGGTCGCTCCAATGTCCCGACAGAATCACCCCCAGAAGTCCGGTCAGGCCCATCAACGCCAGCAGATTGCCGGCGAGGAACGTACTGATGCCCCGGTCCTGTGCAAAGGCGACAACGTGCGTCGAAACGAAAAAATCGCCGAAGCCGCAGATCGCATAAACGAGAACCAGCAGCCAGAACTGCCGCGTGCGCGCCGCCTCAGCGACCGAGTGGCCGCTGCGCGGGGGCACGCTCGCTGGGGATTTCGCATCGGTCCGACCGGGGATCGCCGCAAGCAGGACGGGCAGCAGGAGCAAATGGGCCGCGCCGAGCCATACGAACACCGCGCGCCAGCCGATCGTGACCAGTACCGCGGCAAGCACCGCGATCATCACCAATTGTCCGACACTCAAACCGGAGGAGACGACGGCGTTCGCGAGCCCGGTTCGTCCGGGAAACGCGCGCGACACCATGACTCCGACTGGAACGAGCGACGCCGCGCCATTGCCGATGCCAAAGAAGACCCCGTACAGGGCAACCGCATGCCAGGGCGCGCCAACCAGGCTCATCAGCCCGATTGCGACGCCGCTCGCTGCAAGGGCCCCGCCGAGAACCAGCCGCAGGCTCATGCGATCGGCGAGGGTGCCGGCCACATACATGCTGGCGGCCGATACGACCTGGAACACCGCCACGGTAACGCCGATCTGGCTGCGGTCCCAACTGAACTCCTCGACCATGGGTTTGAGCGTCAGGCCGATGGCAAAGCGCGCCCCGCCCCCGATAAACAGCACGAGGAATCCGGCGGCGAGCACGACAATGGCGCTCGTGGGAAGAGTTTGCTTGCGCAATGGCGAACGGAGTTGGCTGAACCGGCGACCCGGTATGTTTAGTTATCGCCTCAACGCCGAGATCGGCAAGGCGATCGTTGCACCGCAGGTTTCCACGCGGCTCGAAGCCCTCGGCTATGAAGTGACCGGCAGCACCCCGAGCAATTTGCCGAGATCATGACATCCACCGCCGAGGCGTACCGCAGGATCTCCGCCGCCGCCGGCATCAAGCCGCAGTAAGCGGCGGCGGCCGACCTCCGGCGGTCTTTCATTCGGCACCGGCTAGCGAAGGTCCGCCGGCGCCGCTCTTTAGGACCCGCTGCACGCCAGGTTTCTCACGCAAGTCAGGCAGACTGAAAAATCCTCAGTCAAGCCCCCGCCTCCGAGTGCGGACCTGCACATCGATTGCGCCGCGGGCCGGGACAAGGGAATGACTGGACATTCGCCATCGGAGGCCTTGACCGGCAGCCAGGTTACCCCGATGCGCGTGCCTTTGCCGGGCGCCGATTGAAAATCGTACGTGCCGCCGGAGATCTCGGCGCGCTCCTGCATGCCCTGGAGCCCCAGCCCGTGTCTGAAATCGCGGCCACGCGCGGCGCTTGCGGGATCGACGCCCTGTCCGTCGTCCTCGATCAGCAGGTTCAGGAGGCCGTTTGCGCTCGTCAGACCGACCCTAATGCGGCTCGCCTTGGCGTGCTTGAGGGCATTGCTGGTTGCCTCCTGGACGATGCGAAAGATGGGCAGCTTGAGCGCGTCCGGCACATCGGCTTCGGTCACGCCGATGTCGCGCTCCAGATTCATGTCCGGACAGGCGACCTCGAATTCGCGGAAATACCAGGCGAGGGTGGCCACGATACCCAGGTCATCGAGCGTCGACGGGCGCAGATTCATCGCAATCCGGCGCAACTCGCCCAGCGCGGATTTGACATGCGAGGACAGCCTCTCCAGGGTCATTCTGATTCTTGAGGATGCGTCCGCGGTCAGCGCCGCCTCCTCGATCGAGAGCTTCACCAGGCTCAAGATCTGTCCCAGCCCGTCGTGCAATTCGGCCGCGATGCGCCGCCGTTCGCTTTCCTGAATGTTCAGGTTCTGGGCTGAAAGCCGCCACAACTGAGCCCGGGTAACGCGAAGCGCCTCCTCGGCGCTGAGCAGACGGTCTCCGCTGCTCACGTTCTTTCCCCGTTTCTGGTTCTTCACGACCGCTCCCCCTCCGGAGTCGAAAGTCCAACGCTACAGACCGGAATCTACATCAAGATTGTCCCAAGTCAAATTCGCGCCAAATCTTCTTGGCGGTCAGGTATTGGCCAAGACCCTGGGACTGGGTTGGGGCAGATGCCCCAGCGGCCCCCGGATAGCCGATCAAATCGCGGAGATCGCTGTACCGGAGCATGGGCGGCGGTCGTTCCACCAATATCCGGGGATCCTGCTCGGATATTTCCCCGGAACGGCGATGTTCTCTATGTCTAATACGGCGCCCAAGGGACGTGCATTCGAATCAGCTATTGCTCGACCACCGCTCGCTTCGACCCCACGCGCGCGTCGACGCCGGGCAGCATCTCCGACGGGTTGGTCGTCACGAGCACATCGACGACCGTGGTCTCTCGGCTTGCGATCGCCTCGGCGAGGGTCGAACGCAGCACCGCGGGATCCGACACCCGACAGCCGCGGCAGCCGAACGCCCGGCCGACAGCCCCGTAGTCGGTATCGAGAAAGTCGACCGAGACAAACCGATCGGCGTAGAGCGAGTGCTGCAGCGCTTTGACGTAGCCCAGCGTGTTGTTGTTCACGACCACGGCGACGACCGGCGCGCCGATGCGGCGCGAAGTCTCCAGTTCGGCTACGGCCATGGCGAAGCCGTTGTCGCCGCAAAGGGCGACCACCGGCCGCTCGGGTGCGGCGAGCTTGGCCCCGATAGCGCCCGAGAGACCGTAGCCGATCGCGGCATGCCCGCGGTTGGCGATGTAGGTGCGGCCGAGCGCGCGCACGTCGTAGAAAAGCCCCGACCAGTGCGCGGCGAAGCCGCCGTCCGCAACCAGAATGCCCTCGTCGGGCAGCGCCGCGCGCAGGTCCCAGAGCAGGCGCGCCTGGTGGATCGGCCGCTCGTCGGAGGTGTATTTCGCCATCGCTCCCTCGATCCAGGCGCGTTTGGCGGCCTCAACTTCGGCGCGCTGCTCGCTGGTTCGCTCGCGCAGCGCTCGAGCGTCACTCCGGATGGCCTCGGCGAGATCCGCAAGCGCGAGCTTCGCGTCTCCCCACAGGCCGACGTCGGTGCGGTAGACCTTGCCCAGTTCCGCCGGATCGACGTCGATGTGGACGATGCGCGCTGCCGGCGGAACGACCGTCCAGCGGCTGGTGGCGATCTCGCCCAGCTTGCAGCCGACCACGAGGAGCAGGTCCGCGGCCTTGATCGCCTCGTTGGCGGTGCGCGAGTAGCGGCCGAAAACGCCCAGGCTCAAGGGGTGGCGCTCATCGAGCGCGCCCTTGCCGCTCATCGTCGTCGCCACGGGCACGCCCGCGAGTTCAACGAAACGGCTTATCTCGCCCCAGGCCTCGGAGAGGTGGACGCCGCCGCCTGCGAGCATGACCGGACGCCGGGAGCCGCGCAGCAGCGCTGCGGCGCGCTCGACGAGGTCCGCAGCCGGCCGCGCGCGCCGCCCTCCGACCGCGCAGGCGTCTGGATCGGCGTACAGGTCGCTATCGGCAAAATCGCAGCGGCCGTGCATCACCTCCTCGGGGACGTTCACGTGGACCGGGCCGGGGCGGCCCCCGGTGGCGACGGCATAGGCGCGGCGGATGAGCTCCGGAATCCGCTCGATCCGATCGAGCCTGATCTGAAGCTTGACCGTCGGCTTGAGCATCCCGGCCTGGTCGCTTTCCTGAGTCGCGGCGCGCCCCGCGATCAGGCTGTTGACCTCGCCCGTGAGTGCGATGAGCGGTATCGATGCGCCGAACGCTTCGGCCAGCCCGCTGACGAGGTTGGTCGCGCCCGGACCGAGGGTCGCATCGGCGACTGCGGGCCGGTTGCGGATGCGCGCGTATCCGTCGGCCATGAACGCACCGTGCTTCTCGTCGCGCATCAGCACGTGCCGGATCTGGGTTTGACGCGCGAGCGCGTCGTAATAGGGCAGCGGCTGAAATCCGGCCATGCCGAATGCGTATTCGAGGCCGTGAAGCTGCAGCATGCGGACGAGGGCTTCGCCGCCGGTGAGCTGTGGCATGTAGTTATCTCCAGCGAGGTTGGTTTTGCCTTTTACCAATCTCGTGTTTTTCGTGCAGTTGCGAAGTTGCAACTGCACGAAAAACACGAGACATAATATGGAAGAGCGAATTCTTCATCGATGGCCGAAGTCTCACCGCTCCTTGAGTCGCGCGATGAGTTCCCGCAACGCTTCGCGCAGCCGTTGTCCGGGCGCGAGGCCAAGGTCCCTGGCCGCCGCGTTGACGTGGGACAGCACGCCCGACTGGTAGGCGTCGAGCGCATCGCCGATGCGCGCGCTCATGCAGCCGACGGTTGCGCCGGGAATGCGGTCGCGTTCGAGGAGCAGCAGGCGGCCTATGCCTGCGCGGTCCTTGCCGACACCGGCATCGTTGAAAAAGGCTGCCGCAACGGCGGCTTTTACGCCGCGCCCCGCTGCCGCACCCGTATAGGTGACAACGCCGCCGTGCGATCCCGTGACGACCGCGTCACCGGCAAACTCGGGGCCGATCATCGAGGCCGAATCGATTGCCACCAGGCGCGGCCGCCCGGGAGCGAGGATCAGCGCTTCGCGCTCGGCCGGCGTCTGCGCTCGGACGCGTTCGGCCGGGGCTTCCCAGCGGGCGAGCCGCTCCGCGGCGATGGCGGCCTCTTCGCCCGGCAGCACGCCGGCTTGCGCGGCCCACCGGTTCACCCGCGAGATACGCCCGGCAGCCAGCGTATCGCGGCCATCGCCGATGCGCGCACTGCGGTAATCGACTGTCGCTGCGGCCATTCCCAACGGCTCAAGCGCGCTAAGCCCGCTCGTTCCCGCGTCATCCTTGCCGATGCCCGCATCGTTGACAATGACGGCCTTCGCTCCGCTCGCTGCAGCAAACAGCGCAGCCGTCGCGCCGCCGTGCGATCCGCAGACGATGACATCGTTCGGATCGAGGCCGGCAAACACCGTCGCCGAATCGGCGACGAGTACGCGCCTGCCGCCGAACTCTAGCGCGCATTCCCACCGGCCGCTGGCCACGAAAGGCTTCCTTCCTCAGGCCGGGACCGGCGCCGCATCCAGAACCCGGCGGATCGCGGCCGCGATGCGGGCCCGATCCGGCAATGCCGCGTTTTCCAGCGGCGGGCTGTACGGGACCGGTACTGCCACCGCGCAGACTCGTTGTATCGGGGCCCTCAAGGCGCCGAAGGTGGCCGCATCCTCGGCGATGAGGGCGGCGATTTCGGAGGCCGCGGAGCAGGTCGGAGGCGCCTCATCGACGACGACCAGCCTTCCGGTCTTGCGCACCGATGCGCGGATCGTCTCGACATCGAGCGGCACGAGCGTGCGTGGATCGATGACTTCGACCGAGATGCCGTCGCGCGCCATCTCGTCTGCTGTTTTGAGGGCTTCCTGCAGGTAGTAGGCGAGGCCAACCACGGTCACGTCGGTTCCGGCGCGCGCCACCCGCGCAACGCCAAGCGGCACGACGTGATCCCCCTCGGGCACCGCGCCGACCACCGCGTTCAGTCGGCTGCACTCGAAGGAGACGACCGGATTGTTGTCGCGGATCGCGCTCTTCAACAGGCCCTTGGCGTCGGCCGGGGTCGCCGGCAATATTATTTTCAGACCCGCCAGGTGCATCCACATGGAATACGGACTCTGCGAGTGCTGGGCGGCCGAGCCCGATCCGCCGCCCGTGGTGCAGCGATAGGTCACCGGGAAATCGGCCTGCCCGCCGAACATGTAGCGGATCTTGCTCGCCTGGTTGACGATCTGGTCCATGGCGACGAAGGAGAACGTGACCATGCGCCAGTTGACGATCGGCCGAAAACCGCAGGCGCCCGCGCCCAGGGCCATTCCGGTCAGAACCGACTCGGATATCGGCGTGTAGCGCACGCGCGCCGGACCGAACTCCTTGAGGGGATCGCCGGTGAAGTCGGTGCCGAGCATGATGACCCTGTCGTCGCGCCGCATCTCTTCGGCGACGGCTTCATCGAGCGCCTGGGCGAAGCTGATTTCGCGCATCTTGATCTCCTGTCTTCGGGCCGGGGATCGTCCGCTCTAGGCGGCGAACATGTCGGCGAGGATGTCCTTGGGATCGGGGAAGGGGCTCGCCTCGGCGAATGCGACTGCTTCGCGCAGATCCGTCTGAACCTGCCTGTGCATGCGCTCCAGATCGGATTCGCTGAGGAGACCTCGCGCTTTCAGGTCGGACACGAGGCGAGCGATCGGATCGCGGCGCTTCCATTCGGCGATTTCGTCAGCGGGCCTGGTTTCCGGCGGCGGCGTCTGGCGCATGGCGTGGAAGTGCCAGCGGTAGGTTTTGCACTCGACGAGGGACGGGCCTTCGCCACCGCGCGCCCGATCGAGCGCCTCGCGCGCCACCCGGTGGACGGCGAGCACGTCGTTGCCGTCGACCGATTGCCCGACCATGCCGTAGCCGCCGGCATGCGCCACCACATCGGTAACGCGGTGCTGTGCGGCGACCGGATTGTTGGCGCCGTACTGGTTGTTCTCGCATACGAACACGAGCGGCAAGGTCCACAGCGAACTGATGTTGAGCGCCTCGTGGAACTCGCCCTCGGCAACCGCCCCGTCGCCGAAGAAGCAGACCGCGACGTTGGATTTGCCATCGAGCTGGAGGGCGAGGGCGGCCCCGGCAGCGATCGGCAGCCCGGCGCCGACGATGCCATTTGCGCCGAGCATGCCCACCGAGAAGTCGGCGATGTGCATCGATCCGCCCTTGCCCCTGCAGTAGCCATCGACGCGCCCGAACAGCTCGGCCATCATGCGGCGGATGTCCGCTCCCTTGGCGATGCAGTGTCCGTGGCCGCGATGCGTACTCGTTATCCGATCGGCAGATGCCAGGCCCGCGCAGACGCCCACGGCTATCGCTTCCTGCCCTACGTAGGGATGAATGGCGCCGTATATCTTGCCCTCGGTCCGCAGCCTGATCGCCAGCTCGTCGAACTCGCGGATGAGGATCATCTTCCTGAGCATCTCGATCAGCTCGGACCTGTTCGGCGTCATCGATCGACTCCCTGCTGGTGGCGAAACAAGCTGCGTCCTTCGGGCAGCGTGAGCCGCCGCCAAGTATTGCTTTCGCGGATGATCCGGCGCTCCAACTCTCGCAACACCGACGTGCGGAACCCTGGACGCGCAGCATTATCCGCTTTTTGCGCCCGCCATTCAGGCTCGAGGCGAGGGAGATTCTCGGCCGGGTTTCGGCCTCCGAGCACCCGGGCAGCGATCGTTAGTGAAGCGTCCTGACGAAGGCTCGCCCGCGCAGCAGATCCCAGGCATCAGGCTGCGAGGAAATGAAATCGTCCATTTCCATGCTGATCAATTCGCAGATCTGGTCGCATTCGGCGCTGCTCAGCGGCCGGGAAAGCTCGATTTGGATGGCAAAAGGATAGGTGTCCCGGCTTGAAGAATCCGCATCGCTTTTCCATGCGGACAGGTCGAAGACCGAAAAGCCCGCCAGCTCGGGGCAGCGACGGAAGACCGCTCTGATCCAGTCGCCAATATCAGCTTCGGCCCAATCCGGCCCTGCCGCTGTTCTCTGAACCGTTTTCATTGAGCGGGACTCCGATGTGGTCCTATTCATTTGAACGCACCACCGCCGCTTAGGTCGCTGCGAAATTGTTTCAAAACATTTCCCCGGATACGCGGACCTTCCCTAACTGTCTGATCCGGCTTGTTATCGCCGCACGACGGGGATTCCCGCGGTTACAAGTCGGGCATTGCGGTGAGCGGCTGGAAGAGGACCTGCAAAACCGGGTGCTCGATTTCGACAGCACCGCCGCGACCGAGGCGGCGTCACTGGCTGCGGAGCGTCAAAAGGCCCGCCGGCCGGTTGACATGCGCGACACGCAAATCGCCGGCATCGCGCTGGCGCGGCGCGCCACGCTCGCTACGCGAAATGTCCGGCACTTCCGGGATCTAAGAGTGCCGGTGGTCGATCCCTGGGAAACGAGCTGAGGGGCGCCGGCGTCACTTCGCCGTGGCGGCGATGACGTCGATCTCGATCATCATGTCCGGCCAGGCGAGCTGGGTGACGTTGAGGAGCGTCGAGGCCGGAACCTCCGCGCCCTGGATCGCCTGGCTGCGGCACTTGCCCCATTCGGCGAAATGGCGGATGTCAGTCATGTAGATCGTCGTCTTTACGATGTCGTTGAACGTTGCGCCGTGCATGCCGAGCAGCTTCTTGATCTTCTGCCACGCGTACATGCACTGGCCGTGGAAATCCCCCTTGTAGAGGATCTTCCCGTCGCCTTCCTGCTCCGGCCCGATGCCGCCGAGGTAAATCCATTTGCCCGGATTGACGACGGTCACGACCTCGGCAAACCGCCCCTTGGCCCATTCGTTGTAGCTGTAGTTCTTCTTCTCGAAAGCCGGACGGCCGGCCTGTGCGAATGCGCTGGTGTGGATCAGGATGAGCGACAGAAACGCGGCGGCTGACAAAGCGATGACTTTGGGCATGGCCGATCCTCCTTTGGGCTGGTTCACAATGAACTGTTTTGCGCAAAAAGTATCCGACAAAATCATGGGAAATTCAACGGCAGGTCCGCAGGCACCGGAATATCCGGAGCCCGCCGGGCGCGCTCAAACGGGATTTTAGTGCCATAGGGGCAAGACATGGAATCGAGCGAAAAATTCGACGCGATCATCATCGGCAGCGGCCAGGCGGGCAAGCCGCTCGCGCTCGCGCTCTCGCGCGCGGGCTGGAACACTGCCCTCATCGAGCGCGAACACGTCGGCGGCACCTGCATCAACGTCGGCTGTACGCCCACCAAGACCATGGCGGCGAGCGCCCGCGTGGCCTATCTGGCGCGGCGCGCGGCGGACTACGGCGTGCGCGTGCCCGGCGTCGAGGTCGACCAGGCGGCCGTGCGCGCGCGCAAGCGCGCCATTGTCGAGCGCTTCCGCAACTACGGCACCAAGACCCTCAAGGGCACCGCCAACTTGGCGCTTCTGTTCGGCGCGGCATCGTTCGTCGACGCAAAGACGGTCGAAGTGCGGCTGAACGATGGCGGCGGGCAGCGGCTCACCGCCCCGAAGATCGTCATCAACACCGGAGGGCGGCCGTTCGTTCCGCCGATCGCTGGTCTTTCGTCGGTGCCTTATCTGGATTCGACCTCGGTGATGGAGCTCGAACGCGTCCCCGAGCACCTGATCGTGATCGGCGGAGGATATGTCGGGCTCGAATTCGGCCAGATGTACCGGCGTTTCGGCGCCGAGGTCACCATCGTGGAGCGCGATGCGCGCCTGGTGGGGCGCGAAGATCCCGATGTGTCGGAGGCGGTGCGCAAGATCCTGGAAGAGGACGGCATCCGCATCGACACCGATTCGGCGGTCGATCGCGTGGAGCGCGATGCGGCGGGGGCAATCACGGTCCGTTACGCCTGTGAAGGGTGCGAGCGCTCGGTGACGGGGTCGCATCTGCTCGTTGCCATCGGCCGCCGTCCCAACACCGAGGAGTTGCGCCTCGAGGCGGCCGGCGTGGCGCTCGACGCTCGCGGCTTCGCTTCGGTCGATGCGACGCTGCAGACGAACGTTCCCGGCATCTTTGCCGCGGGCGACGTGAAGGGAGGACCGGCCTTCACCCACATTTCTTACGACGACTACCGCATCCTGCGCGACCGCTGGCTGAAGAATCTCGACGCGAGAGTGGGCGACCGGCTGGTCCCCAATACCACCTTCATCGATCCGCAGCTCGCGCAAGTGGGCCTCACCGAGACCGAAGCGAGAAAGCGCGGGCTCGACATCCGGGTGGCGAAACTGCCGATGAGCGGGGTCGCCCGCGCGCTCGAAGTCGGCGAATCGCGCGGGCTGATGAAAGTGATCGTGGACGCGAAGACCGATCAGATCCTGGGCTGCGTCGTCCTCGGGATCGAAGGCGGCGAAATCATGTCGATGGTGCAGATCGCGATGATGGGCAGGCTCCCCTACACGGTGCTGAAGGAAGCGATTTTCGCCCATCCGACGCTCGCTGAAGGATTGAACAACGTCTTTCTCGCGCTCGACGCCTAAGACATCTCCGGGACACGCTTCTTGGACGAAGCATTCTTCTTCTCTGAAATTGTTGGCTGCAGCGGGGAGGGGCCCTTAAGGCTTGTTCACCCAGAATCCCGTCCACGGATCGAGC
>JACPRN010000264.1 GCA_016189945.1 Betaproteobacteria bacterium
ACGTCACCGTCGCCGAACTGGTCGAGGACAAACCCAAGGGCGGCGCCGGCCACGGCATGGGCGGCATGGAAGGCAAGGGCGGCATGGGGGGAATGGATAAGTGACGAGCGCGAAGAGCGCGCGTCATCCCCGCGAAACTTGTCCCCGCGAACGCGGGGAGCGGGGATCCAGCAGCAAAGAAAAGCCCCGCCTCGGCGGGGCTTTTTTCAGGATACTCCATGCCGACCTTGACTGTTCCGCGGCCTGCCGCCAGTTTCGATGTGACCATGCACGACGGCGCCGTCATCCGCGTGCGCCGCCACGGCAATCCCGAGGGCTTGAGGCTCGTGCTCTGCCACGGCAACGGCTTTGCCATCGACGCCTACGTGCCCTTCTGGGGGCGGCTGCTCGAGCGCTTCGACATCGTCCTCTACGACCAGCGCAATCACGGGCAGAACCCGCGCCACACGGTGGAAGCGCACGACCTGCCGAACTTCGTGCGCGACATGGAGACCGTGTTCCATGCGATCCGCCGCGAATTCGGCGAACGGCCGGCTGTCGGGGTGTTCCACTCGATTTCGGGAGTCACATCGCTCTGGCACGCACTCGAATACGGCAAGCGCTGGGACGCGCTGGTGATGGTCGATCCGGCGCTCATTCCCGCGCCGGGGCTCCCCGCGCACGAAGTGGCCCACAAGTTCGAGACCATGCTCGCGCACTGGTCGAAAGGCCGCAAAGACGATTTTGCCGATCCCGCGGAGCTTGCGGCGCATTTTGCGAAGTCGAAGAGCCTGCGCCGCTGGGTGCCGGGCGCACACGAGCTGATGGCGCGCTCGATCCTGCGCCAGGATGAAAAAACCGGCCGCTGGCACCTGTGCTGCCCCCCGGCGGGCGAGTCGCGCGTCTATACGACCAACTACCAGACGCACATCAGCCACCGGTTCGCGGAATTGCCGATGCCGGCGAAAGTGATCGGCGCCGATCCCGATCAGCCCGACGCGCAGGCGCCGGGCAAAGTCGCGCGCGCGATGCACGCGCAGTTCGGCCATCCGTACGAGGCGATCCCCGACACGAGCCACATGCTCCTGATCGAGAAACCGGCGGAGTGCGAACGAGCGCTGCTCGAGTTCGTCGAGAAGTTCAAGCTCTGAGCCGATTTGCCGGCGGGAAATCGAATTGAAGATCGAGCGCGGCGGCCCCCGGACCGGCCCCGGGAGCTGTAGGACGAAAGGGGATTTCGGGTAAAATTGCGGCGTTCTTCGCCTTGACGTCGCACTCCGGGCGGCTCGGATTGCGCGCAGAGCCCTAGAAGACGTCTCAGATCAAAACGGCCAAGTAGCTCAGTTGGTAGAGCAGAGGACTGAAAATCCTTGTGTCGGTGGTTCGATTCCGCCCTTGGCCACCAATTCCCTGAATTCGTTCCCGCTCATTTTTTGCCGCCTCGCCTCTCGAGGCAGGGTTTCGCGCAAGCCGAACATCACTCGCGGATGTTCGCGCCGCACCCTCGGTGCAACCGGCGGCGCTTCAAGGCGAGTGCCCAGGCCGCGCCGTCTACCGGATCGGTCGACAGCGGGGTAAGATGTTGCCCACGAAGGAGAGCGCAAGGATCTGACCCTGAAGACGATCATTGAATTTCGCGAGGAGATGCGCGAGTTCAGAATCGAAACGCGCAAGACACTCGCCGAGCACTCGCATCGAATGAATGTCATTGAAGCGACCATCGCCAGCCTCAAAGCCGATGTAGGCATACTGCTCAGTTCCGTGCCCGTGATGAACGAGCGGCCGGACAATCTCGAAGCGCGTGTGGCCGCGCTGGAAACCCGCAGCTAAACGCCGAATCCGGGCCACGCGACTCGAGGCGCCGTTTGCTGTGCCGGGAGCCGGTGCCCGAGCACGATGCGATGAAAATGCGCGCGCTGCTCGAGGGACTGCACCTGAGGCAGGCCGTCCGGATCGCGGCAACCTTGGTCTACGGCGTGGCAACGCCTTTTCTGCGCTCTACCCGAAGGGGAGCGAGGAAAAACGCCTGCTCGACGCGATGCTGCTGGCGGCGCCCAGCTGAAAGGGGACTCGATGAACATGACAAAGCGAACGCCGAAGAAGCCGTTGGCGACGGCGAAGAAGCGCCTCTACACGCTCGAGGTCGCCTTGATTAGCGGCCCGGTGACCAGGAGCTTCGCACGGAAGAACCGGACCATCTCACGCACGCTCCAGGCGTGCGGCGGCCATACGCTCGGCGATCTCCACGGTGCGATCTTCGACGCCTTCGACCGCTACGAAGAGCATTTGTACGAATTCCAGATCGGCGGCAGGCTGCCGATGGACCCTGAGGCAAAGCGCTACGGCCCGCCGATGGCCATGATCGATGCCTTCGGTGAAGCCGACGGCAGCGCAGACGCGGAGAAGACGACTCTTGATTCCCTCGGCCTCAAGACAGGTGACGCGTTCGGCTACTGGTTCGATTTCGGCGACGATTGGTGGCATCAAATCCGGGTGCTCTCGATCGCGGAGGGCGCGCAGCGCGCAGGCCGTCCCAAGGTGACGGGGAAGGTCGGCGAAAGCCCGCCGCAGTACGCGGACCCGGACGAAGGAGTTTGAGAACACCGCATCTGGAGAACAGGCGATGAGCGCGAAGATCGTAGGGCTTCCCCGGCCGGGGGAACCGAACATCCGTAGTGTGTTCGACGAGTTCATTGAAACGCAACGCACGAGGCTCGCGCCCAGGACGCTGGCTCGCTACGAGGCGGTGCTCGACGTCCTCAGCGGCTACCTGAACGGCTACGCGCACGAATTCTTGTCCGCATCGGAGGCGGCCCGCTTCGAGCGCGCCTACAATGCCCAAGGCGACGCGCATCGCGAGTTCTGCGACCTCTTCGGTCCGGAAATGATCGTCGAGAGCCTCGACAACTTCCTCGGGTACTACATGATCCGCAAGGTGATCGCCGGGGAGGACTTTCTGCGGGCGGCGGGCACGGTGACGAATAAGCTCTCGAAGTGGCTCGCCGAGAAAGGCTACGTCTCCCGGGAGGCCGCCGGCGATGCGGTGGAGACGAGTGCGAGCGCCGCCCGGGATCTGCCCAGGGTCGAGCGCGCCGCGCGGATCCTGCGCGAAGCCGCCGATGGGCTCGGCGTCGACGCTGCGCGGCTTGCCGAGCGCGACTACCGGGAGTTCGACCACTTCACAATCGTCAGGGTGGAACCCGGGCGGCTCTGGCTCGAGGTTTGGGAGGACGGCAAGGCGTGCGAGCGCGGGCCGATCCCGGCTCCGGAGGCGGCAACCCGATGGTTGCGCCCCGGCTGGACCGTCAGTTGTTCCATGGGTCGCGTTCGCGGGTCTTGGCGCTTGCTCGAACTGGCCAATGTATATCCCGGGTGATTTGAATGGAACCGACGATCAAGAAACGGGTCCAGAAACAGCGCATGGGCGCCGATCGATTGTCGCCAACGCGTGCAACCCGCTATGCGCCTTGCAGCCCCTCCAGCACGAAACGGGCATGCTCGTCGACGGTCGCGGCTACCTTGGCGAGGAATTGACGCTCCTCGCCCGTGAATTCGGCGCGCGCAAGGATCTCGGGTACCGCTCGGAGCAGGTCTTTTGCGAGCTCGATCCGCAGGCGCCGCAGATACGCGGGGCGCAGCCCCAAGTCGCGTGCAACTTCGTCCCAGGTGTTCGATGTGACCCAGCCGTAGCGCGATTCGCCCCCCAGCGTCATCGCCATGGCGTCGTCGCCGTATACCTTTGCGCACAGCAGGTCGTAGAACGGTGCGAGGGACAAGCCCTTCGGATCGACGAGGAACGATATGTTCTTCGCGTGCGCATCCGAATTGCCGATGAGGTAATTGAACACCAGCCAGCGCAGCAGCTGCCGGCGCGCGGGCGCGGGCTGGCGCGTCTGCGCGAGGGCGAGATAAGCTTCCAGAAATGTTGTCCCGCCCTGCGCCTCGTATTTGTACTCGGGCCATTTGTTCAGCAGCTGGCAAAGATCGATCTGGTGCAGCCGCCTGGTCTGCTGGTCCGCCGTGACGCGGTCGTAGCGGCGGACGAGGACCACCGGTTCGGGCAGGTGCATCAGTTCTGTGCCCGGCGCGGGAAGGCCGATCGAGCGCGCGAGCGACATGCAAAAATGTTCGTTGGCCGGACAGAACGGATAGTGCTCAGGCCGCGCGTTCTCCGGTTTCAGGATGTGCGTGGAGGGCGCTCCCTGCGGCAGCCAGAACTGCGCGCCATCCCAGTGCAAGGGCAGTTTATGCTGGGCGCCGGCGAGACTCATCTTCGCCCTGCCGTCGGCGGCGATGAGGGGGATGCCGGGCTGTTTGCGGATGAGTTCCCTCAGCTCGTCGAGCGAAAGCGATTCATAGCGTCCCTCCGCGGGCGGCGGTGCTTCCGCGGAGAGGAGAGTCAGCGCGCCGGCGCTTTCCTCGCCGAAGCGGGCAAGCAGGCCGAAACCATCATTCGCGGCCAGACGGGCAAGCTGCGCGAGTGCTTGACGCACACCGCCCTCGGGCAGCAGGTTGTCGAAGAACCACTGCACCGGGCGCTCATCCGAAGTGTCGACGAAGGGCTCGGCACGCAGCGGGAAATGCGGGGAAAGCGGATAGCGGCCCTCGTGCGCGAGCCACGACGGGTCGTACCGAAACTGCCAGATACCGCGGTCGGTGATGAGTTCACCGAGGCGGGCGCGCTCGCACCAGATCACTAATAAGGTCGCGCTCATCGGCCGGCGCCGGCTTTGCGACCGCGCTTTAGCGATGTCGGCGCATTTTCAGCCAGAGGCTCGGGTGGGACGAGTTCAAGCCCGATTCCCAGACCTTGGCAGACTTTGAGGACCGAATCGAGTTGCACCGAGGGCTTGCCCCGCTCCAAACGGTTCAAGAACGGAACGCTGACCCCGCAAAGCTCGGCGGCTTCGTCCTGCGGCAGGCCGGCCGCCACCCGCACGGCGCGGATGCAGTCGCCGAGGTCACGCGGGGAATCGAGGTGGCGTCGCGAGGTGGCCAACGGGAATGTCCACAAAATATTTAACGATCGTTGAAAGATATGCGGATTTTGCCAATGAGTCAACTAAAATTTAACGATCGTATAGATTTAAAGCACGTCGGCCCAGGAATAAGAATTACATTAACGATCGGCAAATAACTCTGCGACGAACCCTATAAGAGTGGTCGCGAAATGCCGGCGGCAGGTCAAGGTCCGAGGGACCGGAAGCGGTGACCTGAATCGATCCACTTCGCCCGGCCGAGCGCCAGACGCTTCCTCGGGAAAAGCAAGGGCCGCCGAGTGGCCCGTCGCTCAAGCTCCTGAACCTCATCGAGCGCAAGGGGCTCGAAGCGGTGATCTGACGCCGTCAACGTCACCAATGGCGCGCGAGTCGAGGAAGAGATCGAGCTGCATTCGGCGTGCTACCTCAGAGCAGGGTCGAGCGCTGGCGGCGCCAGGCGTCGAATTCCGGCGGCAGCAAATCGACAATGGCACTGCCAGACATGCCATAGATATCGTAGGTGAGGTCGAGTTGCTGCAGCACGCGGACGAACCGCCGCAGCGTGCCCGGCTGCTCCGCCCTCTGTGCGCCGCGCTTTGGCAGCCCGCGCGAACGGTCCAGGTACAGCGCGTTGACGGCGTCAATCACGCCGCGGCTCGCGATCAGGTCCTGCCGGCTCGTGATCTCCTGGTACACGCCCGGCTCGACATGCAGCGGCCCCGAAAGCAGCAGAATCGCGTGGCCCCGATGGCGCCGATAGACCGCGAACGGGCCAAACAGCAGGTGTCGCTACCGGTAGCGGAAGTCGAAGTCCGGCACGTGCCGATAGTCTCGCCCCGGGCGGCGGGTCCCATCGGCGCGCCGCGGGGCGAGCTGATCGAAATAAAAGAGTGCGAGCCACGCCCAGAGTCCCGGGTTTCCCTCGACCTCGTCCGCTGGGAGCGGCGCGAGCCGGTTCCACAGATACTCGCCCGCGCCCCAGCGGGTCGCGAACCGCTCGGGCCCCACCTGCACGTCTACCGAGAGTTCCCCGGTACAGCTCGCGTCAGCAACCAGCTCCTGCGGTGGATCAACGGGCTGGCCGGACCGAAGGACGGCGAGGTATGCGCGGAAGCGATCAATCCCAGCGCTGTTCAGGGCGCGGACCGTCGTATCGCTCACGGCGCGCCCCGCCCCATCGCGCGTTCAAAACGCACGCGCGCATCCCGTGCGCGGCAGAACGCCTGCACCGCCTGCTCGATCCACTCCTCGGCGCGCGCGCGAGCCTCTCCTTCGGCCACACTTATCGTGCGCTCAGGCGGCGCCTCGACGCCAGGCAGGCTGCACACGTAGCGCAGCCACAGGCTCGTCCAGTCGGCTTCGTCGAACGCCGGATCGGTCTGCTCCTGCTCGATGACCGCCTCGTGAAGTATGCGCCGCACCACCTCCGGATACACGAGCGCCAGGAAAGAATCGCCGGAGCGCGCGATTTCGCCAAGGTCCGCAACGCGCTGGTTCAGCTCGAGTACGGGCCAGTCGGATACGTCAAGCCGCCAGACGCGCTCGCCCAGATCGCGGAACTCCACTGGCAGAAGCGACTGCTTATGTGCGAGCGACTCGTCCGGCTGCAGCGGGATGAGCTTGTCGGCGACGCCGAGCAGCAGGCCGTGACGCGCCTCGACGACCTTGAGGCGAAACTTCGGCAGTGGGCTCTGCGTGATCTCGCGCAGGACGAGATCGGGCGGTGCGGACTTCGCGCCCACCGTGCCAAAGGCGAAGCGCATGTAGGAGGTCGCGTTATATGCCTCGATGTACACGTTCGACTCGCTCGGAAAGCCGTGCCCCGCGAGATCGAACTCGGCGTCGAACCGCCAGCCGCCGCTTGGCGCCGGTAGGAGCCGTACGGTTACCCGCGCCCGTGAGATGCGCTTGCGCCCGGTGTAGTTGAGCCGCCGGATCAACCCTCATCCTCCAGTGCGATGGTCTTCACGCGCACGTCGCGACGCGGATCGAAACCCTTCACGACGAGCTGGAACGCCGGGTCGTCAATTCTGAGCACGATTGCGTTTCGCTCCTGCCGGACGACCTCGGCACCTGCGACCTCGGCAATAATCGGCGAACGGCCTATTTCGAAATCGAGCCTTTGGTAGAGCGCGAACGGATTGCCGCGCCGCACTTCGTAGGCCGCGAGAATTGCGGCAAAGCGCGGCGGGCGTGCGCCGTTGCCCGCACCAGCCACGCGAAAGCCGCCCTGCAACTTCTGCAGTTCGAAGAACCGGTCCTTCCCGGCAGCCTCGACCGCCGGCGCGCCCCCCGTGCCGTCGAGACCCGCACGGTTCGGTCCCTGCGGCTGCCGTTGTTTGACCGTCTCTTCCGTCGGGACATCGAGCGAGAACAGGTGCCGCAGCAGCGCGAAGTCGCGTCCGGCGGCGGGGCGGGTCAGGATACGGACGATCTCACGCGGTGCGCCCTTTACGTAGCGCAACGTGAACGGCCCATGGCGGTAGCGCTCCTTGAATCGCGGCGAGCGCTCTTGCCATTCGGTGTGCGCCGGATTCTCAGAGTCGCCGAGCAGCCCCGAGAGCGCGCGCTCGCGCACGCACACGATGGCGCGCACCCCGCTTTGGACGCCGCTGCGCACCCCGGCGACCGTGATGCCGTCGCGCACGAAGTGCTCCTCGCCGCCCGAGAGCGCATCGTCGCGTTCAAGGTACACGTCGAAGCTTGCGCACACCGGCTCGCCTGAGGCGGGCTTCACCCAAACTGGGACTCGCACCGCCACCGGATCGCCCCGGTTGAACGTGTCCCGAAGCGGGGTGAGCGCTTTTTCGACTGCGGCATCCGCGCTCCAGCGCGGCGCGGCCGCCGGGGAAGGCTCGGGCAGCGGCGCGTACCGGTCGCCCTGCACCCTGAGTCCCCAGTGCGCAAGCTCTACCAGCCGCTGGAGGGTCGGCGCCTCCGCCCAGCCGACATGCCCGAGGACGCTGGCGAGCGTGCCGGCGTCGAGAAGTTCGGTCCGGCTATCGTGCTCGACTTCGACGACCAGGTTGCCGGCCAGGATCGGCACGAAGTAGTGCCGCACGACCGATGGCAACACCTGCCCGGGCGCGAGGTCGGGTTCGGGGTGGGGAATCACGACCGACAATCCGGGCTCGGTGCCGCGCCCTAAACCGAATTCGCGGCAAAACGCGTCGACGAGTTCGGCATCCTCGACCGGGAGCGTGAACTCGCCCTCGAACCGCCCGAAGTAGCCGTAAGGGTAGTAGCGCGCACCGTCGAGCTTATGGATCCTGAGCACGGCCTGACCCATGAGGAGGCGGCGGCCGTCATCGCGGCGCACGGTGACGGCGAAAAACGCGTTTAGCTGCGAAGCCGCGGGAAACACAGTCTTGCCGAGCCCCCAGCGCCCGAGCTCGGACGCGCTCTTGCGCGAGCGTCCTACGTTGCGCCAGAAATAGTAGAAATCGTTGCGTGATGTGCCTGCATCGGGCTCTTCATCCTCGCTCTGCTCCGGACTGCCCTGGAGGCCGCGGGTGCCGAAGTCCTCGAACAGGACAAACCCCAGCGGGCGATCGGACGAGGGAAGCTCGGCGAGCCCGCTGCGGTCCGCCGTGAGGTGCGGCCAAAGGCCCGCGAGGTAGCGGTCCCTTCGTGCACCGCTGAGCATCGCCGCCGGGGGTGGGAAAACGATGCGCACACGCGCCCGCAGCCCGGGGGCTCGCGCGTCGAGCGAATTCTGGATCGCCTCGCGCACCAGCGCGTCGGCGAGACTGCCGAGCGCCTCGGTCGAGAAGAACTCGCCCTCGATCGGGTCGATGTTCATCTCCCCGGGCTGCATGCGGCGAAAGCGCCAGCTTGGCGCGCCAGTCACGCCACGTTCCCTCCCACGATCGAAGCCGAGCGCCTATGGTATCAATGCGGCCCGGGTGGCGGGAAACTTGGAAAATTGGGTGACCAGGGTATTCCGCGGCGAGACTGCAACTCGTTGATGCCAAAACATTTCAACACCTGCTTCAAAGTATATAGCTGTTTCAGCGAGCGCTGAAATTGTGATAGATAATGAAAATACCAAGCAACGGCTGCTTAGATGCCGCGGGAACGCGGCGGCCTCTTGCAGAGACCGACATCCTCGAAATCTGGGACGACATCGCCGACGACAGTTTAGCCGCCGCGGATCGCTGGGTGGGTCGCCTCGACGAGCAGTTCCGGGTGCTGGCGACGCAGCCGCTGATGGGCCGTCACCGGCTGCCGCCGGATACTTGCGTGCACCATAGCCGGGAAGGCCGCAACAGGAGAAGAGGAGCATGCCTCAGTTTGCCTACGTTGTTCCGAAGACCATTGGACAAATGACGCAGCATTTGGCCGATTACGGCGACGAGGCCAAGATCATCGCCGGAGGCCAATCGCTTCTGGTCTTGATCAGTCAGGGTCTGGTGAGCCCCGGCGTTCTGGTGAGCCTGAATGAGGTAGCCGGATTGGATCGGATCGTCCATGACGATTCGAAGGGCCTGGAGATCGGCGCGGCGGTGACTCAGACCCAGATCGCCGCCTCGCCTCTGATTCGGGAGAAATTTTCCGGGCTGGCCCAAGCCGCTGAAAAGGTGGGCTCGGTCCATGTCCGAAATCTGGGGACGCTCAGCGGCAATGTTTGCCATGCCGACCCTGCCGCAGATTCACCCCCCGCCCTCCTGGCGTTACAGGCCTCGGTCAAGGCGGTGAGCGTGCGCGGGGAGCGGACGATACCTTTGGACGGGTTTTTCCGCGATCCGCTCGAGAGCGTTCTGGAACCCGACGAAATGCTCACGCACATCCTGATTCCTCCCGCGTCGCCGTTCTCGAACAGCGTGTATCTGAAGCACGCCGCGCGGGCTGTGGATCGGGCCACCGTTGGCGTGGGCATCTGGTGGACCTGGGATCCTGCCGAGGAAAAATGCCGTGACATCCGCATCGGCCTGGCGGGCGCAGGGCCGACCCCGCTGCGGGCCAAACAAGCGGAAGCTCTGGCCAAAGGGCATCGGCTCACGGACGAAGTCATCGTGGAAATGGGGCAAATGGCTATCCGTGAATGCGACCCGCTTTCCGGCGGTCATGCGCCGGCCAGTTACCGGCGCAAGATGGTGGCGGTGTTTGTCCGGCGGGCATTGGAGCGGTTGGCAAAGGGAATGAACCGACTCCCCAGGGAGGGCAATACCCGATGAAGCAGTCCTTACAACTGAAAGTCAATGGTCAGCTTCACGCGTTGGAGGTAGATCCGTGGCGGCTTTTGCTGGATGTGCTCCGCGATGATCTCGGCCTGATGGGGGCAAAACGGGGGTGTGGCGAGGGATACTGCGGCTGCTGCACTGTGATTCTGGACGCAAGGTCCGTCCATGCCTGTTGCGTCTTGGCGCTACGCGCCGCGGGCCGCGAGATCACCACGATAGAGGGGTTGGCAGTGGAGGG
>JACPRN010000265.1 GCA_016189945.1 Betaproteobacteria bacterium
CCTGGGAGGCGAGCGCGTAAAGCCGGCAAAGGACGTGAAGGCGGGCGACGAGCTGGCCGTGCGCATCGGCGATCTGGAGTGGGTGGTGCATGTGCTTTGCGCCTCTGATCGCCGCGGACCGGCGGAGGAGGCGCGCCGGCTGTACGCCGAAACCGAAGAGAGCCGCAGCAAACGCGCGCAGGCGATCGCCGTGCGCAAGAGCGGCCCGCAGTACGAGGGGCGCGGCCGTCCCACCAAACGCGACCGCCGCTTGATCCACCGCTTCACCCGGGAGAACTGATCGCCGAGCACCTTGCCTGACGGCCGGTTGCGGCTCGCTCGTGATTGAATAAAAGCAAAACCCGCCTTCTTGTTTCCGGCGCGTCCGGCGATTCTGCGTTTCTTCCGCGTGATGCATGCTACGGGAGTTGCGCGCCGCGCACTCTCGCAGTAGTCTCGCGGCACACAACATCAAGGAAGGGGGATCACCATGCGATCGGTTGCTTTTCTTGTGCTGTTCGCGGCGCTTGCTGTGCCCACGGCCAGCGCGCAGGACTACCCGGCGAAGCCGGTGAGAATCGTCGTGCCCTATGCGCCGGGCGGGGTCACCGACATCGCCTCGCGCATCGTCGGCCAGAAGCTTTCCGAACAGTGGAAGCAGCAGGTCGTGATCGAGAACCGCCCCGGCGGCGGCGGCCTGGTCGGGACCCAACTGGCGGCCAAGGCGACCCCCGACGGCTATACGCTGCTCGCGGCGACGATCAGCGAGTTTTCCATCACCCACCACCTGTACGCCAAGTATCCGCTCGATCCGGTCAAGGACTTCGTGCCCATCGTCCTCCTGAGCGACACGCCGCTGATGTTCGCCGCGCACGTGAGCGCGCCGTTCAACACCGTCGCCGAGATGATCGCGTACGCGAAGAAACAGCCCGGAGGACTGGCATTCGCCTCCCCGGGCAACGGCACCCTCAATCAACTGACCGGGGAGCGCTTTGCGCTGGAAACCGGCATCAAGATGCTCCACGTGCCCTACAAAGGCGGCGCTCCGGCGGGTGCGGCGCTCGCATCCGGCGAGGTTCCGGTCGGGGTCGTGGCGGCATCCTCGGCCCTGCCGCATATCAAGTCGGGGCGGGTAAAACCCATCGCGGTGACCATGAAGAAGCGCATTCCGCTCGGTCCCGATTGGCCCACCGTCGCCGAATCGGGAGTTCCCGGATTCGAGGCCTCGAACTGGGTGGCGCTGGTCGGGCCCGCGGGTACGCCGCGCGAGATCGTGGCCAAGGTGAGCGCCGATGCGAACAGAATCCTCAAGCTGAGCGATGTCCGCGAGCGCTTCGTCGGCGTCGGCGCGGAGGCCGTCGGGTCCACTCCCGAGGAACTCGCGGCGAGAATCCGCAGCGATTCGGAGCGCTACGGAAAGATCGCCAAGCAGCTCAAGATCAGGCTCGACTGATCGATAAGAAGTAGGGGGAGGCCCGGCGAAATGGGGCGGCTGGCCGCCCCATCGGCTTGCGATCTGTGCCCGAACGGCTTTTCGCGAAGCAACAGTGCAAAGTCCATAAATATTGCCCGCGAGACTTGACTCCGAGCGCCCAGGCGTGCGCAAATCCCCCTGTCGGGAGAGAATAATACCCAGGGCGCGCCCAATAACCATGGTTACCCCGAACAATATTCCGCCTGCAGGGCTGATGTCGCGCGGTACCGAGGAGATCGCGCGCATACTGACCTCATTGCATGCGAAGGCCGAGCTGATCGCCGCGAGCCTGGGTGACAAGCTGTTTCGCTCGCAGCTCCTGTTCATCGATCCGGACCGGCATTACATCGTGGTCGCAGGGCCGGACGACGCGGCGGCCAAGGCCGCGGTGCTGGCGCGTTCGCGGCTGGACTTCGTAGCCCAATTCGGCGGCTGGCACATCGAGTTTGCCGCCGGGGATCCGCAGACCACTACCCTTGCCGGCAAGCCTGCAATACGCCTCAGCTTTCCCCAAGCCGTCATCCGCCACCAGCGCCGCGCCGGCGAGCGCACCCAGGTGCCGGCCGGCGAGCCCCTGCGCTGTATCGCCGACGCGCAGGGTTTTGCGCCCTTTGAAGGGAAAATCGTCGACATCGCCCGCGGCGGTATCGGTCTTCTGGTTTATCCCTCGGACATCACGCTCGAACCGGGAACGGTGCTCAAAGGGTGCCGGGTGCAGCGTCCCGACAAGGAGCCGATCGAAGTGGACCTCGAGGTGCGCTACTCGACGCCGCTGGTGCTCGCCGACGGCACCCATGCGCACCGTTCGGGGTGCGTGTTCCTGAATCCGACGCGGGAAGTGATGGAACTGATCGAGTCTTTCTCACCGGCCGCGGGGTAGGGACCGGGTCATCTCGCGCGTTCCGCCGGTTGAAAGTTGCGGCGGAGCGCGAACGCTCAAGCTTCGCCGGCCTTCGCGCGGCAGATGATGGTCAGGATCTCCGCCGCGACCCGAGTCTGCGCGGTTTCGTCCATTGCGCCCGGGCAGATGCTCCAACCGGGCGGGTTGCGGTACAGCGTGGCGACGCAATGCACGCTCCGCGGGCCGAGATAGCCCAGCTCGACCCTGATCCATTCGCGCTCGGTTGCGCGGTCGCTCACGTGGCAGGACGCGCGGGGCTTTGCGTCCACGCGGCGGCTGGTCGCGTTGGCTACGGCAAAGGCGAGCGCCGACACCGCTTCGGGCACGGCCTGGGGAAACACGTAGATCCGCTCGTCATCCCATCGGCCGGCGCCGGTTCGCGAGTCCCCGGTGTGGATGACGCTGTCGTCGGCGCCACGCACGCACCCGGGGTGGACGATTTCGGCGACATTGCCGTGCCGGTCAAACATCACGCAGGAAATGTCGAGGTCCAACGGCGGATCGGATTCGGCTCCGCCGTCCTGCACCGGTTCCCAGCGCAGGCCGACCACAAGTTCCTTCAGGCCGACTTCGGCCTCATGGCATTCGCGGTCTTCACCGCTCGCGCTATTCAGGATCAATTTTCCCCCTGCATCAAGAAGGCGCCGCTGCGTCTGTGTGCGCCGGGCGTGAAGCGCTCATTTTACCGGGAACGAAGCGCAGCGAGGGTACCCCGGCCTCTCAGGCGACGAGCGGCGGCAGCACCTGGAAGTCCTCCGTTTCCGGCAGTGCGCGCAGCGCGGCAAGGAGCTCCTTCGGCGGCTGGGCGAGCTTGCGCCGCGAGAGATCGAGCCAGCCACCCGCGCTGGTGACCCGCGCGGCAAGCGTTCCGTCCGCGCGGAAGAATTCGTTGCGGATCACGAACCGGCTGCCGTTGTCCGCCAGCGCGGCCACGCTCAATGTCACCCGCAGGGGCTCGAGCAGCCCGACCTCCTTGAAATACTCGACCTCGTCCTTCATGATCACCGGGCCGATCCTGCGGGCCAGGAATTGCGCCATCGGAAATCCATTCTCGGCGAAGAACAGCATGCGCACATCGGCGCTCTTGTCCAGGTACGCCGTATTGCGCATGTGCGAGTTGAAATCCATGTCTCCCCAGCCGGCGATGAGCGTCTTCTCGTACATGATGTTCACAGTTCGACCACCAGGCCGTCGCAGGCGGTCTCGATTCCCGCCTCGGCGGCGCGCGCGAGCATGTCGTCGCTCATGTGGGTGAGCACGAGGCGGCGGGAGGTCAGCGACTGCCGGTGCGCCGCGAGCGTCTGATAGTCGAGGTGGAATTTCACCTTCTTGTCGAAGAAGTAGGCCTCGCAGATGAAAAGATCGGCGCCAGCGGAAGCCTCGACCAGGCCCTCAGTCCACTGCGTATCGCCCGAGTAGGCGATGATGCGCCCGTCGTACTCGACGCGCAGGGCGTAGGCAGGCGCGCCGCAGAAGTGGACGGCCGGATACGGCGTGACCCGCAGGGGCCCGACTTGGGCGGCGGCTTCGGGCGCAAGCTCGACAAACCGGAGCGGGAAACGCGGCGGGGTCTCCGATGACTTCGGAAACAGCACTTCCATCGCTGCGCGGGTGCGGGCCTCGAGGCCCGGGGGACCGGCGATGGCAAGCGGACTCGCGCGCCTGGAAAATTGCGCATCGAGCAAAAAAAACGGGATGCCGCCGAAGTGGTCGCCGTGGAGATGCGTCACCAGGATCGCCTCGACGGTCGAGGGCGAGACCCCGCGCTTTTTCATCGCTACGAGCGAGGAGGCCCCACAATCGACCAGGAAGCGATGCTCATCCGCTTCCACCAGGATGCAGGTCTGGAAGCGGCCGCCGCTGCCGAAAGCGTCGCCTGAGCCGAGGAACGTTACCGATACCGGCTTCATGGATCGCGGAGATATTGCGCCGGCCAGCCCTCTCTCGTCGAGGCCACCAGTTCGATCATGTTGCCATCCGGGACTTCGAAGTACAGATACCGGTCTTGATCTTCCTTGTGCGTGAGGGGCCCCTTGAGGACCTTGACGCCTTGGGACTGCAGGGATTCGGCGGCGCGGTCCACCTCCTCGGCGGAGACGAGCCGCAACGCCACGTGATTCATCCCCGCGCGGCTCCTCCGGTCTTCAGGCGCCGGATTGGCCACCTTATACAGGGCCAGATCGTGAAAGCCGAATCCCAGCCCTTTGACGTCGTCCCGGTACTGGCCGAAATTGAGCCACGCGACGGCCCCTTGGTACTGAAACGCGATCTTGAAGCCGAGGATTTCGGTGTAGAAGCGGAGCGCGCGCTCGAGGTCGGTAACGTTCAGGTTGACGTGGGCGACATCGATCGGGTGGATCATCTGCGAGCCTC
>JACPRN010000255.1 GCA_016189945.1 Betaproteobacteria bacterium
GACTGCGATCGATGGGTTCACCAACGCCGGTGTGACCAGCTACAGCCTCTCGGACACCGCGGCCAATCTCGCCGCGGCTTCTGCCGCCGTGGGCAACGGCGCGACCGACATCAGCGCGACCAGCCCGGCGACAGTGGCCGAAGCCACTGCAATCGATGCGTTCACCAACAGCGGTGCGACCAGCTACAGCCTGGCGGACACGGCAGCAAACCTCCTTGCGCCCGCCGCTGCGGCGGTGGTTGCGGCGGCGACTTTGGTCACCGTGCAGGACCTGGTGAACGTGGCGGACGCCAATGCGCTGCTGGCGCTCAATGCGGGAACCGTCTATGGCCTGAGCGACACCTCGGCAAGCCTGCTCGCGCCCGCCGCTGCGGCGGCCGTGGCCGGGGCGGTTTCGGTTAGCGTACAAGACCCGGTCAGCGTGGCCGATGCCAATTCGTTGCTGGCATTGAATCTCGCGACGACTTACTCCCTGAGCGACTCGGCGGCAGCCCTGCTCGCGCCTGCCGATGCGGCGACGGTGGCCGGGGCGGTTTCGGTCACCGTACAAGACCCGGTCAGCGTGGCCAATGCCAATTCACTGCTGGCATTGAATCCCGCAACGACTTACGCCCTGAGCGACTCGGCGGACAATCTGCTTCTCCTCGCCGACGCGGCGACGGTGGGCGGGGCGGTGTCGGTTACGGTAACCGGACCCGCGATCTTCGTCGCCGATGCGCAGGCGCTGCTGGCGCTCAATGCGCAAACGAGCGGCTACGACCTGAGCGACGTCGCGCTGGTGCTTCTCGATCCGGCCTCGGCGGCCGTGGTCAGCGGCGCGGCGAGCGTTGCGGTGCTCGATTCGGTCACCGTGGCCGAGGCGGGCGCTTTGCTCGCGCTCAATGCGGCCTCCTCTTATCCGCTGTTCGACACGGCGGCAAATCTCGTCGCTGCGCCTGCCGCGGTGGGCCTCGGAACGATATTCGCCGTTGCCACCACGCCGGCGACGGTGGCGGAAGTCACTGCGATCGCCGCGCTCATCAACGGCGCTCCGCTCAGCTACGACCTTTCCGACACGGCGGCGAACCTGCTCGACCCGGGCGCTGCAGCGGCGGTGGCGGGCGCGTTTTCCGTCACGGTGGCCGATCCGCTGAGCGTAGCCGGCGTCAATGCGCTGCTCGCGCTCAATATCGACGTCACCTACGCCCTGCTCGACACCGCCGCCAACCTGCTCGATCCTGCCGCAGCGGCGCTGGTCAGCGCCGCGCTCGGCGCGACCGCGACCGATCCGGCGACGACGGCGCAAGGCAGCGCCCTGCTGGCGCTGAACCCCAATGCTTCTTTCGAGCTTTCCGACACGGCGGCGAACCTGCTCGCGCCCGCAGACGCGGCGACGGTGACCGCGGCGCAATCGGTCACGGTGACCGGGCCTGCGATCCCGGTGGCCGATGCGGCAGCGCTGCTCGCGCTCAATCCGCTGACGAGCGGCTACGCCTTGAGCGACACGGCGGCGGCGATCCTGTTCCCGCTCGACGTGGCGGTCCTCGGGGGAGCGGCATCGGTGACGGTGACCGACCCCCTGTTCGTGGCGGACGTTCTTCTGCTGGAGTCGGTCCTGGGGTCGCTTGCCGCGCTCACCTACAGTCTGGCCGACACCGGGGCGAACCTGATCGCGGCGCCCATCGCGGCGATTCAAGGCGCGCAAAGCGTGACGGTGTCCGACAGCCTGCTGGTTGCCGATGCGGCCACGCTGCTCGGCGAGCTGGGCGCGACCGCCACCATGAGCTACTCCCTGTTCGACATATCGGTGAACGTCCTCGCGCCTGCGAACGCGGCGGTGGTGAGCGGCGCCGTCTCGGTCCAGGTGGCCGATCCCGTTGCGGTGGCCGATGTCGGTGCGCTGCTGGCGCTCAATGCGAGCACGATCTATGGCCTTGCCGACCTGGCGGCGAACCTGCTCGATCCGGGTGCGGTCGCGGCGGTCATCGGGGCGACTTCCGTCACGGTGTCCGATGCGGTGACGGTGGCGCAAGCCGACGCCTTGCTGGCGCTCAACGCCAACGTCATCTATCCGCTGTTCGACACGGTTGCGAATCTGACTGCGCCCTCGGCGCTGTCGGCCGTGGCAGGCGCCGATTTCGTCACTCCGACGGATCCGGCGACGGTGGCCGAAGCCGAGGCTTTGCTCGCCTTGAATCCCAACACCTTCTATTCCCTCGCGGACACCGCCGGAAACCTGCTCGCGTTCGGAGCCGAAGCGACGGTGGCCGGCGCGCAATCGGTCGCGGTGGCTGACCCTGGGATCACGGTGGGGGAAGCCGATGCGATTCTGCTCCTCAATTCGCTCGCCACCTACAGCCTGAGCGATGCAGCGGCGAACCTGCTCGACCCGCTCGAAGCGGCAACCGTTGCGGGCGCCCTGTCGGTTACGGTGCCCGGAGACGAAATCCTTGTGTTCGAAGCGCAAACGCTGCTCGCGCTCAATGCGCAGACCAGCGGCTTCGGGCTGAGCGACACCGCCTTCAATCTCACCTTGGACCCGGCGCTGCTCGGTCTCGCCGCCTCGCTCACGGTGACCGATGCGGCGAGCGTGGCGGAGGCTGCAACGATACTCGCTGCGCAACCGACCACGATCCTTAGCATCGCGGACACTTCGGCGAACGTGGCCGCGGCGCTCAGCACCGGCAGCCCCGATCTGGCGACGCTCGCCTCGGCGACCACGATCGGCGTGACCGATCCGTCGTTGACGCTCACGCTCGACGCCGATCAGTTCGGCAATCTGCTTGCGGGTTCGGCGCTTCTGTCCGCCGCCGACACGATTGCGATCGACGGCGCCGAAGTCCTTGCGGACCTGGGCACGCTGCATTTCTTCGGCGGCGACATCACCCTCGGGATGACCCTCGGCGGGACCAACAACGGGTCCTATATCGTCGATATGGGAGGCTCCGGCGAAGCGTCGGTAGTCATGGCGGGTTTGGGCCAGCACCAGATCAGCGCTGCGCTCGGCGTTCTGGAGAGTTTCGTCATGGGCGCAACCTCGCTCGGCGGGTCCGCTATCGGCAATCTGGAAGGCGGCGACCGGATCGATGTCACCGGCGGCGGCAGCACTGTGCTGGCGACGGACGTGGGCGCGGCGGCCCTGGTGGATGCCGACGGCGAATGGGCATTCGATGGCGCCCAGTTGACCTGGTGGGATTCGGATCACGCGAGCGCCGACGTCCTGACGCTCCAGTTCGCAGCGGGCGCCACGGGCCTGCTGCAGGAGACTCCCCAGAGCTTCGTCGTCGTTTGACGCCGGGACAGAAATCTTCGCTGGCCCATTTGCTGTAAATCAATCTCCACGGTTTCGTGCAGTTGCGTGCAACTGCACGAAACCGTGGAGACGATTTTCAAGAACCAAACTCTGGCCGCTTCCGCCAACACCCGTCGAATCGGCGGATGACCGAATTGTAATTCCGCGGTCATGCTCCTGTCGGGCATGGCCTGCTAAAAAGCTTGTCCCTTTCACAGGGACGTTCCTAAACGACTTTGTTCGCAGGAGGACACACCCGTCTGCACACCTAGTCTTTCATGAAGCATGCCCCGTTCAAGGGGACATTCCAAAATAAATTCATTCGCCGGAGGACACACCCATGGCTTCATTTATCAAGTCGGACCTGGAATTCATACTCGCACAAATCATCATCGCCGAAAGGCACGCGGCCGGAGAGGACCTCCTCTCGCTGCTCCCGAACACGGAAGTGGCTTTCGGACTGCGGACCATCTCCGGCTTCTCGAACAACGTCGTGCAGGGTCAGAACAGTTACGGCGCTGCCGATTTTGTATTTCCGCGCATGCTGGCAGCGGTGTTCAATCCAGCGGAGAACGTGACCATCGACCTCGATGGCCCGGGGCCGCTCCAGGTGGGCGCACCGACCTCCTACGCACAGACCAGCGGCTTCGTTTTCGACTCGCAGCCGCGCATCATCTCGAACCTGATCGCCGACCAGACCGCCAACAACCCGGCGGCGGTCGCGGCAGCGGCTGGCAATCCTGGATCGGAACTGGTTACCGGGACGCGCGCGGACGGCACCGCTTTCCAGACGTACTACATTCCGAACATTGCGCCCGACGCGGGTCTGACCGTTCCTTTCAACTCGTGGATGACCTTCTTCGGCCAGTTCTTCGATCACGGACTCGATCTGGTCAACAAGGGCGGCAACGGCACGGTGTTCATTCCGCTGCAGCCCGATGATCCGCTCTTCGTTCCGGGCAGCCCGACCAATTTCATGGTGCTCACGCGCGCGACCATGCTGCCGGGCGAAGATGGCATTCTCGGCACCGCCGACGACATCCACGAGAACGTCAACCAGACCTCGCCCTTTGTCGATCAGAACCAGACCTATTCCTCGCATCCCTCGCACCAGGTGTTCCTGCGCGCCTATGAAATGGACGCTGCCGGCCGTCCGGTCTCGACCGGCAAGCTCGTCGTCAATCGCGACCTGGGCGCCGATGGCGCATTCGGAACTGCTGACGATGTCGTGATCGGCGGCATGGCCACCTGGGCCGTCGTCAAGGCGCAGGCACGCGCCATGCTCGGCATCGATCTCACCGATGCCGACGTGGGCGATGTGCCGCTGCTCGCCACCGATGAATACGGGGCGTTCCTGCGCGGCCCGAGCGGCTTCCCGCAAGTGGTGATGAAAGGTGCCGACGGCATCGCCGGCACCGCCGACGACGTGCTGGTCGAGGGCAATCCAGCCGCGCCGGTCAGCCTGGCCGATGCGGTGCGCACCGGCCATCCGTTCTTAAACGACATCGCGCACGCGGCCACGCCCAACCCGGGACTGGTCCCCGACGCCGATACAGTCGCGGGCGGTTCGCTCGATCCCGTAGCCCCCGGCACCTACGACAACGAGCTGCTCGACGCGCACTACATGGCGGGCGACCCCAGCGCCAACGAGAACATCGGCCTCACCGCGGTTCACCACATTTTCCACTCCGAGCACAACCGCCTGGTCGAGCACACCAAGGACGTGGTCCTGCAGTCGGGCGA
>JACPRN010000256.1 GCA_016189945.1 Betaproteobacteria bacterium
AACCGTACGCTGGATGCCTTTCCCGACCGCATCGACCTTCGCGATTGGCCGTACCAACCCACGCTGGCGGCCCTTCCCGACGAGATCGTCAATTGCGAGCGCGTGCCTGCGATCCTTGACCAGGGAAAGGAGGGCGCCTGCACCGGGTTCGCGCTGGCGGCGGTGATCAACTTTCTGCTCGCCGGCCGTGGGGTCAAACGCAGCGTGAGCCCGCGCATGCTCTACGAAATGGCCCGCTGCTACGACCAGTGGCCCGGCGAGAATTACGAGGGTTCCTCGGCGCGCGGCGCGATGAAGGGCTGGGCGCGCCACGGCGTTTGCGAACGCGACATCTGGACCGACGACATGCGCACCCGGCGCCACCTCGACGCGAGAACCGCCAGGGCGGCGCTCGAGACGCCCTGCGGCGCTTATTACCGCATCAAGGCGAAAGAGGTCCGCGATGTCCACGCCGCGCTCGCCGAGACCGGCATCGTCTACTGCACGATCATGGTTCATGACGGATGGGACGCGCCGGGCCGGGCGAGCGTGCGCGTGGCCTCCGGCCGCAAGGCGCGTCAATTGCCCGTCATACGGCGCGCGGGGCGAGCGAGCGCCGGCCACGCGATCGCGTTGGTCGGCTATACGCGCGACGGGTTCGTGGTGCAGAACTCCTGGGGCCGCGCTTGGGGGAGCGCAGGATTCGCCCTACTGCCCTACGAGGATTTCCTGCTGCACGCGACCGACATCTGGGTGGCGCAGGTGGGAGTGCCGCTGGCGGTCGATCTGTGGGACCGCAAGGAGGGAACGAGTGACTCCAGCGCCGGGCGTTTCCGCGGGCGCGACAAGATTCCGCTCGCCGAGGTGCGGCCGTTCATCGTCGACGTGGGCAACAACGGCGAGCTGTCGCAGTCCGGCGATTACTGGACCAGCGAACAGGACTTGGAGCGCCTGTTCGCGGAAACCATTCCGCAGGCGGCAGCGGAGCGCAACTGGCAGAAAAAGCGCGTCATGCTCTATCTGCACGGCGGGCTCAACAGCGAACGCGATGCGGCGCAGCGCGCGGTGGCGTTTCGCGACAAGTTCCTCGCCAACGGGATTTATCCGCTGCACATGATGTGGGAGACGGGACCGCTGGAGGCGCTGGCGAGTTCGCTCGAAGACCTCTTCACCGATGCGGACGAGCGCGCCGGCGGCCTGCTCGAGGGAATGAAGAACGCCAAGGACCTCATGCTCGAGCTGACCGCAGCGCCGATCGGCGCGCCGATGTGGAGCGAGATGAAGGAAAACGCCTGGCGCGCGAGCGATCACCGGCGCGGCCTGGGCGCGATCCAGTTGATGAAGAAACACGCGCTTGCCGCGCTCGCCAAAGCGGGCGAAGCCGAGCGCAGGCAATGGGAGCTGCACGTGGTGGCGCACAGCGCGGGCAGCATCCTGTTCGCGCACGCGGTCGAGCACCTGTGCTCGCTCGGGATCGAATTCAAGACGCTGCAGTTTTTCGCGCCCGCGGTGAGGATCGACGAATTCAGGCAATACGCGCTGCCGGCGATCAGGGCGGGGCGCTGCCCCAGGGCGACGCTCTACCACTTGAACGAGCAGCAGGAGCTCGATGATACGGTCGGCCCCTATGGACGCTCGCTGCTGTGGCTGGTCTCGAACGCCTTCGAGGGCCGGCGCGGCACGCCGCTGCTGGGGATGAGGTGCTACCTGAAGCAAGAACCGGCGTTGCGGCGCGCGGCGTTTCTCGACGTCATCGAATCAAGCACCACGGGTACGGCCGGATCGGAAACCGCGGCGCACACCCATGGCGGCTTCGACAACGATCCCTACAGCATGAATTCGGTCCTCGATCGCATCCTCGGCAGGAAGCCGACTGCGCCGTTCGAGAAGCGGGACCTCGACTTCGACTAGTCCGGCGAGGAGGGTGCCCGCCATGCGGCCCGGGTGCCGCGCAATGAGGTAAGCCTGTTGTCCTTCCGGAATTGAAACCCAGTCAGAGTTAGGCGGTTCGCCGCCGGCGGATTCCACGGGCTCCTTCGCGGAGCCCGTTTGTCTTCAAAACGGGGTCAGAGTAAGTATTCGTCTGCTCCGAGCGTGCCTCCATCCCGCGCGAGAAATGTTACTCTGACCCCATTTTCTCTGTCTTTTGCTCCTCAGCGCGCGCATAAGCCTGGTGCAGCTCGACCGGTCGCGCGGCGCGCTTGCGCATGCGCAGGTTGAGCATCTCGACGCATACCGAGAAAGCCATGGCGAAATAGACATAGCCCTTCGGAACGTGATGGCCGAGGCCGTCGGCGATGAGCACCACGCCGATGACGAACAAGAAAGCGAGGGCGAGCATCTTGATGGTCGGATGCGCCGAAACGAAACGGCCGATGGCGCCGGCGAAGGCCATCATGAGAAGAACGGAAGCGATCACCGCGGCGATCATGACTTCAATCGCATCGACCATTCCCACTGCGGTGATGATCGAATCGAGGGAAAAGACCAGGTCGATTATCGTGATCTGGAGAATCACGGCGAAAACCGTGGCCCGGATTGCGCCCGATGCCCCGCCGCTTTCACCCTCGAGCAGTTGATGGATCTCCTTGGTGCTCTTCCACAGGAGGAACAAACCGCCGGCGATCAATATGAGATCGCGGCCGGAAATCTCCTGCCTGAAAACGGAAACGAGCGGCTGATTGAGCCCGATGATCCAGGCGAGCAGGAACAGGAGCCCGATGCGCATGAACATGGCCAGAAAGAGTCCCGTGCGGCGCGCCAGTTCGCGGCGCGCCGGCGGCAGCTTGTCGACCAGGATCGAGATGAAGATGACATTGTCGACGCCGAGCACCAGCTCGAGCGCGGTGAGCGTAAGAAACGCAATCCAAGCCTGCGGATCGAACAGAAGATTGGTCATGTGCAGAGAAACTCGCGTGGATTTGAAGGTTCCCGAAACCCGGGGCCTCGAAAGGGGCCGCCCCAAGGGGCTCGAAGCAGCGCACGGCTATTGTGCCCCGGCCCGTGGCATCATTCAAATTTGAGGCTCGGAACTGAGGATTGCGCATTGAAGCGCAGGGCGTTTCTTGGCAGCCCGCTGATTCTCGCGGCGGGAGATTCGGCAGCGGTCGAGTATCCGGCCGTACTGCCGGGCGCGTCGCTGGAGTTTCCGCGCGATCACGGCAGCCACCCGCGGTATCGCACCGAGTGGTGGTACATCACCGGCTGGACCAGGGCGAGCGACGGGGTAGAGCGCGGAATGCAGATCACGTTTTTTCGCAGCCGCACGGGCATTGGGGAGGACAATCCGAGCCGCTTCGCGCCGTCGCAGCTCCTGTTCGCGCATGCCGCGCTCGCCGATCGCCGCAACGGCCGGCTGCTTCACGATCAACGCGCCGCGCGCGCCGGCTTCGGGCTGGCCGAAGCGGGGATCGGGCGAACCGACGTGCGCATCGACGATTGGTCGCTGAAATTGACCGACGCGGGCTATGTTGCACGCGTCGCGGCGCGCGATTTCGCCTTTGCGCTGCAATTCCAGCCGACCCAGCCGCCGTTGCTGCAAGGCGAGCGCGGCTACAGCCGCAAGGGACCGCACGCGCGGCAGGCGAGCTATTACTACAGCCGCCCGCAATTGGCGATTGGCGGCACGATCCAGGTGAAGGGTGAGGGCCTGGCGGTTGCGGGGACTGCCTGGCTCGATCACGAATGGTCAAGCGAGGCGCTGGCTTCCGATGCCGTCGGCTGGGATTGGGTCGGCCTCAATTTGTCCGATGGCGGCGCGCTGATGGCGTTCCGCATGCGCGATCGCCGCGGCGGGACATTCTGGGCCGGCGGCGCGCGGCGCGGCGCAGACGGCCGGACGCTCATCTTGGCGCCGGCGCAGATCGGCTTCGAGCCGCTGCGCCGATGGCGCTCGCCGCGCACGCAGGCCGAATATCCGGTGGCGCTCAGGCTGCGCGCGGGCGATTCAACCTATGAACTGGAACCGCTCATGGATGACCAGGAACTCGATTCGCGCGCCAGCACCGGCACCGTCTACTGGGAAGGCGCGGTGCGGGCGCGAAAGGACGGCAGGCAGGCCGGCGCCGGTTATCTCGAACTCACCGGGTACTGGAAACCGGTGCGGTTTTGACGCGCGACCGCTACGCGGGGACTTTGCTCTTGGCGCTGCGGCTGGCGACGACTTCCTTGATCGCCCGAACCATGCCGACGTAGCCCGTGCAGCGGCAGATGTGCCCGCTCAGCATGTCGCGGATCTCCTCCTCGCCCGGATTGGGGTTCTTTTCCAGGAAAGCGGTCGCCGACATGAGGATGCCGGTCGTGCAGTAGCCGCACTGCAGGCTGTGGTGCTTGCGGAAAGCGGCCTGCAGATCGTTCAACTCGCCCCTTGGCCCCAGCAGACTCTGTACCGTGTCGACGCGGCGACCCTCGATCTGCACCGCAAAGGTGAGGCAGGAGCGCGCCGGTTCACCGTCGATGCGGAGGGTACAGGCGCCGCAGATGCCGTGTTCGCAGCCGACGTGAACCTCGGTCAGTCCCGCCACCTGGCGCAGGAAATCGGAGAGCAGCATGCGCGGCTCGGCCTGACCGCTGGCCGGCTTGCCGTTGAGAATGAAGTTGATCAGGGTGCGGCCGTCGCTTGTCACTTGCGGCATTCTCTAGCCTCCATAATTGCCCGCCGGCCGAGCCGCCGTACGAGTTGCCGGCGATAGACCGCCGATCCATGAATGTCGTCGCTTCCCTCGAGGTCCCAGGCGAACGCGTTGAGCGCCTCATCCAGGCCGGAATCGGGAAGATCGTTCCAGTCGCGCACCGTCGGTTTTTCCGCCACGCCGCCGACGCCGAGCCGGATGCCGCGATCGCTCACCTTCGCCGCCACGGCGCAGACCGCCAAGTCGCCTTTGCGCTCTGCCATTTCCTGGAAAGCGTATCCGGTGCCCGGCTGGCGGACCGGAAACCGGACCGCCGTTACCATTTCATCGTAGCGCCGCGCGGTGAGCAGCAACCCGAGCTGAAAATCAGCGGCCGAGACTTCGCGCGAGCCGGTCTTCTTCGAGGACAGGATCACCGATCCGCCCAGGACAGCGAGGCACAGCGGCAACTCGGAAACCGGGTCGCTGTGGGCAACGCTGCCGCACACGGTGCCCCGGCTGCGCGTCTGGAAGTGGCCCACGTGCGGCAAAGCCATCGCGACCAGCGGCACGGTGGACGCGAGCTGCGGCCACTCGAGCAGTTTCGCCTGGGTGGTGGTTGCACCCACCTCGACGGTGTCGCGCTCCGCGCGAATGTAGTCAAGTGACTTGATGGCAGTGATGTCCATCAGCTTTTTCGGCTGGACCAGGCGGAAGTTCATCATAGGAACCAGCGACTGACCTCCGGCCAGAATGCGAACGTCCTCGCTGTGGCGGGCGAGAAGGTCGAGGGCCTCTTCGAGGCTTGCCGGACGAAAGTATTCGAATTTGTACGGCTTCATCGCGCTATCCCCAAGGCTTTCAACAGCCGCTTCCACCAGGACGCTGGCGGCGGCGCAGCGGCGGCAACGGCGCGGCCCTCCGTGAGGGAAGCGAGCCTTTCGAAAAACTGTTTCATGATGACCCGGGCGGTGCCGTCGAGCATGCGCCCGCCGACGGCCGCAACCTTGCCGCTGATATCGAATCCGTAGTCATAATTGAGCTGGGTGCCGCCGGAAACGGCTTCGAGCGTGATGTTGCCCACGCCCTCAGATGACCCCAGCGGGCCTTGCAGCCCGCCGCTGATCACCCCGGATTTCGGCGCTTTGAGATTGGACAGGGTGATGCGCGCTTCGAAGCGTCCGCGCACTGCGCCCACCCCCAGCGACAATTCGGCACGGTAACTGTTGGGGCCGACCGCCTCGAGCTTGCTGCATCCGGGGATCACCTGGGCGAGCTTCTCCGGATTGATGAGCGTCGCCCAAACCTGCTCGGGCGTTGCCGGAACGAAGGCGCTGCCTTCGCCCTGCAATCCTTTGCCCGATGTCCTCGCCCGCGCCGGGGCGGCCTGGCCTTTGGGTCGGGGCGGCTCTTCGCCCTGGATGAGCGCTGCGACCTTCCAGGGATTCAGAGGCAGCTTCACATCCTTGATTCCGGTCGCGTCGGCGAACGCGTTGGCGATGCACACCGGCGTGCTCATGACCGAGCCTTCGCCGATTCCCTTGGCGCCCAAAGGCGTCAGGGGCGAGGGCGTCTCCATGTGCAGAATCTGCGGTTCGGGAACTTCGCAGGCAGTGGGGCAAAGATAATCGGAGAACGTTCCCGAGAGGAAGCTGCCGTCCTCGCCGTACACGAACTGTTCGGAGAGCGCGGCCCCCACGCCCCAGCCGAATCCACCGTAGATCTGTCCATTGGCGAGCAGCGGATTGAGCAATACGCCCGAGTCGTGCGTGGTGATGTACCGGTCGATGCGTATCTTCCCGGTATCGCGGTCGACTTCCAGCCCGCAGATATCGAACACGAAGCCGTAGGTGAGCGAGGTGTTGATCTGGTCGGCATCGTTCGGAGGTTCGATCTCGGGCGCCGACCACACTCCGATCTCCGTCATCCCGGGCTCCATGCCCGGTGGCAATTCGCTCGGAGACCAGTGCGCGGTGCCGGCGACGCGGGAAAATCTGAGCGATTTCTCCGGATCCTCGATGCAAAAGACCTTGCCCTCGGCGAAGCCGATCCTCTCCGCAGGCACGCCGAGGACGTGCGCCGCGATGCGCGCCATTTTCGCGCGAACCTTTCGCGCGGCATGCAGCGCCGAGACTGCCGTGGCCGAACTGAAACGGCTGGAGTAATTGCCCGTGGCGATCGACCAGGGATCGCGCTGGGTATCGCGCTCCATGTTGCAGACGATGTCTGCCGCGTCGATGCCCAGTTCGTCGGCGACGACCTGGCTGAGCACCGTGGCGTGCCCCTGGCCCTGGGGCAGGCTGTCGGCGGTGACGCTCACCCCGCCCAAGGGGTCGACAGCAACCGTCGCGTAGGCGACGTTGCCGCCTTTCGGGCCGGCCTTGCGGCGCTCTTCGACCGTGTTGATCGTGCTCAAGTAGCCCATGTTCGACTGCGCCGGCTCGACCACCACGGCGTAGCCGATGCCGTAGAGTCGGCCCTCGGCGCGGGCTTTTTCGCGGCGCGCCTTCAGCTCGTCCAACTTGCCGTCGCGGATGGCCATTGCGACGGCCGTCTGATAGTCGCCCGATTCGACAAGCGCGCCGGCGCAGGCCCGGTAGGGGAAGGAGCCCGCCGGGATCAGGTTCTTGCGGATCACGTCGAGCGGATCCAGTCCCAGCTCGACCGCCACGCGCTGCATCAGGCGCTCGAGACCGTAGTAGATCTGCGGTCCGCCGAACCCGCGAACCATGCCGGAGGGCGTCTTGTTGGTCATCACCAGGCGATTGGTGATGGTCATGTTCTTCACGTCGTAGCCGCCGGTCATGATGCCGTGCTGGCGGTAAAGGGGCCCCGGCATCGGCGGCCTCAGATAGGCGCCGTAATCGTCCAACTGCTCGAAACGAAAAGCGGTGACCTTGCCGTCCTTCTTGCACGCGGCCCGCGCGCGAATCACGCGGTTGGGAGCGGCGATCGCCGCGGTCAGGTGCTCGAGCCTGTCTTCGACCCATTTGACCGGCCGTCCGACGCGCTTCGACGCAATGCACATCAGCACCACATAGGGGAACATCGCCTGCTTGATGCCGAATCCGCCGCCCGAATAGGCGGGCGAGCGCATGCGCAATTGCGGGCCTTTGACGCGCAAGGCCTTGGACATCACCGGATGCACGGTGAAGGGTCCCTGGAAATTCGACACCACGTCGTAGACCTTGTCCTCCTGCCGGTAGTCCGCCATGACCACGTAGCCTTCCAGGGGGGTCTGCGAATTGCGCGGGTAGTCGATGGTGAGTTCCACCACCTTGTCGGCCTCGGCAAAGGCCTTGTCGGGATCGCCGTAGCTGAAGTGGCGCTCGGAAACGACGTTCGAGCCGCACGCCGGATGCACGAGCGGGGCGCCTTCCTTCGCCGCTTCGCGGGCGTCGATGACCGCAGGCAGCGGCTTGTAGGCGACCTTGATGTAGTCGAGCGCATCCTCGGCGACATAGCGGTCCTTGGCGACGACGACCGCGACCGACTCGCCGACGAACCGAACGCGGTCGATGGCGAGCGACCACTGGTCCATCGGTTTGCGCAGAACGATCAGGAACGGATCGGAATCTTCCTTGATTTCCTTGCCGGTGAGCACCGCCACGACGCCCGGCTGCCTGAGCGCCTCGGCGGTATCGATCGACAGGATTTCCGCTTGCGCGTGGGGCGAGCGCAGGATCGCTGCGTGCAGCACGCCGGGACGCGTGGGAAGGCTGTCGCAAAACAGGGCCTGGCCGGCGAGCAGCGGCGCGTCCTCGACGCGTTCCATGGGTCGGCCGACGAATTTGCCTATATGGGCTTCCTGCTTCATCGAAAATTTTCCTCTGCGGTCGGGGAAAGGGGAGGTAGGGATCAGCGCGTGCTTGCTTGTCGTGAAACGCTTGTGATATTTTATTCGAATCGGTTCGGGCTCGCAAGTTGCGGCGCGGATGCCGGGGAGAATTCGTAACGACTATGCCGACAAAAGCCAAGGCGCGCGCGCCCAAGATTCCGCTGCACGACCAAGCCTACGAGAAGATCAAGCACGAGATCATCACCTTGGGGTTTCGTCCCGGCGAGTACCTGAACGAAGCCCTGGTGAGCAAGCTCCTACGGATCGGCAGGACGCCCGTGCGCCAGGCGTTGAACCGCCTCATGCTCGAGGGCATGGTCGATGTGATTCCGCGCAAGGGCGTGATCGTCAAGGCGGTCAGCCTCGACGATGTCATCGAGACGATCGATGTGCGCATCGTCAACGAGACCTATTGTGCGAAACTTGCGGCGGTGCGCGCCGATGACAACGATATCGCGGAATTGACGCGCATATTGGACCAGGCGGAAGAAGCGGTCGCCGTCTCCGACAGCGTGCGCCAAATGACGCTCGATCGCGATTTCCACAACACGCTCTCGCGCGCGGCAAGGAACACCGTGCTCGCCGATTGCATTCGCACGTTGCACGATCGCTCGTTGCGCTTCTGGTTCATTTCGCTGCGCGACCCCGCGCATCACCTTGCCGTCAAGCAGGAGCATCGTGCGATTCTGGGGGCGATCAAGGCGCGTGACGCGGAGGCCGCCGGGGTCGCGGTTCGCAGCCATATCGAATCGTTTCGCGCCAACATCATGCGGCACATCCTCGGCGAGCGGGCGAAGTTATGAAATTCAAGGAGAAAGTCTGATGATTGCAAATCGCATTTTGGGGGTCCAGCGGTCCCCCTTCTACAGCATCATGGATCTGGCGGCCAAAAGGCCGGACTGCATCTACCTGCAACTGGGAGAGCCGGATTTCGTCACCCCGAAACACGTGCGGGAGGCGGCAAAAAGGGCGCTCGATGAAGGACACACCCACTATGGACCTGACCGCGGGCTGCCGGAACTGCGCCAATTGATCGCCGAGAAGATAAAGCGCGAGCATGGCGTGGCCTACAACTGGGCCGATGAAATATTGGTCACGGCCGGCGGGCAAGCGGCACTGCACGTCGCGGTCATGGCGCTTGCCAACCCCGGCGATGAAATCATCATCATGCTGCCGCACTATCCGCCCTACGTCGTGAACGCCCAGCTCTCCGGCGCCAAGGCGGTGTTCGTGAAGCTCAAGCCCGAAGACAACTTCGTTCCCGATCCGGCGGAGATCGAGAAGGCGATTACCGCCAAGACGAAGCTGATCATGGTGCTCACGCCGAACAACCCGACCGGCGCGGTGTATCCCAGGGAAGTGCTGCGGCCCCTGCTTGACCTCGCCAAGCGCCATGACATCGTTCTGATTTCAGACGAGGTTTATGAATGCCTGGTGTACGACGGCGCCAAGCACGTGAGCCTGGCCGCATTCCCCGACGCGAGGGAGCATGTGGTTCAGGTAAATAGTTTTTCGAAGACCTACGCCATGACCGGATTGCGCGTCGGCTATCTCGCCGCTTCGAGCGACAAGATCATCCAGTTCTTGAAATACCACCACACGGCGAACATCAGCGCCAACGTTCCGTCGCAAATGGCCTGCGTGGAAGCGCTCAAAGGACCGCAGGATTGCGTCGAGGAAATGCGCCGCGCCTACCAGGAGAGGCGTGATCTGACCGTGAAGCTTTTGAACGACATTCCCGGGGTGCACTGCACGATGCCCAAGGGATCGTTCTTCGCATTTGCCGATATCCGGGAGCTCAATATCGGATCGCTCGAGTTTGCCGAGTATCTGGTGCGCGATGCCGGAGTCGTTCTCACCAACGGCAGCGGCTTCGACTACGAGGGCTTCGTGCGCGTGTCTTATGCCGCGAAGCCCGAGAACATCAAGGAAGCGATGCGCCGGATGAAGGAGGCGGTGATCAGGCTGCGGGGAAAGAAGAAGGCGTAACGGCTGCAATCTCCCCTGCCGCGGCAGCGGGAGAGGCGCGTCGAGGCTGCTAGAGCATTTTCCTAGTTGGTGTATTCTATCTTCGCGGTCTTGCGCGCTTTGCGGGGCCGTTGACCATCGCCATTTGACGGGCGGAACCGGGGGCACAGATGACTACCATTGACGAAGATTGGACCTTCCACAGAATGACGTCGCAGGGCTTTTTCCGGTTGGATATTCCCGAAGAACTCAACATGGGGAGAATCTGCACCGATTGGTGGGTGGAGCACGGCGGGCGCGGCAATGATGTCGCCATTTACCACGGCGACGAGAAGATCACGTACCGGGAACTGAAAGAGCTGACCGATGCTTTTGCCAGCGGTGCCTACCGCGTGGGCTTGAAGAAGGGCGAGCGGTACGTGATTCGCACGCCCAACTGCCCCGAATACATGGTCGCCTTCCTGGGAGGCCAGAAGATCGGGGCCGTGCCCGTGCCCGTTAATCCGATGCTGCGGGAACACGAACTGGTCCACATCATCAACAACAGCGAGTCGGTGGCTGCGGTGTGCACGGCCGATCTGGTCGAGAACATTGAAAACATCCGGCCCCGGTGCCCTACGTTGCAGCACATTATCGTAATCGGCGAGGCGCAGAAGGACTGTATTTCCTATACCGAGCTGATGAAGTCCGCGAAAGGCGCGCCGCCACACGTGGCGACGCACAAGGACGACCCCGCGTTCTATCTCTATACCTCCGGCACTACTGCCGGCCCCAAGGGCGTGGTACACGCGCATCGCTTCATCATCGGTGCGGGCGATCCCATCGGAAAGTTCACCATGGGCCTGGAAAGAGGCGACATCTGCGGCGGACCGACCGCCCTGACCTGGATGTATGCTTTAGGCCATAACTTCTTGTTCTCCCTGCGTTGGGGAACTTCGGTGGCCATGTGGACGGATGCGCGTTTCGATCCCGAGCGGGCCTTTGAATTTGTCCAGAAATACAAACTCACCCTGTTCGTCGGCACTCCAACCATCTACCGGCACATGCTGGCGGTGCGCGATGCGGAGAAAAGATTCGACCTGAGCTCGCTCAAGTACTGCCTCAGCTCGGGTGAGCCGCTGCTGGCAGAGACCGTGCGGGAATGGAGCCGGCGTTTTGGCGTAAGGACCATTGACAGCATGGGACAGACCGAGGCGCATGAGTTCTGCACCTCGCAAACCCAAATTGGCCTCAAGATCGGCTCCATGGGCAAACCGCTTCCCGGCATCGAGGTGGCCATCGTGGACGATAACGGCAAGGTGTTGGCCCCGGGCGAAATCGGTCACCTGGCGATTCGCGGAGATCATCCCGGCCTTTGCCTGGAATATTTCAAGATGCCGGAGATCACGAAGGAAGTTTCTCTTCCCCACGACTGGTATAACACCAAGGATCTTGCCTCGAGCGATGAGGATGGTTACTTCTGGTATTGCTCCCGCTCGGACGACATCATGACCTCGCGCGGCTATCGTATTTCGCCGGCGGAGGTGGAGACGGCGCTCCAGACCCACAAAGCCGTGCTCGAATCCGGCGTGGCCGGCGCCATGACGCCCGAGGGAGAAAAGGTCAAGGCCTGGGTCGTGCTTCACCAGGGTTTTGAGCCGACTCGGGAACTCGCGGAAGAGCTCAAGAACCATGTGAAGAACACGATTGCCCCGTACACACATCCTCAGGAAAACGAGTTCATCACCGAGCTTCCCAAGACCTCATCCGGCAAGATCCTGCGCCGTGAGCTGCGCAGGATGGAAAGGGAAAAGCATGGAATTCCCGAGCCGGTGAAGACGAAAGTCATCACTACCGGCGAGCCGTAATCAGGCTCCTTTGTGATTTTTGGCGCAGGCGGCCCCATCGCCGCGCTGGTCAAATCGCTTCGCAATCATCAGGCGGGATCGAAGTAGTGAATTTCGAGCAGCATACAACCGCCTTCCGACTTGAACGGGCCGTGCGCGGCACCGGGCGGCCGGCAAGCGTAGGTATTTGGCTTGAAGGAGGTGCCGCCCTTGCCGTTGGCGTCGTTGCCGACGATGAGATCGCCTGAAACCTGGTAGACCTCCTCCCAGTATTCGTGCACGAACGGCGCCGTCGTGAAGACGCCCGGCGCGAAGCGCAGCAGGCGCGTTCGGCTGCCGCGTTTATTCATTTCATCCAGGGCTCCAGCGAGGATTTTTTGCTGGATGCCGGGAGGATAACCCGGCGGCGTTTCCCAGCCGGTGCTCATGTCGATTGCATGAAATTCATCGTGCTTCTTGTTGACCGCCATAACTGCTTGCTCCTGCGCGTGGTAGTGAAAAAAAGACTATGCAGAAAAACAGCCCGACAATATCACATCCGGAACACACCGCACCATACGAGCGGCGCCCGACGCAGGGGGGGTCGCGGGGCAGTCGATGTCAGCGCTGCTTGGGGGGCCACTCCTTGGCCTCGCGGTAAAACTTCTCCGCCCCGGGGTGATAGGGAACGGCGCTTGCCTCGGCCATCAAGCCCGGTTCGAAACTCTTCAGCGCCGCCGAAGCAGCCGCCAGCGCCTCTTTGTTCTGATAGATCGCCTTGGTCGCCTTGTACACCACTTCATCGGAGGTTTTCGTGCTGCTCGCGAGAAAGGCGCTATAGACCATTACGCGCGTAGGCCCGATGATTCCGGCATACGCGGGCGCCGGCTGGAAGACCTTCAGGTAGGCGCTGGAGAATACTTTGCGCATTGCCGCCACCGCTTCGGGCGTGTCGGTCAGCGACAGAAAGCGCAAGCCACCCCGCGAGGCCAACTGGGCATTGACCTCCTGCGCGGTACCACAGGCGAAACAGAACAATGCCGCATCCACTTTGCCTTCGCCGAGCGCCTGCATCCCCTTGACGTATTCGGGAACGGGGAATTGCCTCATGTCGGCGATAGACAGGCCGCCGGTGGCAAGGACTGCATTCTGGACGGACACGATCGTGCTCTGCGCCGTGAACTGGCTGGGCATGCGCAGCCCCTTGAGATCCCTGATCAACTTGGCCGGCGAGTCGTTGGGCACCGCTATGCCGATCGGCAGAGCGAACATCACGGCGACGAGGCGCAGATCGGGGTTAGCCCGGTCCTTGAAGTTATCCACGCCCTTGTAGGCGTTGACCACGTCGAGCGCGTTCAGCAGGCCGAACTCGATCTGTCCGCGGCTGACCAGGGGCGCATAGGCGGACGAACCCGAACTGGGCTGGACCCGGGCGGTCATTCCGGCTTTCTGCTGGAGTACGCCGGCGACGGCGGCACCGACGGAATAATAAAGCGACCCTTGGGGATTGGTGGCGACGCCTACCACCTGGGCACTTGCCACAGTTGCTGCGCAAACGAGGCTAGTCACTGCAAGCGAGGTTCGGAACGAAATCATGGCAATTCTCCTCCTATGGAATTCCAACAAATCACCGACGAATTTGAATCGGCCCAAATCATATTGCAGGATTTTCTAGGAACCTTTCGACACTGATTATCGTGCCTCTTCTCCGGACACTCATTCGACCTTGATTCCGGCGCGCCCGGGCGCACGCATTCGATCATGCGCCGGTACGTGAAGCGGGTCAAGCGTTAGCGTTCTTCGCTCGGAGGACGCTTATGCTCATGCTGCTGCAGAGCGGCACTTCATCATGCGCGTCGGCGTATAGGTCAATGCCACCTTGCCATCCTGC
>JACPRN010000257.1 GCA_016189945.1 Betaproteobacteria bacterium
GTCATGGGTTCCATCAAGGGATTCGGCTCCTCCGGTCCTTATGCGGATTTCAAGGCCTATGAAAACGTGGCGCAGGCGATGGGTGGCTCGATGAGCACCACCGGCGTTCCCAACGGCCGCCCCTTCGTGACCGGCGCTCAGATCGGCGACTCGGGAACGGGGCTCCACCTTGGCATCGGCCTTCTGGCGGCCCTGCGCCAGCGCGACAGGACAGGGCAGGGCCAATACGTCGAGGTGGCGATGATGGACGGCATCATGAACCTGTGCCGCGTCAAGTGGCGCGATCACCAGCGTCTGACCCGTGGACCGCTGGAAGAATACTCGGTGGCCACGCACCAGGGCATGGGGGCGGTGCCGCGCGCCGGCAATGACTCCGGCGGCGGCCAGTTGGGCAACGCCATCCGCTGCAAGCCGGGGGGGACGAACGATTTCATCTACATCGTCGTCCAGGAAGCCGTGTGGGAAGCGCTGGCCAAGCGCATCGGCCAGGAACTCGGCATGCCGGATCTCGCGACCGACCCGAAATTCGCCGCCATCGGCGAGCGCCGCAGGCACCAGAACGACATGTGGGAAATCATCGGGGAGTTCGCCCTCAAGTACGCGAAGCGCGAATTGATGCAGATCCTGAACGAGATTGACGTGCCCTGCGGTCCGATCATGAGCACCGAGGACCTGTTCAACGACGAGCACGTCAGGCTGCGCGAGATGATTGTCGAACTCGATCACCCGCAGCGCGGCCAGTGGTGGAACGTCGGCATGCCGATCAAGCTCTCGGACTCGCCCGCGCGGATCAGGTGCTCGCCGCTCCTCGGAGAGCACACCGAGGAGATACTGAAAGAGGTGCTCGGCTACGGGGAAGCGAAGATCTCGGCGCTGAAACAGGCTGGGGCGTTTTCCGCTCCGCCGAAGAAGGCGAAGGCCGCCGCGAACACGTGAGGCGCGAAGCGCAAGGCGAACGAGTCGGAAGCAGCGATGTTGCTTTTGCCTTTATCAATCTCAATGAGACGGGATAGAAAGCCAATTTCTTCAACAGTTGCCTGGTCAAGCGACTGAGTTCCCCATCAGCTTCACTTCGAGGTAGAAGCCATGCGCATCGCGATTATCGGTCAGCAGGACTTCGGCAAAGCGGTGCTCGAAGCGTTCCTCGCCCGCGGGGACGAAGTGGCGGGAGTGTTCTGCGCACCGGAAAAGGAGGGCGCCAAGGCCGATCCGCTCAAGACCTCGGCGCTGGAGGAGGGCATGAAGGTGTTCCAGTTCGCATCGCTGCGGTCCGATGAAGCGCACCGGGCGATGCGCGCGCTGGAAGCGGACTTGGGCATCATGGCCTTCGTGCTGCAGTTCGCGCCGCAGTCGCTGGTGAGCATTCCGAAAAAGGGCACCATTCAGTATCATCCCTCGCTCCTGCCGAAATACCGGGGGCCGAGTTCGATCAACTGGCCGATCATCCGCGGGGAGACCGAAACCGGACTGTCGATCTTTCGCCCCACCGACGGGCTGGACGAGGGGCCCGTGATCCTGCAGAAACGAACGCCGATCGGCCCCGACGACACCTTGGGCAGCGTCTATTTCGAACGGCTGTTTCCCCTGGGCGTTCAGGCGCTGCTCGAGGCCGCCGATCTGGTGATGGCGGGCAGGCAGGCAGAAACCGTGCAGGATGAATCCGTGGCTTCCTACGAGGGCTGGTGCCGCGCGGCCGAGGCGAGGATCAACTGGGCCAATCACGTCGATTTTATCTATGACCTGATCCGCGGCTGCAATCCAGCCCCCGGGGCCTGGACCACGCTTGCGGGCAAAAAGCTGCAGGTCTTCGATTGCCGCAAGGAGCGCTTTCGCACTTTCGGCGCGGTGAAGGGCAGGGTCGGCGAGCTGTCCGAAATTACGCCGGCGAGCTTTTTCGTCACCGCGCAAGGCGGCCGGATCGAGGTTCTGAAGGCCAAGCACGAGGACGGCAAGAAGCTCCCATCCCCGGATCTGGTCGCCTCGCTAGGACTTGGCGCAGGAACGATTTTCGGCACTTGAGCCGGCGGCGCCGCCAAGTGCTCTGGGCTCGCGTCGCGCCCCCCTGGCGCGGCTGCCCGTTGCCCGTCGCCGGGCGACGACGGGCGAAATTTGACTGTTTTGATATTTAACTGTAGAAATGCCGATTATCCTGCTGTTTCAGCAGCAACTTAGCCTCGTTTAACGGTAGATTACAGGTTTCGAAGGGGGAAACTTTCGGGATCCGGGAAGGCAACCCGGATGCGCGCGCACGGCGGCATTCCTCACGGCGTGAACCAGGGACGGATAGCGTAGAATGCGTGAGCGCTGAGGGGCGTCTGAGCACTGCGACGGACAATAAGAACAGCAGGGGGGAAAAATGAGGAAAGCGGACTTCTGGAAAAAGGACTGGTTTCTGGGACTGGTGGTTACGCTCGCCGTCCTGCTGGCGGGGGCAACGCCGCTCGTCCAGAGTCTGGAGCGCGACGCCTATGACTGGGGGGTAAAGGCGTCCTCGCGCACGCCCAGCGACAAGGTCGCCATTATCGCCATCGACAAGCAGAGCATCGACAACATCGGGCGCTGGCCGTGGTCGCGCGAGGTCCACGCGAAAATGATCGATGCGCTGGCCAGGGCCAAGGCCAAAGTCGTCGGCTACACCGTCTTCTTTTCCGAGCCGCAGGCCGATCCGGGTCTCGCCTTCGTCAACCGGATGCTGGGACTGTTCCCGAAGGCGCCGAGCGAGGGCGAAATGCCGCCGCTGCGCGAGGACCAGCAACCGCTGTACCAGCTCCTGCGCGAGGCCGAATCGGCGCTCAATCCCGACCGCAAGCTCGCATCGAGCTTCTCCGCGGCCGGCAATACGGTGCTGCCGATGCTGTTCAGGCTCGGCGAGCCGCGCGGAAACCCCGACAAGCCCCTGCCCGATTTTGTGCGCAGGAACGCCGTCTCGATCCAGGGCGCGCTGGAGGAAATGCCGCTCGCGACCAACGGGGTGGAGGTGCCCATCGTTGCCGAGCTGGGCCAAGCGGCAGCCGCTGTGGGACATCTCAACGCCGCGCAGGACGTCGACGGGGCGATACGCACCGAGGCGCTGGTCCTGACCCATTTCGGCGAGTACTACCCGTCGCTGGCCATGATGGCCGTTGCCAAGAGCCTCAATCTCGGTCCGAAGGACATCAAGGTCCGGCCGGGGCAGGCGGTGCAAATCGGCAACCTCAAGGTCGGCACCGACCCGACGGCGCAGATGTTCACCTATTTCTACAAGGACCGCGACGGCAAACCCGCATTCGCCGAAGACTCGTTTTTCGACGTGGCGAGCGGCAAGATCCCGGTGGAGAAATACCGCGACAAGATCGTGCTGATCGGACCCACGGCGGCCGGCGTCGGCAGCATATTTCTCACGCCCGTGTCTCCGGCCATGCCGGCGGTGACCCTGCAGGCGCACACGGTCTCGGCCCTGCTGCAGGAGCACTTTTTCGTGCACCCGAGCTGGGCGCAGTGGATCGAGCTCGCGGTGTTCGCCCTGGTGGCGGGCTACCTGATCGCAGTGCTGCCGCGGCTCAAGGCGGGCATGGGGGCGGCGATCTCGGCGGGAATCCTGGCGCTTCTGCTCGCCGTGCACCTGGTGCTCATGACCGGGCAGGGGATATGGCTGCAGTTCATGTGGGCGCTGACCCTGCTCGTGATCGGCCACGTGCTCCTGATCACCAAGCGCTTTGCCGTGACCGAGCGCGGCAAGGAGGCCTCGGACGCCTCTTCGGCCGCCAATGCGAGGATGCTCGGTCTGGCGTTTCAGGGGCAGGGCCAGCTCGACATGGCCTTCGACTACTTTCGCAAGTGCCCGCTGGACGACACCCTGGCCGACAACCTCTACAACCTCGGGCTGGACTTCGAGAGAAAGCGGCAGTTCAACAAGGCCGAAGCGGTGTTCCGTTACGTTTCGGAGTACAACCCGAAATTCCGCGACCTGGAGACGCGCCTGTCGCGGGCGAGGCAGCTATCGGAGACCGTCGTGCTCGGCGGCGGCGCCGCGCGCTCAAACGCGAGCATTCTCGATGCCGGAGCGGGCATCGAAAAACCGATGCTCGGTCGCTACCAGGTGGAAAAGGAACTCGGCAAGGGCGCCATGGGCGTCGTCTACCTCGGCCGCGACCCGAAGATCGGACGCGTGGTCGCGATAAAGACCATGGCGCTTTCGCAGGAGTTCGAGGCCGACGAGCTGGCCGAGGTGAAGGAGCGCTTTTTCCGCGAGGCGGAAACCGCGGGGCGCCTGTCGCACCCGAACATCGTCACCATCTACGACGCGGGCGAAGAACACGACCTGTGCTACATCGCCATGGAGCTCCTGAAGGGCAAGGACCTGGTTCCGTACACGAAGCCGGACAACCTGCTGCCGTTCGACAAGGTGGTATCGATCATCGTGCGCGTAGCCGACGCGCTCGGCTACGCGCACAAACAGCACATCGTCCACCGCGACGTCAAACCGGCCAACGTGATGTACGAGCCCGAGGACGACCTGGTGAAGGTCGCCGATTTCGGCATCGAGCGCATCACCGATTCGTCCAAGACCAAGACCGGGATGGTGCTGGGGACCCCCTCCTACATGTCGCCCGAGCAGCTCTCGGGCAAGAAGGTCGACGGCCGCTCCGACCTCTTTTCGCTTGCCGTCAGCCTCTACCAGCTCGTCAGCGGCACGCTGCCTTTCGGCGGCGATTCCATGGCGCAGCTCATGTTCAAGATCGCCAACGAGCCCGCGCCTGACATCCTGGCAATCAAGCCGAGTCTTGCGCCGGCATTTGTCGCCTTTCTCAACCGGGCGATGGCGAAAAACGCCGACGAGCGTTTCCAGACCGGCGAGGAGTTCGCCGCCGCGCTGCGCGCCTTGGTCGGGGCCCCGGGCGCTGCCGCCGGCGCCGCGGCCGGCGCAGGACGCTAGGCGCTCGCCGACATGAACCTGTCAGAGGCGCTGGAGATCGCAGCCGCAACCGACCCGGGGATGGTCCGCTCGCACAACGAGGATTCGATCGCCGCGGACCCGTCCAAGGGGCTGGTGGTACTCGCCGACGGCATGGGCGGCTACAACGCAGGCGAGGTCGCGAGCGGCATGGCGACCACCGTGATCACGACCGAACTGCAGCACGTGCTGGAGGAGCACGCGCCCTACGATATCGACGAGCAGTCGGGCCAGCGCCTGGCCCAGAAGCTGATCGCCGCCCAGATCGCCAAGGCGAACACTTCGATCTATCAGGCCTCGCAAAGCCAGCCGCAGTACGCCGGCATGGGAACGACGCTCGTCGTCGCGCTTTTCTACGACAACCGGGTCACGATCGCCCACATCGGCGATTCGCGCCTTTACCTGTTGCGCGACGGCGAGTTCAAGCAGGTCACCAAGGACCATTCGCTGCTGCAGGAGCAGATCGACAGCGGCATGCTCACGCGCGAGCAGGCAAGGCACTCGGCGAACAAGAACCTGGTGACGCGCGCCTTGGGAATCGACGCAACCGTGGAACCCGAAATTCACGATTACGACACGCGTCCCGGCGACATCTACCTGCTTTGTTCGGACGGCCTTTGTGATATGGTGAGCGACGAGGACATCGAGATGGTCCTGCAGACCCTCGGAGCCAACTTGAAGCTGTGCGTACAACAGTTGATCCAGATGGCCAATGACAACGGCGGGCGCGACAACGTTTCGGTGATGCTGGTGCGCGTGCGGCGGGAGTATCCGGCGCCGCGAGGCCTGGCGAAGCTTTTTGGCTGGTTGAAATGAACCGCAGCAAGTAATCGGGGATACCGCTATGGCGAAGCTCATTCTCAGCATGGATGGCTTGGTGCTCAAGGAATACACCCTCGGCAAGGAGCGAACCACCATCGGCCGCAAGCCGCACAACGACATCCAGATCGACAATCTGGCCGTGAGCGGCGAGCATGCCGTGATCGTCACGATTCTGAACGACTCGTTCCTGGAGGACCTCGGCAGCACTAACGGAACGCTCGTGAACGGGCAGCCGGTCAAGAAGCATTTTCTGCAGAACAACGACGTCGTCGAGCTGGGAAAATACAAGCTGAAATACCTGGCGGAAGCAACCGGGCCGGCAAAGGCGGCGGATTTCGAGAAAACCATGGTGCTGCGCCCGGGGGCGATGAAGGCCTTCGCGCCGGCGGCGGCTCCCGCGCACGCTGCTCCGGGAGCGCCGGCCGCCGCGGCCAAGCCGGCCGCCGCGGGCGCTGTTGCCGCCGGAGTCGCTGCCGGGGCATTGGCGGCGGGTGCCGCAGCCGGGACACCGGCGGCGAAGCCGACCGGCGAAGCGCCGAGCGCGCCCGCGCCGGCGGCAGCGCCGGCGCCGCGAATCGGCGTGCTGCAGGTGCTCACCGGCGGCAACGCGGGCAAGGAACTGGAGCTGGTGAAGCCGCTCACGCGATTGGGAAAACCCGGGGTGCAAGTGGCGGTCATCACGCGCCGGCCTCAGGGGTACTTCATCACGCACGTCGAGGGGGCGAACTTCCCGGTGTTGAACGGCAAGACGGTTGACGCGCAGGCGCATCCGTTGAACGATCACGACATCATCGAGCTTGCCGGCGTGAAGATGGAATTCTTCTTCAAGACCTGAACCGGATGAGCCGGAGCGAAGCGATGGTCTTGCTTTTCTTCCTTACAAAAACAGCAAAATCTTCGCCCCAATCGTCAACAGTTAGGTCGTAAGTGAAGCGGCGTTCTACAGCGATACGGCGGGAGGAAGGCGCTTGAAGCAGCATATCGTCCGGATCGCACTCGGGCTGTTGATCCTGCTGGTGTTTCTGGGCCATGCCGCCCGCTTCTACCAGATCGGCTTTATCACCCAGCTCGACAACATCATCTACGACGCGCGCCTGCGCTTGACCATGCCCGGGGGGGTGGACGACCGCGTCGTCATTCTCGACATCGACGAGAAGAGCCTCGCGGTGCCGCAACTCGGACGCTGGCCGTGGGGCCGCGACAAGATCTCCGCGCTGATCGAGAAGCTCTTCGACAAGTACGGCGTGCTTATCATCGGTTTCGACGTGGTCTGGGCCGAACCCGACGAGAGCTCCGGCCTGAAAGTGCTCGACGGGCTGGCGAAAAAGGAATTGAGGGACGTTCCGCAGTTTCAATCGGCGCTGAAGGAATTGCGGCCGCAGCTCGATCGGGATGCGCTGTTCGCCCGCACGATCCGGGGCCGTCCGATAGTCCTGGGTTTCTACCTGAACAGCGACGAGGACGCGCGCGAATCCGGCGCGCTGCCGGAGCCGGTCCTGCCGGCCGGCACTTTCGCCGGCAGGCCCATCGGGTTCACCACCTGGCGCGGATACGGCGGCAATCTTCCCGAGCTGCAGTCGAGCGCGGTCGCCGGCGGCCACTTCAACCCGCTGATCGACTTCGACGGTGTCGCGCGGAGGGTGCCGATGCTGGCCGAGTACAAGGGCAAGTACTACGAGCCGCTGTCACTCGCGATGGTTCGGCTGCTGCTCGGCCTGGACGAGGCCGCGCGCAGCAAGAGCCAGAGCGTGGTCCTACCCAAAGTGGTGCCCGGCTACCCCCAGGACGGCGCGACGGCCAAGGGCTACGGCGGGCTGGAGTGGCTCGAAATCGGGCCGCTGAAGATCCCGGTCGACGAGATGGTGAGCGCGCTCATCCCCTTCCGCGGCAAGCGCAACAGCTTCAACTACATCTCGCTCGCCGACGTCTATTTCGACAAGGCGCCGGTGGAGAAGCTGAAAGGCCGCATCGCCCTCATCGGCACTTCGGCGCCGGGACTGTTCGACCTGCGCACGACCCCGGTGGGCAGCGTCTATCCCGGGGTCGAGATTCACGCCAACCTGATCGCGGGGATGCTCGATCGCAACATCAAGCAGAAGCCCCCGTTCATGGTCGGGGCCGAGGTGCTCCTGCTCGTCGTCGGCGGCATTGCGCTCTCGATCCTGGTGCCGTTCCTGTCGCCGCTGCGGGCGACGCTTGCCTGCTTGATAGGCCTGCTCCTGTTTACCGGCCTCAACCTTTTCATGTGGACCGGGGCCGGCTCGGTTTTGCCGCTCGCCTCCGCCCTGCTGATGATCACCGCGCTGTTCGCGCTCAACATGTCCTACGGCTACTTCATCGAGTCGCGCTCCAAGCGCCAGTTCACCGAGCTCTTCGGCCAATACGTGCCCCCGGAGCTGGTCGACAAGATGGCCGAGAACCCCGAGCAGTACAGCATGGAGGGCAAGAGCGAGGAACTCACGGTGCTGTTCTCGGACATCCGCGGCTTCACCACCATTTCCGAGAGCCTGAACCCGAAGGAGCTGTCGCAGTTCATCAACGAATACCTCACCTCGATGAGCATGGTCATCCGCAACAACCGCGGCACGCTCGACAAGTACATCGGCGACGCCATCATGGCGTTCTGGGGCGCGCCGGTGGCCGATCGGGAGCACGCGCGCCAGGGCGTGCTGTCCGCGATGCTCATGCAGGGGGAGCTGAAGAATGTAAGGGAGCAGTTCGCCGCGCGCGGCTGGCCCGACATCAGGATCGGCGTTGGCGTCAACACCGGCATCATGAGCGTCGGCGACATGGGATCGAAGCTCCGGAAGGCCTATACGGTGATGGGCGACGCAGTCAACCTCGGCTCGCGGCTCGAAGGCATCACCAAGCAGTACGGCGTCGGCATCATCTGCGGCCAGGTTACCCGGGAAAAGGTGACCGACGTGGTCTGGCGCGAACTCGACCGTGTGCGCGTCAAGGGCAAGGACGAGCCCATCGCGATCTACGAGCCGCTCGGATTCGAGGGACAAGTCGACAAGAAGACGCTGGACGAGCTGAAGCTGTGGCACCAGGCGCTCAAGGCCTACCGCGCCCAGGATTGGGACCAGTCCGAGCTCGCCTTGTACAACCTGCAGCGCATGGATCCCGAGCACCACCTCTATGCGGTGTACGCGGAGCGCGTCGCGCACTACCGCAAGGAACCGCCGGGCGCCGATTGGGACGGCGTCTGGAAATTCGAGACCAAGTGATGAAGCTGAGAATCCTCGGCTGCTCTGGAGGCATAGGCGGAAGGCACCTGCGGACGACATCGATGCTTGCCGATCATGACATCCTCATCGACGCCGGGACCGGCGTCGGCGATCTTTCGCTGACCGAACTGTCGCTGGTGGACCACATCTTCCTGACCCACTCGCATCTGGACCATATCGCTTCGATTCCGTTCGTCGTCGACACCGTCGGCGGCATGCGCGACCAGCCGATCACGGTGTACGCCATTCCGGCGACCCTCGAAATCATCCGCAACCACATTTTTAACTGGAGCGTGTGGCCCGATTTCTCCAAGGTTCCGACTCCGGACAAGCCGTTCATGCGCTACCAGCCGATCCAGCTTGGCCAAGCCACCACCATCCGCGGCCGCCGGGTCACGGCGCTGCCCGCCAACCACACCGTGCCGGCGGTGGGCTACCACGTCGACACGGGCAATGCGAGTCTGGTGTTTACCGGCGATACCGGCGTCAACGACGAACTCTGGCGCCTCGCGAACCGCATCGAAAACCTCAAGTACCTGATCATAGAAACGGCGTTCTGCAACCGCGAGAAGGAGCTTGCGATTCTCTCCAAGCATCTGTGCCCGTCGATGCTCGCCGAGGAACTGGCCAAGCTCGAGCGCAGCGTGGACATCTACATCACCCACCTGAAGCCCGGGGAGATCGAGCTCACCATGCAGGAGATCGAGGAATGCGCAGGACAATTTTCCCCGCGCATGCTGCAGAACAACCAGGTATTCGAATTTTAGAGGGAGGAGAGCGCGCCCGAGTCCGGACCGAGAAGCGCGTTGCTGCGATGAGTTCACCCCAGGTAAGCGTCGATACGTTGAGGAGCCTTGAGCCGATCTGCTCGCTTTCGGAGCAGCGTCTGCAGGAGCTTGCCGCACTGTGCTATGTGGAGCACGTCAGCCGAAATCTCGACCCGTTCCGCGCGCGCCCGATCGCCGGGCAGACGGTGTATCTGGTGCGCGGTGAACTCGCCGTGACCAATCCGGACGGCTATTCGCTGGTGATCGTCGGCGGCGCCGAAGAAGCCCGCTTCCCGCTCGGCCGACGCGGCGCGGCCTTCTCCGGGGCGAAGACCATTACCGACGTCGAGCTGTTGCGCATCGACGACGACCTGCTTGACATTCTAGTGACCTGGGATCAACTGGCGATCGGCGATGCCGAAGCGAGAAGCGACGAGAAACCTTCGCTTGCGGACTGGACGATCATGTCGGGGATCTTCAGCATCAGCAATCTCAAGTACGGCGCATTCTCGCAGCTCCCGCCGGCGCACATCGAGGAGCTGCTGCGCCGCTTCAAACGCATCGACGCCAAGGCGGGCGAGGTCATCATCCGCGAGGGCGCGGAGGGCGACTACTACTACGTCATCGAGAGCGGCAGATGCCGCGTGGAACGCCAGGTCGGCGGCGTGTCGATGCTGCTGGCGGAGCTCAAGAGCGGCGACGCTTTCGGCGAGGAAGCGCTGGTGTCGGACAGCAAGCGCAATGCCACGGTAACGATGAAGGTCGACGGCAAGCTCTTGCGGCTCGACCGCAAGGATTTCAACGAGTTGCTGCGCGAACCGCTGCTGCAGCGGATTTCGATGGAGGAGGCGAACAGGAAGGCGGCCGCCGGGGCGCAATGGGTCGATGTGCGCTACCCATCGGAGTACCAGTACGACAAGATCGCGGGCGCGATGAACATCCCGCTTTCGGAGATCCGCAACGCCGTCGGCGTGCTCGACAAGGACCGCGAGTACATCCTGTATTGCCAGAGCGAGCGGCGCAGTTCGGCGGCGGCGTTTCTGCTCGCCCAGCGCGGGTACCGGGCCTACCTGCTCGACGGCGGGCTCTGGGGGAGGGGTACCGAGCGGCGAGGGGTTTGAACGCGGCGGCGCGCACGGGTTCAGTCATGGGGATAGAATTATGCGATCGTATTGGCGCACCCGCCGGCCCGCCTCCGGTCGTGCCGGGCGCGCGCAGCGGCGCTAGGCCGTCTCGGAGGGGTTTCCCTGCCCGCGGGGGCGGCGCAATTCATTTGAGGGGTTGGCTATGAGCGCGGTACTTCAAGCAGCACCGGCGGCGGCCGCCGACGTCAACAGCCGGCTCGCCTTCCAGAAGAATCTTCAGGTCGTCACCAACAAGATCCACGCGACGAGCAACATCGACGAGATCATGCTGGAGGTGAGCGCGGACATCTGCAACCTGTTCAGCGCGGATCGGCTCACCATCTACACCGTCGGCGAGGACAAGCAGACGATCGTCTCCAAGGTGAAGACGGGCTTGAATTCGTTCAAGGACCTGAAGCTTCCGATCGCCGAGCATTCGATCGCGGGATATGTAGCGCTGTCGAAGAAGATGCTCAACCTGAAGGACGTCTACGACGAGGCCGAGCTCAGGCTGAGCAACCCGAACCTGCGCTTCCTGCAGGAAGTCGACAAGCGCACCGGCTACCGCACCAAGCAGATGCTGGTGGCGCCGGTGCTCGAGGCCTCCACGGCGGAACTGATCGGCGTCGTGCAGCTTATCAACAACAAGGCCGGGGTCCCCTTCGGGGCCCTTGCCGAAGAAGGGGTGCAGGAGCTCACGCAGACCCTGGCGATAGCGTTCAAACAGCGCCAGAAGCCGCAGATCCTCAAGACCAAGTACGACCTGCTGGTGAGCGATGCGGTGATTTCGGCGGCCGAATTCGAGCTGGCGGCGCGATCGGCGCGCAAGAAGGCGATCGACATCGAAACGGTGCTGGTCGACGAGTTCCAGGTGAAACCCTCCGGCATCGGGCAGGCGCTGTCCAAGTTCTTCGGCGTGCCCTACGAAGCGTTCAAGCCGGATCGCATCAAGCCGATGGACCTTCTGAAGAATCTCAAGCGCGAATACGTCGAATCCAGCCAGTGGGTCCCGATCGAGGACAGCAAGGACGGGCTGATCGTGCTGTGCCTGGACCCGGAACGGGTGAAGGGTTCGCGCATCGTCAACAACGTTTTTCCCAAGCACAGGCTCGTGTACCGCGTCACCACGGTGAAGGAATTCACCGAAACGCTCAATCAGTTCTACGGGGCGGAAACCGTCGATACGGGCGACATCGGCGACCTGCTGCAGGGTCTGGAGGACGAAACGGCCGACGAGGGGGCAAGCGCCGGCGACGATCTGTCCCAGGCCGCAGACAACGAGCTGGTGAAGCTCGTGAACAAGATCATCATTGACGCCTACAGCCAGGGCGCTTCCGACATCCACGTCGAGGCCTACCCGGGGAAAGCCAAGACCGAGATCCGGTTCAGGAAGGACGGGTCGCTTGCGCCTTATATCGAGGTGCCGGCGTCCTACCGCAACGCCATCATCGCGCGCTTGAAGATCATGTGCGATCTGGACATCTCCGAGCGCAGGAAGCCGCAGGACGGCAAGATCAAGTTCAAGAAATTCGGGCCGCTGGACATCGAGCTGCGCGTGGCGACCATCCCGGTCCAGGGTGGGGTCGAGGACTGCGTCATGCGGATTCTCGCCGCCGGCGAGCCCATACCGCTCGACAAGCTGGGGCTTTCGCCCTACAACCTGCCCAAGCTCAAGGACACGGTCAGCAAGCCCTACGGGCTGTTCTTCGTCTGCGGCCCGACCGGGTCGGGCAAGACGACCACGCTGCACTCGGTGCTTGGATTCCTCAACACGCCGGACACCAAGATCTGGACCGCCGAGGACCCCGTCGAGATCACGCAGAAGGGGCTGCGCCAGGTGCAGATCAACAAGAAGGCGGGCCTCGATTTCGCCGTGATCATGAAGGCGTTCCTGCGCGCCGATCCGGACATCATCATGGTCGGCGAGATGCGCGACAAGGAAACCACCTCGATCGGAATCGAGGCCTCCCTTACCGGCCACTTGGTGTTTGCCACCCTGCACACGAACTCGGCGCCCGAGTCGATCATCCGCCTGCTCGACATGGGCATGGACCCGTTCAACTTCGCCGACGCGCTGCTCGGAATTCTCGCGCAGCGGCTGGCCAAGCGCCTGTGCGGCAAGTGCAAGCAGCCGTACAATCCCGCGCCCGACGAGATCAAGTCGATGCTCACCGAATACTGCCAGGAGCTTCTCAACACCACGCCGTTCAAGAAGGACGTAAAAGGCGCCTACGAGAACATGTACCGGGACCTGGTAAAGAACTACGCCAACGACAAGGGCCAGTTCACGCTGTACCGCAAGACCGGTTGCGACGCTTGCGGCGGAAGCGGATACAAGGGGCGCGTCGGCCTGCACGAGCTGCTGATCGGAACCGACCCGATGAAGAAACTGATTCAGGAGCACGCGCGCGTGGCCGAGATGGTCGCCGTCGCCCTGGAAGAGGGGATGCGCACCCTGAAGATGGACGGGATGGAGAAGGTGTTTCAGGGCGTGACCGACATGGCGCAGGTGCGCGCCGTCTGCATCAAATAGGCGCTTCGGTTCGCGCCTCGCCCGGGTTCGCGCTTCGGTCATTTGCGGCAAAGGAGCCGTTGTGGAAACGGTGGAAGACCTGTTTGCGCGTCTGGAGCAGTTGAACCAGATCGGGGCTGCGCTATCGCAGCAGAAGAATCTCGACAGCCTGCTCGAGAGCATCCTGATCGCCGCCAAGACCATCACGCGCGCCGACGGCGGAACCCTTTATCTCGTGGAACTGGAGCGCCAGCTCAGGTTCGCGATCATGCGCACCGATTCGCTCAACATTGCGATGGGGGGCAGCACCGGCGCTCCGGTGCCGTTTTATCCGATCCAGCTCTATAAGAACGGCCAGCCGAACCACCAGATGGTTGCCGCCTACGCCGCGCTGACCGGCAAGACGGTCAACATCGCCGACGCCTACACCGAGGAGGGGTTCGATTTCTCCGGCACGCGCCAGTTCGATCAGAAGACCGGCTACCGCTCCAAGTCGTTCCTCACCGTGCCGATGAAGAACCACGAAGGCGCGATCATCGGCGTGCTGCAGCTCATCAACCGCGAAGACCCTGCAAGCGGGCAGATCGTGCCGTTTTCCGAATCCGACCAGCGGCTTGCCGAGTCGCTTGCATCACAGGCCGCCATCGCGCTCACCAACCGGCAGTTGATCGACCAGCTCGAAGAGCTGTTCGAGTCTTTCATCGGACTGATCAATACCGCGATCGACGACAAGTCGCCCTATACCGGTGGACACTGCCAACGGGTGCCGATGCTCACGATGATGCTCGCCGAAGCGGTCTGCGAGTCGCGAACGGGACCGTTTTCCAACTTTGCGATGAGCGAAAGCGATCGGCACGAGCTGAAGATCGCGGGTCTCCTGCACGACTGCGGCAAGATCACCACCCCGGTGCACGTGGTCGACAAGGCGACCAAGCTGCAGACCATCTTCGACCGCATTTACCTCATCGACGCGCGCTTCGAGGTCCTGAAGCGCGACGCCGAGATCGCCGCGCTGCGGAAGAAGATTGCCCTGGCGGGAGAGCGGCAAGCCTCCGAGATCGATGCGCGGGCGCGCAGCTACGCGATCGACCGGGAGCTGCGTGAAGCCGTGCGCCGTCTCCAGGAGGACCGCGAGGTATTGCGCCATTACAACACCGGGGGCGAGTCGATGTCGCCGGAGGCCCAAGAGCGGGTGCGCCAGATCGGCACCCACTACAAATGGACCGACGCGAGCGGCCATACGGCAAATCTTCTGACTGCGGACGAAATCGACAACCTGAGCATTCCGCGCGGAACGCTCACCGCGGCCGAGCGCGAGATCATCAACCACCACATCGTGGCCACGATCAAGATGCTCGAGGCGCTGCCCTGGCCCAAGCACATGCGCAATGTGGCGGAATTTGCCGGTGGCCACCACGAGCGCGTGGACGGCAAGGGCTATCCGCGCGGCCTAAAGCGCGAGCAGATGTCGGTGCAGGCGCGCGTCATGGGCATCGCCGATATCTTCGAAGCGCTCACGGCAAAAGACCGCCCCTACAAGCGCGGCAAGACCCTGTCGGAATCGCTCGCTATCCTCGGCTCGTTCAAAGAGGGCGGCCACATCGACCCGGACCTGTTCGACATCTTCGTGCGCCGCAAAGTGTATCTGCGCTACGCCGAGCAGTTCCTCGACCCGCACCAGATCGATGCGGTCGATGAATCGAAGATTCCCGGCTACGTGCCGTAGAGAGGATTCCGGAGCCTAGCTGGGGCCGCGGGTCAGGTAGACGATCAGGCCCTCGGTGGCCATGTCCACGAATTTTTCCTCATAGCCCATTTCCTTCAGTTCCCACTTGAAGGTGTTGCCGAGCTTCGCCTTCTTGAACATGCCCAGCTTCTGCTCCCGGTTGAACTGGTGTGCCCGGTTGAACGCGTCTTCGAGAATGGTGGTGAGGCGCTTCTGCGAAACCATCTGCTCGGGATTGTTCGCGATTGCCGGCGGATAGCGCTTGGCGATATCCTGCGCCAGGCTCTTCGCGAACTCGTCTATCTTGCTGGCGGCAAAAAGCTTGAATATCATCCTTTTCCCCCTGGGCCGCTCTCCCCTGTGACGCCGCAAAAATTATACCATCCTGAGCCCTGGAAATTGCGTTGCAAAGTACGCGCTTGTGCGCGCGCCGGCGCAGGAAATCGATGATTCCGGTGTTCATTGGCTACGACCCGCGCGAGGCGGTTGCCTGGAGCGTGCTTGCCCACAGCATCCAGGTTCGCAGTTCCGTGCCTGTGGCGATCGCTCCTCTCGCGCTCGCACAGTTGCGGGAGGTCTTGGTGCGCGCGCGGCATCCCCTGCAGTCGACCGATTTTGCCTTCTCGCGTTTTCTCGTGCCCTACCTGTCCCGCTACTCCGGATGGAGCGTGTTTCTGGACTGCGACATGCTCGCGCTGGACGACATCGCGAATCTGTGGGCCCTGCGCGACGAGCGCTATGCCGTCCAGGTCGTCAAGCACGACCACCGGCCGAGGGAAAAGACCAAGTTTCTGGGCGAGCCGCAGACGGCGTATGAAAAGAAGAACTGGTCAAGCGTGATGTTGTTCAACAACGGCAAATGCCGCGCCCTCACGCCCGAATACGTCAACCGCGCCGGCGGCCTCGATCTGCACCAGTTCGAATGGCTCGAGAGCGAAGCGCTGATCGGCGCGCTGCCCGGGCGCTGGAACCATCTGGTCGGGTGCAGCGCGCCGTCGCGCGAGGTTTCGCTCGTGCATTACACGCTCGGGGGCCCGTATTTTCCCGAATTCGCGGACTGCGAATACGCGGACGAATGGCGCGCCGAGCGCGAGGCGATGCTGTTCGCCGGCTGCAAATGACGGCGCAGCATTCACGCGCGGAGGCGGAGCGATTGCTCGGCGCCGGCGATTTTGCCGGCGCGCTGGCGGCGCTGGAGAGCTTGCTGGGAACCCGTCCCGACGATCCGCAGCTCAATCTCCTCGCCGGGAACGCCCTGCTTGCGCTCGGCGATGCCGAAGCGGCACTCGATCATTACCACTTGGCCCTGCACTACGATCCCGCCTGCGCTCTCGCCCTGCGCGGACGCGTGCAGGCGCTTGAGCAGCTTGGCCGGCAGGAGCGCGTCGAGCCCGCATACCGGGAATTCCTGCAGCAAAACCCCGGCCATGCGGAGGCGATGATCGGTCTGGCCACGGCATTTCGCGACCGGGGCGAGTTCGACGAGGCCAAGGCCCTGCTCGAATCGCTGCTGCAGGCGCGCCCTCGCGACGCTCAAGCGCTGAACTTTCTCGGGCTGATGGAAGCGGTGCATCTCGGACGGATCGAGCGCGGCGAAGCGCTGGTCCGCCGCGCGCTGGAGATTGTCCCCGGATTCGATGCGGCGCGCAGCAACCTGGGCTGGATCTTGGCACTGCAGCGGCGTTATTCGGAGGGGTTCGCCTGCTTTGACGAAGTGCTTTCCCGCTGCCCGCAGGACCATGAGACGCGTCTGATGCGCGCCCATGCCAACCTGATGCGGGGCGAGTTCGGCGAAGGGTGGAAGGACATCGAGGCGCGCCATCACAGCGGGTTGGCGCGCAAGCGCCCTTTCGCGTTTCCGCGCTGGCACGGCGAGCACGCGGCCGAAAAGACGTTGCTCGTCCACGCCGAACAAGGGCTCGGCGACCAGATCATGTACAGCTCCTGTGTGCCGCAGGCCATGGCGCGCGTTGGCCGCGTCATCCTGGAGTGCGAGCCGCGCCTGGTGCCGCTTTTCCAGCGCTCATTCGCGCCCGCGCTCGTCAGGGCGCAGGCGCCAGAGGTCTCCGCATCGCCGTGGCTGCGGGAGATCGGGGCGGTCGATTTTCAGATCCCCATGGGAAGCCTGCCGGCGCTGTTCCGCACGCAATGGAGCAGTTTTCCGCCTCACCAGGGCTATCTGCAGGCCGACCCTCGCCGCGTCGCCGCGTGGCGCGAACGCCTGGAGCGGCTTTCACCGCTGTTGAAGGTCGGTATTTCATGGCGCGGAGGAACGGCGAATACGCGGCGGCTCCTGCGCTCGGTAGGGTTGGATTCATGGGCCCCGATCCTCGGACTGCCGGCGACTTTTGTTTGCGTTCAGTACGGGGAAGTGGAGGCCGATCTCGCGCGCGCGCAAAGCGTTACCGGCGCACGCGTCATGCGCTTCGCGGAAGCGGAAGTCGATTACGATGAAATGGCCGCGCTCGTGTGCGCGCTGGATCTGCTCGTGACCGTGTGCACCGCGATAGTCCATCTCGCGGGCGCCCTCGGAAGGGAGGCCTGGGTGATAACGCCCGCCGTCGTCGAGTGGCGTTATTTGGACCACGGTGAGTCAATGCCCTGGTATCCCTCGGTTCGCCTGATCCGCCAGCAGCGCATCGGCATTTGGGACCCGGTGCTCGGCGAAGTGGCTGCGCGCCTGTCTTTGCGGATCAGCAGGCACGGGTTTCCAGCCAGGTGACGAATTCTGTCAGTTTGTGCCGCTGGCGTAAGGCAAGGGCCGAATTCAGGTCCGGGCTTGTTTTCAATGTATTGAAAAATAACCATATTTTGTTGTCTCTGGCGGATTGCCGACGGGCACGACAATTGCAACTAATTCCCCACGACGCGCTGCGGCGTCGCATCAAAAGGAGATTCTATGAAATCGATCCAAAAAGGCTTTACCTTGATCGAGTTGATGATCGTGGTGGCGATCATCGGTATTCTGGCCGCCGTTGCGCTGCCCGCATACCAGGACTACACCGTTCGCGCCAAAGTGTCGGAACTGATCCTGGCGGCCTCGAGCGCCCGCACGGCGATTTCGGAGAAATTTCAATCTGATCCCGCCAACACCGCCAGCATGGGCGCCGGCGTGACCATCAACGTTGCCGGAAAGATCTCGGCTGGCGATGCGGGCGATGGCGGCACCATCGTGGTCAGCGGATCCACTGCGGGCACGAGCACCGGCCAGGCGGTGACGATCACGGTGATTCCGACCAGCATCAACACGGCCTCCGGGACGCTGTCCTGGTCCTGCACCGGCACCCCGGTGAGATACATGCCGGCGAGCTGCCGATAGAAGTCACACCCGGTATCAACGAAACCCCTCTTCAGAGGGGTTTTTTTTCAGCCGCACGGTCCGCTCGGGCGCGGGCGTCGCCCGCGTGTTTCGGGGGACGGGTAGTATTCGCACAGTGACGCTGCTATCGAAATTGCTCGGCGAAATAAGATCATCCCGCGCGCATCCCCGGCGCAGCGGGATTTCGCCGCACGAGGTGCGCGCGTTGGTCGAAGCCGGGCGTTCGCATGAAGCCGAGAAGAAGCTGCGTGCAACCCTCGCCTTGCGGCCCGAAGACGCAGACGCGTGGCACATGCTCGGGCTGGTGCATCATCTCCGGGGCGAGCACGGGCAGGCCGCGCGCATGATCGAGCGCGCGATCAGGAATGGTCCGGAGGCCGCCTTTATGCGCGCCAATCTGGCGGAAGTCTGCGCCGCGCTCGCCATGTTCGAGCAGGCCGAAGCGCATTACCGCCGGGCACTCGAAATCTCCGCTGCATCGCCGGATCTGCTTGCGGGTCTGGGCCGGGTCGTGCAAAAGCTTGGCCGCGCCGACGAGGCGCTGGCGCTGGCGCAACAGGCGCTTGTGCTGCAGAGCGCTCACCCCGGCGCGCTGGCGCTCGAAGCGACGGTCCTCGCCGGGTGCGGCAGGCTTCCCGAGGCGATCGCGCGGCTGAAGGCAGGGGCGCGCGGCGACCCGGCGCTGGCGGCCAAGCTCTTTCTCCTTCAGGCGGAGAACTGCGACTGGTCGCAGGACCGGGCCGGACTGCGGTCCTTGCTCGAGCGCTGGGCGAGCGAACCGGGGGATCCGGCTTTTGCCGGCGTTCACCCGTTCATCGCCTGGCATATCGATGTGCCGGAGGCGGTTCGCCTCGCGGTGACGCAGGCCCATGCGCAAGCGATCATCGCCCAAGCGGCCGCGGGCGCTCGCTTCGGGCCCGCTCCGCGTGCAGAACGCTGCGGCAGGACTCGGCTCGGGTACCTTTCGGCCGATTTCCACAACCATCCGACCATGCATCTGATGCGCGGCGTGTTCGGCCGCCACGACCGCGGCCGCTTCGAGATCTTCGCCTATTCGCTTGGGCCCGACGACGGCAGCGATTACCGCAGGCGCGTGATCGCCGAGTCGGAGCATTTCGCCGACATCAGCGCCCTGTCGCCGCGCGAGGCGGCAGCGCGCATCCGGGCCGATGGGATCGATGTGCTCATCGACTTGAAGGGCTTTACGCTCGGGGCGAGGCCCGAAATCCTTGCGCTGCGGCCGGCCCCGCTGCAGATGACCTGGCTTGGCTACCCGGCGACCATCGGATCGGGGTTGGCGGACTATGCGATTGTCGATCGGATTGTCGCTCCGGATTCTGCAGCCGGTTCCTTCGGCGAGATGCTGATCCGCATGCCGCATTGCTATCAGGTCAACGACGACCGGCAGGAGATCGCAGCCAGGGCCGCCTCGCGGGCCGATATCGGCCTCCCCGAGACCGGTTTTGTATTTGCCTGCTTCAACAATTCCTACAAGATCGAGCCGGCGGCTTTCGATGCGTGGATGCGCGTTCTGCGGCGCGTCCGGGGGAGCGTGCTGTGGCTGTTTCGTTCCAACCGCTGGTGCGAGGCCAATCTGCGCCGCGAGGCCAAAGCGCGCGGGATCGATCCCCGGAGGCTGGTGTTCGCAGACGCGCGGCCCAAGGCCGAGCACCTGGCGCGGCTGCGCCACGCCGACCTGGCGCTCGACACTTTCTTCATCAACGCCCACACCGGGGCGAGCGACGCGCTCTGGGCCGGAGTGCCGCTGGTGACGCGGATGGGGCAGGGGTTTCCGGCCCGCGTCGCAGCCAGCGTCCTGACCGCGGCACGCCTGCCGCAGCTTGCGTGTTCGAGCGCTGGCGCGTACGTGGAACTGGCCGCACGCCTTGCATCGCATCCGGTGCAGCTCGATTCGATCAGGGAGCACCTCTCCTCGCAGCGGCCGAGCCTGCCGCTGTTCGATACGGAGCGCTTCGTGCGCCACTTGGAGAGCGCCATCGAAATCGTCTGGCGCCGGCACGCCGAGGGAGGCGTCCCCGGCCACATTTCGGTGCCCGAAATTCCGTGCTGAGCAAGCTGGTCAACGAGGCGTGGAAGCATCTCAGGCGGGGGGAGCGCGCGCAGCCGCAGGCGCGCCGCGCTCACCGGGAGCAATTGGCGCAGGCGCGGCGGCTTCTCGAGCAGGGCGAGCTTGGATCTGCCCATGACATCTGCGCGGCGCTGCTCGCCGCCGACCCCGGGCTGGCTGACGCCTGGAACGTGCTCGGCGGAATCGCGTTCAAGCAGCGGGACTTTGCGCTTGCCGCCAGGCATTTTGCCGAGGCGATCGCGCAGGCGCCCGAGCGTGCCGACCTGCACAACAATTACGGCTATGCGATGGCGGAGCAGTTCCGTATCGGGGAGGCGGTTGCGGCATTTCGCCGCGCCGTTGAGATCGATCCCCGTGATCCGAGCGCGCATCCGAATCTGCTCTGGCTGATGAACATGCGGCCGGAGTTTTCAGCCGAGGAGCGCTACCGGGAGCACTGCCGCTGGGCCGAGTCCCTCGCCGGGACACGCCGCCTGCCCGGGCACGGCCACGACCGCGATCCGGAGCGCGCGCTGCGGATCGGCTACGTGTCTTCGGATTTCCGCAACCACGCGGTGGGCCATTTCATCGAGCCCATACTCGCCCATCACGTCAAGGCGCGCTTCGCGGCGCATTGCTACTCGAACTCCGGCGAGCGCGACGCAGCCACCGAGCGCATGCGCGCGCTCGCGGGAGGGTGGCGCGACATCGCGGGACTGTCCGACGACGGCGTGGAGGCGCTGGTGCGCGAGGACCGGATCGACATCCTGATCGATCTCTCGGGCCACACGCGCGGCAACCGGCTGCGCGTTTTCGCGCGCCGGCCCGCTCCGGTGCAGGTGACCTTTCTCGGCTATCCGGCGACCACCGGCATGTCCGCAATCGATTACCGCCTGACCGACGCGCTTGCCGACCCGCCCGGTGCGGAGCGCCATTATCGCGAGCGGCTGTGCCGGCTTCCGCGAAGCCTGTGGTGCTATTGCCCGCGCGAGGACATGCCCGATGTCGGTCGGCTGCCGGCGCTTGCATGCGGGCAGGTCACGTTCGGTTCCATGAACGGCGCAGCCAAGCTCAACGCCGCGGTGATCGCGGCATGGTCGCTGATTCTCGAGCGCGTGCCTGCCTCGCGGCTGCTGATCGCAACGGTGCCGCGCGGTGAAGCCGAGAGGCGAATTCGCGCAGAGTTTGCCCGGCGCGGGGTCGGCGCGGAGCGGCTCGAAATCATCGACCGCGTGGAGCAGCGCGAGTACCGCAAGCTGTTTGCGCGCGTTGACATCGCGCTTGACCCGTTTCCGTGCAACGGCGGAACGACGACCTGCGAGTCGCTGTGGATGGGGGTGCCGGCGGTGACGCTCGCCGGCGAGGAATTCCGCTCGCGCGCGGGCCTGAGCCTGCTCACCGCCGCCGGCCTGCCCGATCTCGTCGCGCGCAGCGTCGAGGAGTACGTCGGCATCGCCGCCGCCCTTGCCGGCGACCTGGCCGCTCTCGCGGCGCTGCGCGCGGGATTGCGCGAGCGGCTGAAGGGTTCGCCGCTTGCCGACATCGGCGGCTACGTCGCCGCGCTGGAAGCGGCCTACCGGTTCATGTGGCGGAGCTGGTGCCGTGCTTAGGGCGCTCGTTTCTCAGCTCTTTGCCAGGCACGCAAACGCCGAATCGCACTACCGGCGCGGCCTCGATGCGCACCGGCGCCGGGACTGGGAGGCTGCGGTCAGGCATTACGAATGCGCGCTTCGCGCCGATCCGCTGCGCGCGGACGCCTGGAACGATCTCGGCCTCGCGCACTGCGAGCGGCGCGAGTTCGAGAAAGCGCGCGGCTCGTTTGCGCAGGCCCTTGCCGCCGAGCCGGATCACGCGGTCGCGAACCTGAACCTGGCGAACCTGTTGCGCGAAGAATTCCTCGATTTTTCCGCCGCGGAAGCGCACTACCGGCGCGCGCTCGCCGCCGGCGCCGCGCGGCGCGAAGCGCTTCCCGCCCTCGGCCTGGCGCTGCAGGAGCAGGGCAGAGTGGAAGAGGCGCTCGCCTGCTACCGCGAGGCGATCCGGCTCGATCCCGGGGACCTCGTGGCGCGCGAGTATTCTCTCTTCGCGCTCAACCTGCTTCCCGGGCAGTCGGCGCAGGACGTCTATCAAGAGCACCTGCGTTGGGCGCAAGCGCTGGGACCGGCGAGCGCGCCGCCCCGGCGCGAGTCCGACGGCAGGATACGCGTGGGCTTCGTTTCGGGCGACTTTCGCGGCCACTCGACTGCGGCGTTCGCGCTGCCGCTGGTGCGCGCGCTCGACCGCTCCCGCTTCGAAGTGTCCTGCTACAGCACCTCGATCGCATGTGACCAGACGACCCGCGCTTTCAGGCGCGCGGCCGAGCACTGGAACGATATTCACGCGTTGAGCGATGCCGAAGCCGCGCGCAGGATCCGCGCCGAGCGAATCGAGATTCTCGTCGATCTTTCCGGACACACGCGCGGCGGCCGGTTGGGCCTGTTCGCACAGCGCCCGGCGCCGGTGGCGGTCACCTGGCTGGGCTACCTGAATACGACGGGCCTCTCGGCGATCGACTGGCGCATCACCGATGCGCGCGCGGACCCGCCCGGCGCGAGCGAGGCGTTTCACAGCGAACGGCTCGTCCGCCTGCCCGAAGTGCAGTGGTGCTTCGAGCCGCCGGCGGAAGCGCCGGCGCCCGCAGGCGGTGGATCGGGCGAGGCCGCTGACGACCGGACCATCACCTTCGGGTCGTGCAACCACGTCGCCAAGCTCAATGAGCGTGTGCTCGCTCTTTGGGCGCGCTTGCTGGCGGAGGTGCCGCAGTCACGGCTTATGATTCTCGCCGTCCCGGGCGCTGCGGCGGCCGAGCGCATCCTCGAAACGCTTGCCGGCCAAGGCGTCGCTCGCGAACGGCTGGCGTATTGCGGCAGGCTGCCGCGCGATCGTTACTGGCAGGCGCTCGCGGGAATCGACATCGCGCTCGATCCGTTTCCCTACAATGGCGGCGCGACGACCTGTGAATGCCTGTGGATGGGAGTCCCGGTGGTTTCCCTTGCGGGCCGATTCGGCTTCGCGCGCTCCGGCGCGAGCATTCTCGGCAGCATCGGCCTGTCCGATCTGGTGGCCGCGAGCGAAGACGAGTATGTCGCCGTTGCCGCGCGGCTGGCGAGCGACCGATCGAGGCTTGGCGCCCTCAAGCGCGAATTGCGCGCGCGTATGAACTCCTCGCCCCTGCTCGATTCCGTGCGCTTTGCGCGCGCATTCGAGGAGGCGCTGCTCGCGGCCCTGGAGCGGAGCTGAGGACATGCTCAAACGGCTCCTGAAAGAACTGTTCCGCGACGTGGCGGTAGCCGCCCCGGCCGATGCAAGGCTGGCGCAGCGGTTCGAAGAAGCTGCGCTCGCCGCTGGAAAGGCCGGAGATCTCGATACGGCCGCGCAGGCCGCCCGGCACGCGCTCGAACATGATCCGCAATCGGTCGTCGCGCGCTTTTGCCTTGGCAACGTGTTCTTGCGCGAGGATCGTCTCGACGAGGCGATTCACGCCTATCGTCAGGCGCTCGAGATCCAGGCTGACAACGCCTCGGTTCATTACCACCTCGCGCTGGCGCTGCAGACGCGCGGCGATACCCCCGAGGCCGTAGCGCATTACCGGCGCACGCTACAACTGTTGCCCGATTTGGCCGGAGAGCACGGCAACTTGCTCTTTCTTCTCAACGCCGACCCAGCGGCCGACCCCGTTTCCGTCGCCAGGGAACACCTGCGATGGGGGGAGCGATTTGCCGACCCTCTGCTGCGGCGCTCACCGCACCCAAACCGGCGCGACCCGGATCGGCGCCTTCGCGTGGGATACGTGTCGGGGGACTTCTGCGGACACGCGGCCTCGTCTTTTATCGCGCCGCTGCTTGCCCGCCACGACCGGGAGTGCTTCGACATCATCGGCTTTGCCAATGCCGATCGCGTGCCGGAGGAAACCGCTTTCCCCGGAATTCGCTGGCGCAGGATCCTCGGCGAGGACGATGAGAAGGTGGCGCTGTTGATCGAGGCGGAGGGCGTGGACATCCTCGTCGACCTTTCCGGTCACACGGCCGGCAATCGCCTGCTGGTATTCGCGCGCAAGCCCGCCCCCGTGCAGATGACCATGCTCGGTTACCCGAACACCACCGGGATGGCAGCAATGGACTACCGCATCACCGATGTTCACGCCGACCCGCCGGGGGAAACCGAACATCTTTACCGCGAGCGCCTGCTGCGTTTGCCGCAGTGCCTGTGGTGCTACGCGCCGCCCCCGCTCGCGCCGGAACCGGTTCCGGCCCCGTGCGCCAAGAGCGGCGAAGTGACGTTTGGCGCGCTCAACGCGGCCTACAAGCTCAACGAGCGCGTGTTCGAAGCGTGGACCGCGATTCTCGGCGCCGTTCCGCAATCGCGGCTGATTATCGCGACCGTTCCGCGGGGCGAGGCGCAGGAGCGGATTCGCCGCCGCTTTGCGGCGCGCGGCGTCGCCGCGAGCCGGATCGAAATCATCGAGCGCCGGCCGGTGTTCGAATACTGGAAGCTCGTCGCCCGCGTGGACCTCGCACTCGATACCTTCCCCTGCGGCGGCGGGGCCACCATCTGCGAATCGCTTTGGCTCGGCGTGCCGACGCTCACGCTTGCCGGCCCGACGTTTCTCCAGCGCGCCGGACTGTCGTTGCTCACCAATGTCGGGCTGCGCGAACTGGTCGCACACAGCGCTGATGATTACGTGAAGAAGGCGAGCGCGCTCGGGCGCGCGCCGGCGGAGATCGTCCGCCTGAGAGCCGGACTCAGGGATCGAGTGGCCGCCTCGCCCATCGCCGACGCCGGCCGCTATGCGCGCAACGTTGAGGCGCTCTACCGCAGGGCCTGGGCCGAGTGGTGCGCGGCTTCCCGCGGCTGAAATGCGCGAAGTCTTGGGAGCTGTCATGCGATTGACCATGACCAACGCACGGCTATAATGCAA
>JACPRN010000253.1 GCA_016189945.1 Betaproteobacteria bacterium
CACGAAAAACATGAACAGTTGCATTTGTTTGCGATGTTGCAGCAGGACGTGGAGTTTCTCACTTTTCACCTGCGGCTCAGCTCCCCTCAGACCCGTGTGAAATTGCCGGCGACCGGACCTGGGCGGGACGATCCCGCGGCTGCGTTGAAGCTTCGCCGTCCCTGCTGGTTCAAAGGCAAATGGGTAGACACCCCAGTCTATGAGGGAAAGAAGCTGTGCGCCGGGAACCGGATCGCGGGACCGGCCATCATCGAGGAGCCGAATACGACGGTGGTCATACCCGAAGGTTTCCGCTGTACGGCCAACGAACGCGGCTACTATGTGCTCACGGGGCACGGCAGTTATTGAGGGCAGCATAAATAATGTCGTACCCGGATCCTCCTGGAACCCTGCTCCGATTGTAGGATCGATGCGGACATTAGAAATGCAGGGCTCAATAACTGCATGGAGCACAAATTCACTGTCATGCCCACCCGCCTGACCTATCGAGAATTACGTAACCGCATGACACCGTCCCGTCATTCCCGCGAAAGCGGGAATCAAGTGGTTGTCGCCGAGCCACTCTGGATTCCCGCTTACGCGGGAATGACAGCGATGTGTAACGCAGTTTGGTAACAATCTCAAGAAACAAAATCTTTAACTCATTGTTTTTTCGAGAACGCCTGCCACGCTTGCGGGGTTGGGAAGCTCAATAGTCAGCAGGCAAGGCGCGAAGATGCTTCGTGGCTCATCGACTGAAGCACTGGTCCCTCATCCCCGGTAATACACGGCAGAAAAATCGCAAGCGATGCCACGAGCGCTCCGGCAATGCCTGCGACCAGATAGCCGATAAAGCCGACTGTTGCGCCAAGGTCAAGCCCTCCTTGTAGTCGGCCACGGAAATCCACTTTCGGTCTTCGACCAGGTCACCCGGCGCAACGCCGGGAATCTATCGGGTTAACCCCGTAAGCGCAAAACCCGTTGGTCCCCGGTAGGGTATTTGCCCGTTTTGAAGCGCAGCGATGACAGCGTCATAGCGTTGCACTGGGCGTTGCACTAGATTGACCGCAACGAAGAAATGACTGCGCGATCTCGGGTGGTTTCGCGCACCGCCCAAGGGGAGGGATCGATGAAAACGCTAGTGGTGGCAACGGCAGTGCTTCTGTCAGTTTGGCCGGCGTCAGCGCCGTCACCGAATCGTGAGGCAGCGCCACCGATATCCCTCTGGCCTTCAAGTCCGGCTTCGAGGTCGATGCGAAACGAAGCGGGACCCGCAACGAAGCCCGAACCGGCTCCCTTCTATATCTTCGGCCTGCGCGGCAGCCTGGAGCCCAGGTTGACCGTCGCGCCCACCCGCTGGGCATAAGTCTGCAGCGAACGTTCGCCCGGCGCCGTCAATCGGGCGGACCGATACGCCCGAGCACGCCTCGAAACTTCACTCCTGGAGCGTCGCGATGTAATCGACCAGTGCGCGAATTCTCGCCCGGACCACGTCGCCGGAGGCGCGTGAATCGCCCCGCGAGCCGCTGAATTTCCTGGCGACCTCGTCCAGTTGGAAGGTTCTTCCCCAAACCGGCATGGAGCGGCTTCCATGCAGTTTTACCTCCGTGGTGCCGTCGATGACCTGGTACACCCGCTTGGCGGGAAACACGCCGGCGTTGTTCTTCTTCAGCTCGGTAATGGAGGGCACCGGCACCAGAAGGTACTGCGTCAGCCATCCGTTTCCTTTGCCGGTCACGCCGTGACACATAGCGCAGTTGTGCTCGTAGTCGCGGCGCCCGGCCGAGGTGTCTGCAGCGATTGTGGGAGCGCAAAAAGCCAGTGCGGCAAGTGCGACAGCGAACTTGGTTGGGCATTTCATGTTTCGTCTCCCACCCGAAATCATCTCATTAACCTGAGGTTGACAGACTGGTCTGATCAAGCATGCACGAGGAGCGCCGCCGCGCCCTGCAATTCGCCGCGGCGCAAGGCAGCGAGCGCCTCGTTGGCCTGTTCGAGCGCGAAGGGCCTGACTTCGGTTCGCACCGGGACCTTGGCGGCGATGGCGAGAAACTCCTCGCCGTCGCGGCGGGTGAGATTCGCAACCGAACGGATCGCGCGTTCGCCCCAGAGGATCGAGTACGGGAATGACGGAATGTCGCTCATGTGGATTCCGGCGCAGATCACGCAGCCGCCCCTCTCCAGGTGCCTGAGCGCTGCGGGAACGAGATCGCCGGCCGGCGCGAAAATCAGCGCGGCGTCGAGCTTCGCCGGCGGCGTCTCTTCGGCGCTCCCGGCCCACGCGGCGCCAAGATTCCTCGCGAACTCCTGGCTTGCGGCATCGCCCCTGCGGGTGACGGCATAGAACTCGCGCTTCTGGAACCTCAGGACCTGGGCGACGATATGGGCTGCGGCCCCGAACCCGTAGATGCCCACGCGGTGCGAGTCGCCGGCCATCGACAGGGCGCGGTAGCCTATCAGCCCGGCGCAAAGCAACGGCGCAAGCGAGGCGGGATCGCCTTCCTCGGGGAGCGGGAAACAGTAGCGCGCGTCCGCCAGCGTGTATTCGGCGTAGCCGCCCTGAATCTGATAGCCGGTAAAGCGCGCCTGCTCGCACAGGTTTTCCCGCCCGCGCGCGCAGAACTCGCACCGGCCGCAGGTCCAGCCGAGCCAGGGCACGCCGACGCGCTCGCCGAGGCGAAATCCGGAAACGCCGCTCCCGATGGCGCACACCCGCCCGACGATCTCATGGCCCGGGATCATGGGCAGAACGGGGTCGGGCAGCTCGCCATCCACCAGATGCAGATCGGTGCGGCAGACGCCGCACGCTTCGACTTCGATCAGGATGTTGCCGGGCGAAGCTTGCGGCAGCGGCAGCTCGGCCAGGCGCAGGGGCACGCCCGGCCGGTCGAGGACCATCGCGCGCATGCTCGTCTTCATCTTCGCATTCAAGCCGCCGCGCTGCTCCGGCTGCCGCCGGAACGCCGAGTCATTCCGGTTTGACCCCGGCCTGCTGGTAGATGCGGCTGTTGGTCTGGTATTCCGCCAGCGCGTGCTTCGCAAACGCCTGCGGCGTCTCCCAGATCGCAGTCACCCCGAGATCGAGCAGGCGGCGGCGGATGTCAGAGCTCTCGGACGCCTGCCGCATGACGCCGTTGATTCGGGCGACTTGCTCGTCGGGCAGGCCCTTCGGGCCCCACAAGCCGTAGGAATTCATGAACACGAAGTCCTTCATGCCGGCTTCCTCGGTCGTCGGCACTTCCGGAAGGCCCTCGAAGCGATTCGGCGCGGTCACGGCGAGGGCGCGCAACCTTCCGCCGCGAACGAGCGGCATCGCCGCAAGCGGCGCTACCACCATCATGCTGACCTGACCGCCGGCGACGTCCTTGACCGCAGGTCCGGTTCCGCGGTAGGGGACAATGAGAATGTCCTTGGCGACGCGCAGCCGGAAAGCTTCTGCGCCCAGGTGCGGCGACGTGCCCAGCCCCGAGATCGCGAAGCTGTACTGCCTGGGGTTGGCGCTAACCTCGGCCGCCAGCTCGGTGAGATTGCGCGCGCGTACCAGCGTCGGGTTCACGATGAACATGAGCGGGGCTTCGGCGACCCGGGCGATCGGCACGAAGTCCTTGAGCGGATCGTAAGGCACGTTCTTCACCACCAGCCGCACGATCGTGTGGGCATCCGGCGCAAAGAGCAGCGTCGCGCCGTCGGGCGCGGCCCTGGCAACGGCATTGGTGCCGATGGTTCCGCTGCCGCCGCTCTGGTTTTCGACGATCCAGTTCTCCTTGAGCAGCTCCGCGGACTTCTTCGCGTAGAGCCGCGCGATGACATCGACATTGCCGCCCGGCGCATAGGGCACCACGATCTTCACCAGACGGCCCTGCGCCACGCTTAGCGAAGGGGCGAACAGCATCAGCGCTGCAATGACACCCAGTGATAGTTTCATTGCTTCTCCCGTGAGCGATGCGTCAGCGGGCCTGCGCAGAAACCTTCCTACTTCCTCTTGCTGCGGGCCCGGCCGCGGTAATCCGGTTCGTCTTTCAGAGTGCGCATTTCGGTGTTCATCGCCACATCGCTCCTGCGGTGCGCGGCGCACCACTTGCCCGTTTCCCAGTACTCGCTCTTGACGGCGAGCTGCGCCTGGCGCTCGAGGTGATCGTTCCACTCGCCCAGGTCGTAGCCGTACCAGGGCATCTGTGGCTTGAGCTTGGGCAATCCCAGCCGTTCCCAGATCTTGCGCGCATTTTCCATGTACTCGCGCTTGGGCAGCGAGATGGGCGGATAGGTTTCTTTCAGCATGGCGTTGATGAGGATCGCCGAGTCTTCGGGATCGATCATGCTCCTCGGGCCGTGTCCCTCGGCCTTGTGCTTGAGCATCTGCACGTCGAGATGCGGCTTGCAGCGGTAGGACATGGCCCAGAAGACCGCATCGCCGTTCTCGCCGTCGATATCCTTGTCCACGGCCACGATCCACTTGCCCTCCGCCATGCGCAGCGAGGCGACGCCGTAGAGCGCGCGCCAGACTTCGGTATTGGGCGTGCCCTTCTCGAACTGGATCACGATCAGCTTGTGCAGCGAGGTCAGGGTCTCGTGCGTGATCACCTTGTGCACGCCCTTGATGCCGAGGTTGTCGCGCAGATGGATCATTTGCGCCGCCTCGTAGGCCGGCTTTTTGATGCAGCTCGACTCGCTCGGGGTCACCTGGCTCACCCAGGAGACCATGACGGCGTTCCTGCGCCGGGTGATACAGGTCACGTCCATGTAGGCGTTGTATTCCTGCAGGTTGACGTGGCCGTGCGACTCGCCGAAAGGCGCCTCGGGCTCGAGGTACTTGGTGCTGATGAAGCCTTCGATGATGATCTCGGCCTCGGCCGGCACGAGCAGATCGACCGTCTTCGCCTTGACGACGTTGAGCGGCCTGCCGACCAGGGCGCCGGTCACGTGCAGCTCGTCGACGTTCTCAGGCACCTTCTGCACCGAGGTGAACGAAACCGCGGGCGGAGCACCCAGCACCACCGCGCAGGGCATGGGACGCCCGAGCGCCTTCCACTTCTCCCAGTGCCAATAGCCGCCGGTGCGAAGCTCGATCGAGGGGTTCATCCCCAGCCGGTCCGGCGCCTTGATCTGGCCGCGGTAGTTGCCCATGTTCTGGATCCCGTTCTCGGGATCCTTGGTGATGAAGTGGCTGGCGCTCATGTAGGGGGCGTTGTCCCAGCCGGGTGAGGAGATCGGCACCGGGATGTCGTCCAGCCCGTGGCCGTTCAGGAGGTCCCTGCCCTTATAGACGATCTCCTGGCACGGCGCCTTCTGCACCAGGCGCGGCCGGATCGGGTTCTTCATCGCGTGGATCCACTTGTCGCGCACGTCCTCGAGCTTGCACTGCATGCCGATCGAGTAGATGGCGCGATTGCCGGCAAGGCCGCCGACCAGCACCGGGATGTCGAACTTGCGCCCCTTGCTGTCGGCGATGTTCGTGAACAGGAACGCCCTTCGGTCCTCCTCGTTCTGCAGGCCGCGGAACTGCCAGCGCACCAGCGGGTGCATCTCGGTGTCCTTGTTGATCTTCTCGCTGACTTCGATCAGCAGCCCGGCCTTTTTCAGCGCCTCGATATGGTCGTGGAGGTCCGGGTATCCGCGCTTCAGCTTCACGGCAGCAGGCACGGACTGTCCCGATTTCTTCTTTGCAGATTTCAAAGCCATGATTACCCTTCTTTTCAAGTTCGACGGTGAGTGGAGGCTGCGGCCGACAGGGGCGTGCGCTTCAGGACGCATCGCCGGAAGTTTTCGCTCAGGCAGTGGAACATCGGCCCCGAGAGCCCGACAATAGGTCGATTATGACACCGGCCCAGGCCTGCGTAAACGTGCGATCGAACGTGCGCGCACGGCGAACCGCGACGGCGCATGGGACCGGCGCAACGGTGCCGTGCCGATCAGTCGCGCTTGACCTTGATCAGCCTGATCAGTTTGCCGTAGCGGTCCGATTCGTCCCGTATCTTGGCTGCCGCTTCCTCGGGCGTCGAGCCTATTGCCTCGGTGGTGACCGCCGCCAGGCGCTCGCGCACATCAGCCATGGCGAGCGCCCGATTCGCGTCGGCGTTGATCCTGCCGATGACATCCCGCGGAGTCCCGCTGGGCGCGGCGAGCGCGGTCCAGTTCGTGGCTTCGAAGCCCGGCACGCCCGATTCGGCAACCGTAGGCCAGTCCGGGGCGAGGGCGACCCTGCGCGCCGTCGTCACCGCGATCATCTTCACCCGCCCCGACTTGAGGTAGGGGATGGCAGAGGAGGCGGCCAGCGGCGCAACCAGAACTTCGCCGCCCGCGAGGGCGACGCCGGCCGGACCGCCGCCCTTGTAGGGGACGTTCACCATCTTCGTGCGCGATTCGAACGCGAAGCGCTCGGCGATCAGGTGGCTGAGCGAGCCGATTCCCGCCGTCCCGTACGCCAGTCCTTCGCGGCGCGCGTTGGCGTACGCGATCATCTCCTTGATGGTGTTGAACGGCGCACCGGCGCTCGCCGCGAACACCATCGGGACGTTGCTGACGATCACGATGGCTGTAAAATCCTTGAGCGGATCCACGGGGGACTTCGAGTAAAGGTGCTGGCTGGTCGCGAACTCCCCCACCGCTCCCATCAGCAGGGTGTAGCCGTCCGGAGCCGACCTGGCCACGTACTCGGACCCGATCAGGCCGCCTGCGCCGGCGCGGTTTTCGACCAGCACCGGATGCCTCCAGAATTCGGAGAGCCGGTTGCCGAGGATGCGCGCAGCGATGTCGCTGACGCCGGCCGGCGCATTGGGGACCACGATCTTGACCGGCCGCGACGGGTACTCCTGGCCGCCAGCAAAAGGCGCGGCGAACGCCGCGAACCCAGCGAGCAACAGCAAAGCGATCAAGCGCATCTGGCTACCCTCCTCCTGAAATCGTCAAACCGCGCAGCGGGCGCGGCGCTCGGTCACAAAATGTGGCGCCACTTCGCCCGCGTCTTTTCCTGCAGTTCCCTGCTTGCTTCGGCCACCGGCGGGAAATCTTCGAGGTGGTCGAACGGCCGGCAGGCGTCGATGACCGCTTTCGAGCAGAACCCCTTCTGCCGATAGGCAACCGACATCGGATCGGCCTTCGATCCGGTTCCGCGCTTGATGATGTCGATGTCCAGTTCCGGGTCGGTGCGGGTCGCCACGGCCCACATCACTTCCTGCAGGTTGGAAGGATCGATGTCGTCATCGACCACGATCGCGTACCGGGACAGGTAGTAGCCGACCCCGCATTGGCTGAGCACGTGGCCGGCCTGCCGGGCGTGTCCCGAATAGCGCTGCTTGATCGAGGCGACATTGAACATGCGCGCGCCGCCGATCTCGTGCGCCCAGGCGGCCACCACGTCGGGCACGCCCCCGGCCTGGAGCGCATCGACCAGCATCGCTGAGCGCACCACCGCTTTCGCGTACGAGAAATCGTGCGGGGGCTTCGCGGGCGGGCTGCCCAGCACGATCGGGTCGTTGCGGTAATGGATGCGCTCGACGGTGACCACCGGGGTCGGCTCGGATTCGCTCGAGTAGTAGCCGTGGAATTCGCCGAAGGGGCCCTCGAGGCGCTCCTCTCCCGGGTGCACCCAACCCTCGAGCACGATCTCGGAGGCGGCCGGGAACGGAAGGCCGGTCACCGGGCCGCGCACCACCGCGACCGGCTCTTTCATGATCGATCCCATGTAGTTGTATTCGCTGATGCCGAATGGAATTTCGATTCCGGAGATCCAGTAGCCGAGCGGATCGCAGCCGAGAACGATCGCCACCGGAAAGGGCTTGCCCGCCTTGCGGTACTTGCTGAACTGGATCGCGCCGTGCTTGGCCGGGATCATGTTCAAGCCCACGTGATTGCGGTCGTGAGTCATGTTCCGGTAGCAGCCGACATTGATCCAGTCGGAATCGAAGTCCTTGGTCACCACCATGCAGCCGGTGCCGAGATAGCGGCCGCCGTCCTTTTCGTGCCACAGCGGGCAGGGGAACCTGTACACGTCGACCGCGTCGCCGGCGAGCGTATTCTCGAACACCGGTCCGCCGTCGGCGAACACCGGATCGTAGGCCGGCGCGCCCGACTGCCACTGGTTGGGTTTTCCGCGCAGCGCCTGCACGAGCTTCAACTGGGAACGCTCGACCTCCAGGCGCAGGATGGTCGAGAGCCGCGCCGGGCTCGAGGTGCTGCAGGTGAGGACCCTGAATCCCTTCGCATGCCCGGTGATGTCATCGAAGAGCAGCGCCGGCGGCACGGCCTTCTTGACGTTCAATTCGCTGATCGCGCCCAGCTCCAGGTTCCAGTCGGCCCCGTTGACCTCGGTCAGCTCGCCGAGGTCCCTCACTTTGTCCAGCCAGATGCGCAGATCCAAAGGGTTTCCCGCCATTCGATTTGCCTCCATTCCTCGCCCGCAGCGCGCGCGGCGCGTCGCGGATGCCGGCCGAGCCTAACGTGGCCCGATCAAACCTGTCAAACGTTGCGCAGCGCCCGGGTCCGGTTCCAGTCGATCTCGCGCGTCGCCTGATCGATCGCGACCTTGTACACCTCGCGCGCCGTCTCGAGGGTCACGATCTCGCGCACATAGACGTCCTTCCACACTTCCTGCGGATCGCGTTCCTCGGGCGGGCCCACGCCGCCCCCGCCGCTCGTGTCCTTGACGATGCGGTCGCCGTGCTGCACGTGGTGCAGGCGGTGGACCTGCGCGCGCATCCTCTCGCCGCTCGCGCGCACGATGAAGCACTGGTTCGCGCCCGTCGGCTTGCCGCCCTGGCAGCCGTGGCTGAAAGTGGTCTCGCCCTGGCCTGCGCCGGTGTGCACTCCGGCATCGCCGCCGAGGTTCTCGACTTCCCAGTGGAATCCCGGTCCGCCGCGCCATTTGCCCGCGCCCGACGAGTCCTTGCGGAACCCCCTGCTCACGAATTTCCACGGGTACTTGATTTCGCAGTCCTCGGTATTCGGCCGCGAGATCTCTCCCAGCGTCCCGACCGAGGCCGAGCCCTGGTAGCCGTCGTACCCGTAGACGGCGCCTGCCCCGCCCTCGGCGTGGTATCCGGGGAAAACGTACAGGCCCTTGGTGCGCGGGCTGATGCCGTAGATGTACTGGCCGTAGCGGCGTCCCCAGCCGGCTGCGGCCCGCGCCGGGATCGCGGCCGACATCGCCATCATCACCGACTCGAGGATATTGTGTCCCATGGAGACGGGCGCCCCGCCCATCGGCGCGGGATATTTGGCGTTCACCACCAGCCCTTCGGGCGCGATGACGTCGATGCACTTCATCGTTCCCTCGTTGTGGTACTCCACCAGCGCCGGGTCGAGAAAAATGATCGCCCCGCCCATGGCGACGCTGTAGGTGGTGGGATAGCTGCAGTTGACGAAACCCTTGGCCTGTTTGTCGCTCTTGGAAAAGTCGATCGTCATGCGCTCGCCCTTGACCGTGACCTCGCAGCGGATGGTCACCGGGACGTCGAGCTCCGCCCCGTCGTCGTCGGTGGAGGACTCGCCGTAGTAGGTGCCGTCGGGGAGGCCCGCGATGTAGGCGCGCACCGCGCGCTCGGTGCGCGCCTGCATGACCGCGATGCATCGATCGACGGTTTCCATTCCGTATTTGCCGATCAGCTCGTGCAGCCGGTTTTCGGCCATGGTCGTGGCGCCGATCATGGCGTTCGCGTCGGCGCGCACGCCCTCGGCGAGGCGCACGTTGTTGTAGATGAGGCGCAGGACGTCGCGCATTTCGCGGCCGCGCTCTATCACGCGCACCCCGGGAACCAGGATTCCCTCCGAATGAATGTCGTAGGGATCGGAGAAATAGGCGCCGGGGAAGGCCGCGCCGGTGTCTTCCACGTGGGCGCGCGCCAGGGTCCAGAACACCAGCCGCTTGCCGTGGAAGACCGGGCGGAAGAAGCCCCAGTCGGGCGGATGGCACGAGTAGCCCTTGTAGGGATCGTTGGCGAGGAACACGTCGCCGGGGTGAATGTCGCCCGCGTATTCCTTCATGATGTAGCGCACGGAATATTTTGCGCCGATGAACTGCACCGGCAGGCCCACCGGAATCGCGACCGTGTTGCCTTCGCCGTCCCAGATGCCGACCGAGATGTCCTTGAGTTCCGATATCAGGTAGCTCTGCGAGGTGCGCTCGATCAGCCGCCGCATTTCCCGGCAGATGCGCTGCATCGAATGCCACACCGTCGATAGCGTCAGGGGATCGGCTTCGGCGCGCCTGCTCGAGCGCTTCGGCGGCGGCTTGACCCCCGGATTCGCAGTTCCCCTGGCGCCGGATTTCTTCGACTTCGGTTTCATCGGAATTACCTCCGCTTCAACAGATAGCTGCCCGCTTTGTCGACGGTGCACACGAACGCCTCCGGAATCACGATCGTGGTCGCCTCTTCCTCGACGATCGCCGGGCCTCGGATGAGGTTGCCGGCGGCGAGCCGAGCGCCGTCGTAGCAGGGCGTGTCGATCCATTTCTTTCCGAACAGGCAGCGGCGTTTGCGCTTGAAGGCCGTTCCTGCGTCCGCCCCTCCGCGCGCGAGCGGCACGAGCTTCAGGGTGCGAGCGCCTTTGAGGGTCGCCCTGAGCGAGAGGGTGCGGAACTCCACCGAGCGCTCGCGCAGGTCGAAGGTATAGAGTTCCTTGTGCCGCGCATGGAATGCCTTCAGCACCCGCTCTACGTCCTTGGCCGACTCGAGCCTGCCCGGAAGCGGCACCTCGATCTCGTGGAACTGGCCGGCGTAGCGCATCTGCGCCGTGCGGTTCATGACCAGGTCCGACGCCTTGGCGCCGCTTTCCTCGAGGTCGGCCTGGGCCTGCGCGGTGAGCCCGCCGAAGAGGCTCTCCAGGCGATCGAGGTCGAGCTTGTCGGCGCGCACCATGTAGTTGTGCGTGTATTCGCGCCCGATGTCCATCGCGAACATGCCGAACGCGCTGTACAGGGCCGAGTATTTCGGGATGACGACCTCTGGAACGCCGAGCAGTTCGGCGATGGCCGCGCCGTGCACGGGGCCCGCGCCGCCGCCCACGACGAGCGCGAAGTCGCGCACGTCGTAGCCGCGCTTGGTCGACAGTTCGATCACCTGATCGGCCATGAGCGAGTTGATGATGTTGTAGATCGCCTGCGCGGCCTCGCTCTCTCCCATTTTCAGCGGCTCGGCCATCTTGCGTATCGCCGAGCGCGAGCGCTCGGCGTCGAGGGCGATCTCGCCGCCGAGGAAGTAATCGGTCGGGATGTAGCCGAGCAGGACGTTGGCGTCGGTGACCGTGGGCAGCTCGCCGCCGCGCCCGTAGCAGGCGGGCCCGGGGTCTGCGCCCGCGCTTTGCGGTCCCACCCGCAGCAGGCCGAGCGAATCGATCCAGGCGAGGCTGCCGCCGCCGGCCCCGATCGAGTGCGTCTCGACCATCTTGATCGCCACGCGCTCGTCGCCCACCCAGCTCTCGGTGGTGGTCGGGATCTCGTCCTTGTAGATCAAGCTGACGTCGAAACTGGTTCCGCCCATGTCGACCGAGATCAGGTTCTTGCGCCGAAGCAGCCCGCCGTAGAAGCGCGCGGCGGTCGGCGCGGCAGCCGGACCCGAGTTGATCAAGGTGACCGCCTGCCGGCGCGAGTGCTCGGCCGACTGGACCAGGCCGTCCGAACGCACCATCATCAGGTTGCCCTTGAACCCCAATTCGGAAAGGCGCTTCTGCAGGGCGACCATGTATTCGGAAACGATGGGGCCGATGTAGGCGCTCACGACTGTGGTGCTGAAGCGTTCGTATTCTCCCGAGACGGGAAGGATCTCGTGCGAGGCGGTGACGTACACGTCGTTCCCCAGACGCGCGCGGCAGATCTGTGCGGCCTTTTTCTCGTTTTCAGGGTTCGCGTACGAATGCAGGAAGCAAACGGCGACCGCCCCGACCTTTTCCTGTGCGAATTTTTCCAGCGCCGCCTCGACGCTTTGCACATCGAGCGCCGTCTCGATTTCTCCCGTGTAGAGGGTGCGCTCGCGCGCGAGCAGGCGCAGGTAGCGCTCGACCAGCGGCTTGTAGGGCGGCACGAGCAGGTTATACATCGAGGTGCGGATATTCTTGAAGCCGCGGCGGATCTCCAGTTCGTCGCGGAAGCCGTCGGTAGTGAGCATGCCGACCTTTGCGCCGCGCTCGGTCAAAAGCGCGTTGGTCGCCATGGTCGTGCCGTGGAAGATCGAGTCGATCGATCCGATGAAGGAGCGGATGTCCTTGCCGAATGCGCGCGCGGCCTTTTCCAGGCATTCGAGGAACCCCTTGCTTCGATCCTCCGGCGTGGTCAGCGCCTTGAACTGGCTCAAGCCGCCCTTCGAATCCATGACCAGGCAATCGGTGAAAGTTCCCCCCACGTCAATGGCAACTCCGATCATCGAATGTCTCCAGCGCAATGCTTCGTTACTTGAATCCTGCGGGCGCTCATCGCACGCTCGCCCGGATGGCTTCGGCCACGCGTTCCTCGGTCGGGCTGATCGCCTCCTCCAGCGGCACGCTGTAGGGAACGGGAACATCGAGCCTCGCGACCCGGCGGATCGGCGCAGCCAACTTGTCGTACCCGGCCTCGGCAATGCGCGCGAGGAGCTCGGCGGCGACGCCGCAGCTCCGGTGGCATTCGTCGGCGACGACCACCCTTCGCGTCTTCTCCACCGAGGCCATGATGGTCTCGAAGTCGAGGGGTACCAGCGTGCGCGGATCGACCACCTCGACCTCGATGCCCTCTTCGGCGAGCCGCTCGGCCGCGGCGAGCGAGCGCTGCACCATGAGCGAGGTGGCGACCACCGTCACATCGGCCCCTTTTCGCTTGATATCGGCTTTTCCGAAAGGGATGGGCTCGTCCTCTTCGGGGACCTCGCCCATGACATTGAAGAGCTGCGTGTGGTCGATGAAGACCGTCGGGTTGTCGCTCGCCACCGCGGTCTTGAGGAGCCCCTTCACGTCGCGCGGCGAGGACGGCAGCACGATCTCGAGGCCCGGACAGTTCCACAGCATCGCCTGCGGGCTGTGCGAATGCTGCGCCGCCCCGCCGCCGCGCAGGCCGTGCAGGAGGTGGAAAACGACGGGAACCCTGGTCTTTCCCGCAGACATGTAGAAGGCGTTGGCCGCTTCGTTGACGATCTGCGGCCAGGCTTCGAGGGCAAAGCTTGCCGTGATCAGGTCCACCACCGGCCGCAAGCCCGCCATGGCCGCGCCGACGGCAAGCCCGCAGAACGCAAGCTCCGATATCGGCGGCGCGATCACGCGCTCGGGAAACTCGCGCGCGATTTCGGCGAATCGCACCCGCTGCGCGCTCAGGCCCATGAATCCCGTGCCGACGTCCGCAATGTAATGCACGCGATCGTCGCCGGCGATGATTTCGCGCAACGCCTCCAGTTTCGCCTCGTAGTACGCGAGCTCTCTCACGCGCGCTCCATCGGGGCGAAAACATCGCGCAGCGCTTCGGCGGGATCGGGAAGCGGGCTTGCGATGGCGAACTTCGCCGCCTCATCGATTTGCGCGAGAACTTCCTCCTCGATTCGCGCCAGTTCTTCGCGGCTCGCGACGTTTCTCGCGACCAGCTCGCGCGCGAACAGCAGGACCGGATCGCATGAGCGATACCATTCGCGCTGCCGCTCGGGCACCGGGCCTGGATCCCACGCGAGCGGCAGCCGCGTGGCAATCGGCGCAACCGGCCAGTTCGACTCGTTTCCGGGCCAGCGCACCGTCTGCGCTTCGATGAATTGCGGCCCCTCGCCGCGGCGAATCTTCGCCACGGCTTCGGATGCGGCGCGGAAGACCTCGGCGGCGTCTGTGCCGTCGACCTGGATGGCGGGAATCTTGTAGGCGCGCGGCAGGTCGGTGAGGGGATAGGCGGCCATGGTGCGCGACTGCTCGGCGCCTGAGGCCGCCCCGGGCCCGTATTTCCCGTTGTTCTCGCACAGGAAGAGGACCGGCAGCTTCCACAGCGAGGCGATGTTGAGCGCCTCGGGCGCCGCGCCTTCCTCGAGCGCGCCGTCGCCGAACAGGCAAACCGAGAGAGCGCCGGTATTGCGCGCTCTTGCGGCATACGCGGTGCCTGCGGCGATCGGGATGATTCCGCCCACGATGGAGGAGGTGTGGTGAAAGCCCCCTGCGGGATAGACCGTATGCAGCGTGCCGCCCTTGCCGCCGTTATAGCCGTCCCTGCGGCCCATGATCTCGGCGTACAGGCGCCCGGGCTCCGCTCCGCGGGCGAGCAGGTGGCCGTGATTGCGGTGCGTGGTGAAGAGGTAGTCGCCCGGGCCGGCGAACGAAAGCGCGATGACGGCGGTCGCTTCCTGCCCGATGCACACGTGGAAGTGCCCGCGCGCGTGTCCCTCGGCGTGGAGCGCGATCAGCTCTTCCTCGAAGTGCCGGATGACGAGCATCCTCCGGCAGCACTCAAGCAGCCAATCGCGCGGTCTGGCAAAAATGGTATTCCTCCTCCTGGAGCTGCGGCGATGGGGTCGCCGCAACGCACGGCATGATAGCCGAACTGGGAACTATTGTGCTCGTTGACTTGGCTCTCCGGGATTGCCAGGATCAGCGCGCGCTTGCATGCTCGGACGCGGCGAGAGCGACCCCCTCGTGGGTGCAAAGCCGGGACGAACGCGGGCTTCGCGACCAGGTGCAGCGTAAGCGGTAAGCAGGGTGCATCCACTCTCCGTGGATCGAAACCGTTAATCTCGTGGCATGGCAGATCGACGGATTCCCTCTACCACGTAAAGTCTCCCTTATGCTTGCCCAAGACGTGCAATACGAACAGACCGAGCGCGACCCCTCCCGCAACCCAGGAAGCCAAAACTTCCCATTGCGGGGCACCTCCTTCCCACTCCATCGCTGCGAACGGATTTAGAACACCGATAGGAATTACGATCACGCAAAACCAGAGAACGAATACTGTGATCCAGCGTGCCCACTTCTTCAGACGCCACATACCCCAAGACAGCACGACAAACGGGAGTGCAACTCCAAGTGACACCGGCGCCCTTAAGACGTTGATCGCAAGCGCGACTGCGAAAAGACCGTACAACGCTGCCACCACGGCTACGACGCAGACTAGCAATCGGTTATCGGAAGCAGGCAGGTATCGCGGCGACGTCGCCATTGCGCGCTCTAACGTCAGCGTTCAGCGGCGGGCGCTTGTTGCCCGTCCGCTGGAACGCTTAGTTGGAGCTCGGCCTTTTACCAACCTGATCTCCACGCGGCAACCGACGGCGCTCGCGTACTTGTGCAACGTGGTGAGTGACGGGAGATGCTTCCCCGAGCCCGACTCAAGCCGAGCAATAGCAGATTGAGTCGTTCCGATGCGACGAGCGATGTCAGCTTGGGTTAGACCGGAGGCCTTTCTCGCTGCCAAGACCTGGTCAAGGAACGCGAACTCAGGTTTGAGTCGCTCAAATTCAGCTTTGACCTCTGGCCGGGCAAGTGCTCGTGCCCTGAGTGTGCGGTGACTAAGCATTTTGCAATTCCTTCATTCTGCGTCTGGCAAGTTTCAGCTCCTTGGGCGGTGTCTTTTGGGTCTTCTTCACAAACTGATGCAACATCACGATGCGCTGACCCGTTCGCACGAAGTAAAACACCCTTGCCCGACCGGCGCGATTGCCTGAAGCTGTGCCGGCTGGCGCGCGCCGGGGGTTGAGCGCCATTCACATTCCCGATGAGGCCGACGAGGCGATGCGCGATCTGGTGCGCGCGCGTGAGGACGCGGTGTGCATGCAGCGTCAGGCGCGCCAACGCCTGGGTGCGCTGCTGCTCCGGAACGACATCCGCTACGCGAAGAAGACCGTCTGGTGCGCGGCGCATCGGCGCTGGATCGCCGAGCTGAAATTGGCGCACCACGCACAGCACATCGCCTTCGAGGAGTACGTGCAGGCGGTCGATGAG
>JACPRN010000254.1 GCA_016189945.1 Betaproteobacteria bacterium
CTCCTGAACCCGTTACTGCTGCGCCAGCAGCTTCTGCAACTCGCCCGAGGCGTACATTTCCCGCAGGATGTCGGAACCGCCGATGAACTGCCCCTTGATGTAGAGCTGCGGAATGGTGGGCCAGTTGGCGAATTGCTTCACGCCCTCGCGGATTTCGGGTTCCTCGAGCACGTTCACCGTGAACAGGTTCTCCACGCCGCAGGCGCTGAGAATCTGGACCGCGCTGGCGGAAAACCCGCATTGCGGAAAATCCGGCGTGCCCTTCATGTACAGCACCACCGGATGGCCGGTGACCTGCTCCTTGATGCGCTCCTGAGAGTCCATATGCGCTCCTGAATATTCCGAGTAATTCGATCGGGTATTTTAACCGCTTGCCCTTACCGGGTCAAACTACTTGGGACGGCTGGGGCTAAACCCATTGCCGACAATCGCGACCAAGATGCCTCCGGCCAGCCGGTGCTTTTCGAGGAGCCAGAGCCGTACGAGCGATCTGGAATTGCCTCAGCTCCGGGTCTCACGACACAAGCGGAGAGGCGCCGCGGCGCCGGGGTGATGACGTTGAGGTGACCCAGAGGTGACCCCTGAATGCCGCAGCGCACCGCTCGATTCTGCTACACTCACTGAACCAACTTAGTCCACTCGGGGCGGCACCATGTCGCAGGTCAATATTCACGAAGCCAAGACGCACCTTTCGCGCCTGGTCAAGGAGGCGGCGAAAGGCAAGGAAGTCGTGATCGCAATAGCGGGAAAGCCCGCCGCGAGGCTGGTGCCGCTCGAAGCCACGCCCGGGAAGAAGCGCAAGCCCGGCCGGCTCAAAGGGAAAATCCGCATTGCCGACGATTTCGACGCACCGCTCCCCGACGCGCTGTTGAAGCTGTTCAACAAGAGACCGATCTTCCCGTGAAGATCCTGCTCGACACGCACATCATGTTGTGGTGGATGGCCGACGACCGGCGCCTGCCCCGGCCGGCCCGCCTCGCCATCGAGGACCCCGCCAATCGCGTCTTCGTCAGCATCGCGAGCTTGTGGGAAACGGCGATCAAATTTTCCCTGAAGCGCGTCGTCGCGGACCCCGAGGCATTGCGCGAAGCTGCCGAGCGCGACGGATTCTCGCTGCTGCCGATCGAGGCGCGGCATTGCTCGGCGGTCGCGCGGCTGCCGCGTCATCACAGCGACCCATTCGATCGGCTGTTGGTGGCGCAGGCGCTGGTCGAGCCCATGCGGCTGCTCACCCACGACTCACAGCTCGCGCGCTACAGCGATACCGTGGCGGTGGTTTGATCCGTACTGCCGATCCGGTATCGCCTCATCTACGGATCTGCCTGGGAGACTACGCCACTCGCCCCTCGCAAATGCGAGGGTGGCCCGCGAGGTCCCGGGTATCGGCCACCTCTGCGTAGCCCAGTTCGCGCAGCAGCCGCTCGCAGCGCGCACCCTGGTCCCAGCCGTGCTCAAAGACGAGCCAGCCGCCGGGAGCAAGGTGATCGCGCGCGCCCAGCGCAATCTGCCGGATGCAATCCAGACCGTCGCTCCCTCCCACCAGTGCGCACCTGGGTTCGAAGCGGACATCGCCCTGATCGAGGTGCGGGTCGGCGCTAGCTATATAAGGCGGGTTGGAGAGGACGAGTTCGAATCGCTCGCCCGCGAGCGCGCCGAACCAGTCGCTCTGGAGCAAGCACAGGCGCGCGCCGTGGCGAGCCGCGTTTTCCTGCGCCAGGGCCAGCACGGCGGGCGAAATGTCGGTCGCCCACACCTCGGCATCGGCGCGCGCGTGGGCGAGCGCAACGGCGGCCGCACCGCTTCCGGTTCCAAGCTCGAGCACGCGCGGCGCTTCCCGCCCCCGCAAACGCGCGAGCGAGCGCTCGACCAGCAGCTCGGTCTCCGGCCGCGGAATGAGGACATCGGGCGTGACCCTCAGCATGAGACCGTAGAACTCGCGCTCTCCGACAAGGTAGGCGATCGGTTCGCCTGCACGCCGGCGGGCGAAAAGTTCCTTGAGACGCGCGATCGCGCGCTCGTCCAGCTCCGCTTCGGGATGCGCGGCGACGTAGGCGCGATCCCGATTCAGGGCATGGGCAGCGAGCAAGCGCGCTTCGGCTGCGGGCAGGCCGCTCGACTTGAGCAGGGCCTCGAAGGTCGCCAACCTCGCACCTAAGGGGTCAGGTCTTGCTTTCACGCTTCCCCCGGACGGAAAAAGCGTGAAAGCAAGACCTGACCCCACCCCATTTTTCAGGCCGCCTCGGCGAGCGCGGCGAGTTGCTCGGCCTGGTGCTCGGCCACGAGCGAACGGGTAAGCTCGGCCAGGTCGCCGTCCATGATGCTGTCGATCTTGTACAGGGTCAGGTTGATGCGGTGGTCGGTGACGCGGCCCTGCGGGAAATTGTAGGTGCGGATGCGCTCGGAGCGGTCGCCCGAGCCGATGAGCGACCTGCGCGTTGCCGCCTGCTTCGATTGCTGCTCGCGCATCTGCTTGTCCTTGATGCGCGCGGCGAGCACCGAGAGCGCTTTTTCCTTGTTCTTGTGCTGCGAGCGCCCGTCCTGGCACTCCACGACAATGCCCGTGGGCAGGTGCGTGACGCGCACCGCGGAATCGGTCTTGTTCACGTGCTGGCCGCCGGCGCCGGAGGCGCGGAAGGTGTCGATGCGGAGCTCCGCCGGGTTGAGCACCACGTCCTCGATCCGGTCCGCCTCGGGAAACACCGCCACCGTGCAGGCCGAAGTGTGAATGCGCCCTTGCGTTTCGGTCACCGGCACCCGCTGCACGCGGTGACCGCCCGACTCGAACTTGAGCTGCGAATAGGCCCCCTGGCCGATGATGCGGGCGATGATCTCCTTGTAGCCGCCGACCTCGCCCGGGCTCTCGGAGATGATCTCGACCTGCCAGCGATTGCGTTCGGCAAAGCGCGCGTACATGCGGAACAGGTCGCCGGAAAACAGCGCCGATTCGTCGCCCCCGGTGCCGGCGCGGATTTCGAGGAAGATGTTGCGCTCGTCGTTCGGATCCTTGGGCAGGAGCAGCCTCTGCAGCCCGGTTTCGAGCTGATCGAGCCGCTCCCTGCCTGCCTTGATCTCGGACTCCGCATAGGCTTTCAACTGCGGATCGTCGAGCATGGCCTGCGCTTCGGCGACGTCGGCTTCGGCCTGACGGAACTCGCGAAACAGATTCGCGACCGGCGTCAGCTCGGCATGCTCGCGCGAAAGCCTGCGGTACTGCTCCATGTCGCGCGTCGCGCCCTCCGCCGACAGGAGCGCGTCGATTTCACCGAGCCGGCGCTCAAGGCTCTCGAGCTTGGCGGCGATACTGGGCTTCATCGCAGCGGACAGGCGGGCAGCACGGTGCAGCTAATCGTGACCGCGCAGGTGATAGAGCCGCGCCACCAACTCACGCAGTTGCTCGTCGCCTTCGTCGACGTGGTGCAGCGCCCGCGTGGGCGCGTGCAGCAGCTTGTTGGTAATGCCGTGCGAGAGCGCCTCGAGGATCGCCGTGGGATCCTCCCCCCGCGCAAGCGCCTTCAGCGCCCGATCGACCTCGTGGCGGCGCGCTTCCTCGGCCGCATCGCGAAGCTGCCGGATGAGGGGGACGATCTCCCGGCTTTTCATCCAGTGCAGGAAATTTCCCACCTGCGACTCGATGATCGCCTCGGCCTGCTCGACCGCCGAGCTGCGCGCGTCCAGCCCGTCGCGCACCAGTTCGAGCAGGTCATCGACCGTGTACAGGAAGATGTCGTCCAGCTCCGCGACTTCCGGCTCGATATCGCGCGGGACCGCAAGGTCGACCATGAACACCGGCCGGTGACGGCGCAGCCGGATGGCGCGCTCCATGGTTCCCTTGCCCAGGATCGGCAGCGAACTCGCGGTGCAGGAAATCACGATGTCGTATTCGTGCACGTGCTCGGGCAGCTCGCGCAGCGCCACGGCCTGCGCGCTGTAGCGCTGCGCGAGCGCCTCGGCGCGCTCGAGCGTGCGGTTGGCAAAGGTCATGAGCGCGGGATGGCGCGCCGCGAAGTGCGTGGCGCACAGCTCGATCATTTCGCCGGCGCCGATGAAAAGCGCCTTCCGCTCGGGCAGCGCCGGGAAGATGCGCTCGGCGAGCCGCACCGAGGCGGCGGCCATCGAAACCACGTTGGCGCCGATCGCCGTGTTGGTGCGCACCTCTTTCGCCACCGCAAACGAGCGCTGGAACAGCTTGTGCAGCGTGGTGCCGAGCGTCCCGGCGGCTTCGGCGGTGCGCACCGCGTCCTTCATCTGCCCGAGTATCTGCGGCTCGCCGAGCACCATCGAGTCCAGGCCGGAGGCCACGCGGAAGGCGTGGCGCACGGCGTCTGCCTGCGGGAGCGTATAGGTATAGGGACTGAGATCGGAGGGATTGAGCGCATGGTAGCCGGCAAGCCAGTCGAGGGCCGCGCGCGGCTCGCCAGCCGCGCAATAGAGCTCGGTGCGATTGCAGGTCGAAAGGATCGCCGCTTCCTGGACCGACTTTCTGCGCGCGAGTTCCGCGAGCGCCATCTGCAGACGCTCGGCGGCAAACGCCACCCGCTCGCGCATGGCGATGGGCGCCGTCTGATGGTTCAGTCCAAGCGTAAAAAGCTGCATAGGGGTAAGGACTTAGGTGGTGCATTATAACCGCCCCTCGGCGCGGTCCGAAACCGATTCCGGGCTTGGATCGGCGCGGCGCAGGGTGAAATCCTTTCCGGCGGCAGGAACGGTCGCGGCAGCGGCATTTTGTTGCCTCCCGCGGGGCGATTTCGTGCGCCTTTCTTGCGCCAGATCAACCCTCGGGCGCGATTTGCGATCAAATTCTGGCCGGCGGGCCACGTCCCGGTGAGGAGGAAGAAATACACATGTCGCGCATCGTCATACTCGGCGCGGGAGTCAACGGCCTGTCGATGGCCTATGAAATGCGCGAACTCGCCCGCGCGGGCGACCGCATCACCGTGGTCGCGAACGATCCCCTCTTTCGCTCGGCGCTCGGCCCCTGGGAGGCGCCGCGAACGCGGCCCGATGGCGACATCGAATTCGCCCTTGGACCGCGGCTGGCAAGGAAAGGCATCGATTTCACCGCCGCGGGCGCCAGACGGCTGCATCCCGGGGAGAACCGGATCGAACTCGGCGATGGCGCCAGCCTCGACTATGACTTTCTGGTGATCGCCGCGGGGCCAAAGCTCGCGTTCAGCGAAATCGAGGGTCTCGGACCCGGCGGCTACACGCACGCCGTCTGCCACGTGGATCAGGCGGTCATCGCGAGCGAAGCGTGGGAGCGTTTTGTCGCCGATCCCGGTCCGATCGTGGTCGGCACTGCGCCGGGCGCGACCTGTTTCGGCCCGGCCTACCAGCTCGCCCTCGCGATCGAATCGGACCTTCACCGGCGCGGGATCCGCGAACGCGTGGACATGAGCTTTGTGACCGCGGAGCCGCACATCGGCCACCTCGGCCTGGGCGGGTCCTCCGAGTGCAGGACCCTGCTCGAATCCGCGCTGCGCAAGCGCAGCATCCGGTGGATAACGAACGCCCGAGTGACCCGGGTCGAAGCCGGCAGAATGCATGTCAGCGAACGCGATGCCGGGGGAGGACCCAAGCAGGAGCATGTGCTTGCGTTCAAGTACTCGGTGATGCTTCCGGCTTCCAGAAGCATCGACGCCATCGCCGGCATCGACGGTCTGGTGAACCAGTGCGGTTTCGTTCTGATCGACGACTATCTGCGCAATCCGCGCTACGGCAACATCTACGCCGTCGGCGTATCGGTCGCCCCCGCTAAAGAAGCGCCGGCGCCGCCCGGGACGGCGAAAATCGGCTGTTCGATCGAGTCGGTGGTGACCGCGGCCGCGAACAATATCCGCGCCCAGCTCGACGGCGGCGCGCCGACTCACAAGCCGATCTGGAACGCGCTCAGCGTAGCCGACTTGGGCGCGGCAGGCATCGCCTTTGTCGAGCAGCCGCAGACCGCGGCGGGCGATTCGCTCTCCGCCGGAGGCTGGTTGCATCTGCCCCAATGCGCCTGCTGCGAGGGTGGCGGCGGAGAACTCCCGCAGGCGCACGGCCTGAGCAGACCTGCCGCCTGACGCCGCCGGCGGAAACCTGCGCGCCGCCGCGCGCGCCTGCGGCCGGCGGCTGTGCAACAATATCGTCGGGGACCCTGTCCAATCGTTGCGGAGGACAGAAAGATGAACGCGAAACAGCACAGCGCATTGGTCGCAGCCCTGGCAGCGCTTGCCGTTGCGGGATGCGCGGCGACGCAGAAGATGGCGAGCGGGCCGATCAAGGCCGAGGAAGTCCGGATCTACAAGCCCGAGGAACTGAAAGAAGTGTCCTACGATCAGGTCAAACGCCTTCGGATTCAGTCAGGCTCGGCAGCCGCAATCGCGGCAACCGGGTATCCCACGGCAGCGCAAGGCATCGCGGTGCTGCAGGCCGAGGCTGCGCGGCTCGGCGCAAACGGACTGACCGACGTGTCCTGCATCAAGAACGAGCTGGGCAGATCCTCTCCCCTCCTGGGGATCAATGAACCGGCCGTCATCTGCCACGGAAACGCGATTCGGGTTCGGAACGCGCAGCGCTAGCGTCCTGAGTCGTCAGTTCGTCGCTCGATGTTTGCCCCGGGGTGACGCTGCCTGCGGAAAATGCGCCGCCGGGCCCGCCTCGGTAACACATTGTTACGCTTTCGCCGGATATTCAGGATTAGTCTTCTGATCTAATCTGAAAGCGTGCCCTCCGGAAAAGGGCGTTCTCGGATGGACGGTTTTCATCGATACGGAGGATCGGGTCATGCGACTGGTCAAGGCGGCGATGGTGTCGGTTGCGCTGATGATCGCAAGCGGTTGCGTCGCGGTTCCGGTGGCGCCTCCGTACGCCTATGACCAGGGCTATTACTACTACGCGCCGGCGCCTTATTACTACTATGGGCCTTCGATCAGCATCGGCATTTCCGGCGGGTCGCGGCGTCGGCACCGCTGAGCTGCAGCGCGGGGTCCAATCGTCCGCGATCATGTCCTGCCCATCGCGCAGCGGCGGGACCGTGAGGTTCAGTCGGGCAAGCGGCTGCCGCCTGCGGCTTGGAGTACTCGCGGCCGTGGTTTGGTGCCTGGCTCCCGCGGGCGCCTGGGGCGATATCTATGCATGGACCGATGAGAAGGGATCGACCGTCTTTTCGAACGTCCGCCCGGGCGAGAGCGCCACGGCGGATAACTTCAGAGTAGTCGCTGAGGAGGAGAAACCCGCCGCCAAATCGCCACCACCTCAAGGGGCGGGCGAAGCTGTTCAACCGGAGGCGATGCGCAGGGAAAAGGCGCTCACCGAGCGGATCGAAAATGTCGAACGCCAGCTCCAGGCGTTGCAGTACCGGACAGAGCAGAATCAGGCGCTGCTCGACCGGACGCAGCGCTACATGGCGGAATTGAACCAGGTGCAGCAGTATCAGGCGCAACTGCCGCCGCCTCCGCCCGGCTATTACGGTGGCTATTCGCCGGTTTATTACTACCCTCCACCGCCCGTCTATTTGTACCCGGCAGTGCCCGCGTTCTCGGTGGTCGCTTTTCCGAAAAGGCTTCTCGTCAGGCGACCCATTGTCACGACGCGGGTGTTTGTTCCGCATCGGGGTGTGTCGCCCCGGGTACTGAGCGCGCAGGTCGCGCCCATCGGCCGTGCGACGTTCCGCGGCCGGCGCTAGGACCGCCTCGCACGCACTTACGCTCACCGTCGCTGCGCGGCTCGCCCTGAGCCGCGCCCTGTGCGAGGTGAGTCGCAGGTCAGCTCTTTCGCGACGTCTTGGCGAAGAATTCCGCGACTAGCGGCTCGACTTTTTCGCTCCCGCATTTGGGGCATTTATGGGCCATGGCGTGTTCGCTCAAGTGCTCGACCCGCTCGAATTCATGGCCGCAATCCTTGCAACGGTATTCGTAAGTGGGCATGGCGCGCCTCGTCCAGGTCACGTGGTTAAAAAGCGAAACTATTGGACCATCGCCTCCGGCCAACATCTCCGTCGGCAACCCGCGGTGCTCGGCTGCGCTCGTGGGTGCCTCGGCTTTGCGCTGGCGGGCGATGGATCTATTTCGATCTCATGCAATCTAGGCTAGACCAGCGGGACAGGAGAGGCAAGGGATGCGGAAGCAGGAAGCGAGTGCAACCGCGCTGCGCTCAAAATACCTGCGACTGCGCTTAGGTTTGCGCGGGTTGGGGCGATCCCCACCGGCCGCAACGCACGACGCCATCGGTCGCTGGCCGGATCTTTCCAGGTCGTCCGGTGCCCGGCGCCCCCTGCAACGAGCGTTGGGCCGCCGCTGGTGTCCAGAGGTTCCCCACATCCGACACAGATAGCAGCCGCGGGCCTCGCCTGCTAGCAACACTTCCTCCATTCGCTGTGGCGTAATTTCGATCCAGGACCGCGTAACCATGAAGGACAGGCCTGATGAGTTTCCTGGATGCCATTGAAACCCAGATGATTTGCAACCGCCTGCCGCTCGCAGGCGTGTCGGTCGCTGCGATTCCCTGCGCCGATACGCCGGCCGTGCTATCGCTGCACTGGCACGGTTTCGTCGAGCACAGGATCGAGGCCGACTCCGGACCGGCCTTCCATTACGAAGCGGTGCCCTCGTCGTGCCTGCAGGTGAACGAGCGCTGGCGCGCAATGCGCGAACTGGAGCATGCGGTGATGGATGTCGCCTGGGAACTCGGCGCCTGGGATCTGACCCGCCACGAGTTGCGTCCCTACATGCGGCCCGGCGCGCCTTGCCAGGAAGCGATCGAGTGCGAAATGGCATTCGGGCGGCGGCATCGCTATTTCGAGCAGGCCTTTGCGCCGGTGTCCGAGGTGCAGGATGGCGAAGAGATCCTTTCCATTGCTGCGCGACGGGGTTATCTGATGTGGCGGTTTCGGCCGGTGCGGGGAGGGATGTGGGATCAGTTCACGGACGATGCCACGCTGGAGCCGGGACGCTACCGCAATCCGCCCTGTCCGCACGTGAGCCGGGATTTCGGCGACACGCGCTGGATGCAGAGACCGCGCAGAGTCGTGTATCGTTTCGGCCGTCCACGCGCATCCGCTGCGCTGGCGGCCGCGAGCAGCGCGGGACATTGATCCGGATCGGGCACAAGCCGCGCGCAGAACCGCCCGTTCCGCTCCCTGTGCAACTCCGGACCTCGGCGCGCATTCGCTGCGCAATGGCGGGCAAATCGATTCACCTACCGTTTGCGCCAAAATGGCATAGAATCCCCGCACGCTCCGGTTTCGGAGCGGAAAGTGCGAAAGTCGTGACGGTCTTCTAGGAGGAGGCAAGCATGAAAATCGCAATGGGCACGCTGCTTTCCGTTCTCTGCTTGGCAGCCGCGCTGACTGGGTCGCCGCTCTCGGCATCGGCGCAGGACAGATATCCGATCGCGACCTTTACGTTTCCCTCGGTCACCAACACCTACGCGGACATCATCTTCGCCAAGGGATTCGACAAGGCGAACGGGCTGCGCGCCCAACCGGTCACCTACGGCACCGGCGCCGCGCTCTGGGCCGGGCTCGCGAGCGGGGAAATAGTCGTTCACAACATGAGCCCTTTCCTGCTGCAGAAGATGCGCTCCGACGGCATTGAATTGGAGATGTTTGCCACTTTTCTGGGCATGGGATGGTCCATCGTCACCACCAATCCGGCGATAAAGAACTTCGCCGACCTGAAGGGCAAATCGATCGCGGCGATCGTCGCGTTCTCGGGATTCGATTACCTGCAGATCTACGCCAAGAAGCTGGGAATCAACCTGAGGAAAGACATGTCGATCGTCGATGCCACGAACGTGCTCATGGTGGCCCAGCTCGAGGCGGGACGCGTCGATGCGATCCAGGCCTATGAGCCGAACACGACCATGCTCTTGAAGAAGAACCCGAAGGCGAGAATCGTCCTGTCCGGCGTCGACGCCTGGAAGGCGGTCACCGGCGACCTGGGCTGGGATCTGGGCCTGGTGATCCGCACCGACTATCTGAAGAAGAATCCCGGCGTCCTTCCGCGCATCCTGAAGATGTACCGCGACGCGGCCACCTTTGCCAACAGCAATCCCGACGAGGCGGACGTAATAGTGACCTCCGGCAAGTATTTCACCAAGGGCATCCCGCCCGGTACGATTACCGCCGCGATCAAGGAGAAGCGCCTGATTCTGGAAGTGACGCCGACGTGGAATCCGGCGACCAACGGGCAAATCTGGAAAATGCTGCAGGCCGGCCTCGAAGGCGGCTACATTCCGGCATTGCCCGCAAAGCAAGCCGTCGTCAGCGTAGCCCCGAAGTGACGGCCATAACCTCTGGGCGCCCGATGACGGACTCCCAGGGGCGCGGCTCCGGCCGGACCGCGACCGGCTCTCCTGCCTGCCCGATCTCAGGCTGCGCTCGAGCGCACGGCGCGCAGCGCTCGGCCCAACGCCGCCATGACGGGTGCTGACGTGGGTCCGGATGCGAGCGGGTCTTCGCCCGGCAGGAAGCTGTCGCAATTTCTTCCGCGGGAAACCGTTGCCGGGATTATCGCCATAGCGGCGCTCGCGCTCGCCTGGCACCTGGCGTCGATCTACGGCCCTTCCTATGCGTTCCCGACCTGGGGGCGCATCGCGCGCGCATTGATCAACATACCGCTCCAGGACGTCGGCATTTCGATCGCCAGGCTGGCCGTGTCGATGCTGCTGTCCTTTGTCATCGGCATGATTTTTTCAACGCTCGTTTTCGAACGGCCCTTCGTGGAGGCGCTGCTGCTGCCGCTGGTTAGGCTGCTGATGGCGGTGCCGGCGGTATGCTGGGTCATCTTCGCCATTCTCTGGTTCAAGGGCGTGGAGTTCAGGATTTTTTTCGTGATGTCCATCGTCTGCACGCCGGTCTTCATCATCGACAGTCTGGACGCCATGAAAGGCGTGCCGCTCGACCTGCGCCAGATGGTCAGATCGTTCCGCCCGGACGCGGTCCGCTATTACACGAAGCTTATTTTCCCCAGCATCCTGCCCTACGTTCTGACCAGTTGGAAGATCAATCTCACTCTGGCGGTTCGCGTCGTCACCATCGCCGAGCTGGTCGGCGCGGTGAGCGGAATCGGCCATGGCTTGGTCATCGCGCAGGAGATGTTTTCCATTGCCGAGGTGTTCGCCTGGACCGTCGTCCTGGTCCTGATCCTTCTCGCGCTGCAGGGGCTGGTCAACGTCATCGAGCGCAGGACGCTGCACTGGAGGACCGCGTAGTGGGGTTTCGAAAGGAACTATGCCCCTGCATGATCAACCGGCGATCTTCGACATGGCCGATGCGAAACCGGTGATCTCGCTGGACCGCGTCACGGTGCGGTTCGGAGACCAGGTCGCCGTCAACGATCTGACCTTTTCGGTCGCCGGCGAGGAAGTGGTGGCGCTTCTCGGGCAGACCGGGGCCGGCAAGAGCACGGTGCTCAATCTCATCCTCGGGCAGATCAAGGCCACCGCCGGCGCGGTCATTGTCGATGGCTGCGACCCGTACGCCGACTACTACGCCCTGCGCGGCAAGGTCGCGGTGAGTTTTCAGACCGATCGCCTGCTGCCGTGGCGCACCGCGCGCGAAAACGTCGAGCTGGGACTGGAGATTCTCGGCAGGCCGAAAAACTCCAGAAGCAGGGTCGCAGCCGAATGGCTCAATCGGCTCAAGCTCACCGAGGCGCATCACGACAAGTATCCGCACCAACTCTCCGGCGGCATGCGCCAGCGCGTGTCCCTCGCCCGCGCCCTGGTCGTCGATCCGGACCTGATCCTGCTCGACGAGAGCTTCAGCCAGCTCGATCATGTCACCTCGAAGGCGCTGCGCACCGACTTCCTTTCCCTGGTCAAGGGACTGCGCAAGACCTGCGTTCTCGTCACCCACCGGATCGACGATGCGCTGGAAATGGCCGACCGGATCATCATTCTCGCGGTGCCGGGGGAGATAAAGCTCGAACTGACACTGTCCGGCGCGGCGAGGAACGATCCGGCCTGGATTTCCGCGGCGACAAAACAGATCTCGGCGGTGATGACCGCGCACAGCGGCGAGGGCGCTCCGGAATCGGCGGACGCGGTCTAGCTCAGCTTTTATCCCCGCCCGGGCTACGCCGGGCGCCGCTCCGGCGCGCGCAGCAAGGCCGCGTAGAACTCGGGGCGCCGGTTGCGCACCTGATCGGTCTTGTCGTAATCGCGCTTGTCTCGCGCGTAGATGGCGGCGAGTCCCGCCGAAACGTGCGCGCCATTGCCCGGCGCACACTCCGCCGGAATCGGCGAGCGAATCCACCAGTGCGGGAAGCACGGAAAACGATCCGCCTGGATAATCATGCTGCCTCGGGCGATGTCCGAGTCCGCCCGCGCTGCCGCGATCAGGCAGACGCGGTTCTCGGCCGCGCGCTCGATGACGCCGAGCCGCGGCTCCCACTCGACCCGCCACGCGCACGGGAAGGCGATGATGTCGGCGCCTTTGAGGGCGAGGATGCGCGCGGCCTCGGGCATCAGGCCATCGTAGCCGATCAGCATTCCCATCCGGCCGTACGGCGTCGGGAATACCGGGAAATCGCTGCCGGGCGTCGCCCAGCGGCGCTCGCTCGACCACAGGTGAACCTGCCGGTACTTGCCGATCACCTCTCCGGCCGGCCCGGCCAGATAAGCGGTGCTGAAATAGCGCCCGCCCTCCGCCTCGACCAGGCTCGCAACGATGTAGATGCCCGCATCCCGCGCGAGCCCGCAAAGCCGAGCGAGGGCCTCCGCCGACGCGCGCGACGATCCGGCAGGGTCGGCGGCCACCCGGCCACGGTCGAAAGGCGAGAGCTCCGGCAGCACCACGATCCGCGTTCCGCCGGAGGCCACTTCGCGGATGGCTGCAAGCGTCCGCTCGAGCGTCCGGGAGACATCGCCGTCGAAACTCACCTGGACCGCCGAAACCCGCGCCCGCGGCAGGATCTCGTCCGCAGGCAGCGTACAAACGGGAACCTCGTCGTTGGTCGCAGTCACCAGTCCGTAGAGCTCCGGCCGCCGGTCTGCCAGCAGATCGTTGTCGCGGCCGATCCGTTTGTCGTCGGCCTGCTCCGGCACGATGGTCGCGTACACCACCTCTTCTTCGGTCTCGCTCGCATGGGCGACCACGCGCCCCGACGGATCGACGATCTCGCTGCCGCCGACATAGTTACGCGCGGGCCCGCCGGGGATCGGGCCGACGTTGTTGGCGCTCACCACCCAGAAGTGGTTTTCGGCGGCGCGGGCCGGAACGTGCAGCGCCCCTTCGTCCGGTCCGCCCGAGTTGAGCGGGTTCAAGAGGATTTGCGCGCCTTCGACGGCGAGGCAGCGGCTTGTCTCGGGGATCAAGCCTTCCTGGCAGATGTAAAGACCGATGCGGCCGACGGCAGTCTCGAAGACGCGTCCCGGCGTGCGCCCGATGCTGATGCATTCGGTCTCATGCCCGAAGAGGTACTGTTTTTCGTGCGTGCCGATGATTTTGCCGTCGGGCCCGATCAGGATGGTCGTGTCGAACACCCGCGGTTGCGGGCCCTTGACGGTCGCGTTCATGGCGATGTGAGCGCCGTGCGCGCGCGCCCGGGCCGAGACCGCATCGACAAACGGACCGGGAATCGATAGGGCGACCTCGTATGCGTGCTCCTGGCCGCGGTAACGGCTGGGGTGGTTGCACAGTTCCGGGAGCAGGATGAGCGCGGGCTTCGGGCCTTCCGCCGGGGCACAGGCCAGGTCGATGAAGCGAAGGCACTTGGCCAGATTGTCCCCGACGTCCTGGCCGACTGCGTACTGGACGGTTGCGACGCGTACTGCCGGCATGACGGACTCCTTTCCTCGACCTCAGGGTTGCGCGAGCGCTCGCTCGATAGCGCCGAGGAGCTTGGGATCGCTCGGGGTTACCGCGCTTTCATAGGCGAGCACTTTCTCGCCCTTGCGATCGATCAGATACTTGTGGAAGTTCCAGCGCGGGCGGCTGTTCGATACCTGCGCGAGCCGCGCGTAGAACGGATTGATCGTCCCCTTGGCGACCGCCGACTTGGCGAACATCGGAAACGAGACGCCGTAATTGACTTCGCAGAACTTCGCGATCTCCTTGTTCGACCCCGGCTCCTGCCCGCCGAAATCGTTCGAAGGGAACCCGATCACGACCAGCCCCTTGTCCCGGTAGCGGCGATAGAGTTTTTCCAGGCCCTCGTACTGCGGCGTGTAGCCGCACTGGCTCGCGGTGTTGACCACCAGCAGCACCTTTCCCTGGTAGCGGCAAAGGGAGGCCTCACCTTCGGTCAGCGTCGGCAGCTTCAGATCGAGCAGGGGCGGGCAGGCGGCCGCGGTCGCGGGGCCCGCCAGGAGCAGGGCAATGAAGAGGAGAATCGCGCGCATCGAGGAAAAGCATGCTACACCATTTCTTGGGCGGCGCCGGTGCGCCCATCGAACGGCTCGCCCTCCGAGCGCGCTGCAGGCGAGCGGGTAATTGACCGATGTCAAGATGGGGCCGCAGGGCAGGCGTATATTGGAATCGTTTGCTGCTCCGCTTTGGAGAGCGCGAGTCGGCACCGGCGGGTGCCGCCTTGGCCTGCACTCTGTCTTGGAGGAAAGCCGATGACCATCCGTCTCCCGCTACTTCTTGCCGCCGTGATCGCCGCAACGTTCGCCGGCGGCGCTGGCGCCATTCCTACCGTTGCAGCCGTGGAGAAGACGCCCGGCGCTTATCCCCTGGACTGCGAGAAAGCGAAAGACAAGGCGCGCTGCGCAGACCTCAACCGGAAGATCGCCGCGTGCAGGGGCAAGACCGACGACGCGTGGCGCGAGTGCATGTATCCGCCGGCGCCGGCCGCGAGCTTCGCTCCGCCCACGCCGCGCGACTGCAGCCAGGCGCGCAGCATGGATGTCTGCATGGCGCACGCCCGCGCGCTGGAGGCGTGCAAGGATAAGCCCACTCGCGCCGAACACCGCAACTGCGTTGCCGGGCATTTGCAGGCCTCGCTCAAGAACAACTAGCCGGTCGGAGCCGGTCTCCCTGCTGCATCGACCTGGGGGAGCCCCTCAGGTGTCCGTCGCACCGCCCGAGGGAACGACGGCAGCGAGGTAACTCGTCAATTGCTGGTCTGCCGTGACCATGTGGTGCGTCAACCAATGTTCGCTGAGTTCAACCAGCGGCATTCTCGAATCCGACGAACCGGGATCAAGCCGGTAATTCATCGCTTGTCTGATCAATGCCTCGTGTTGCGCGATGTGCTGCTCTTTTTCCGGATAAGCATATTCGATCATCAGCCGCTCTTCCCACTCGAAGTGCGCTTTGGCGTGCTCGATGAGCCTGTCGAGCACGTTGTTGCACACCAGCTTGCCCGCCTGGTGATTGGCGACGGAGACCACTTGGTTGTAGAGGTGAATCAGATTCTTGTGGTCGGCATCGATTACGGCATGGCCGGTTTCAAGCCTGCCGTCCCAGAAAATTTCTTTCATGGCTTTCACTTCTGTCCGATGACGCTCATGCTGCGCTTGAGCAGCGTCAAGGCCTGACGGGACCACCGCCAGCGGAAACGCCCCAGACGCGCAGGTCCGCGTCCTCGGAGAGCCGTGCGGCGAGCACGCAGCCGGCGCTGCCGGCGCCGACGATGACCACATCGGCTTCACAGTGCGCCATGGCAACGGTCCTTTCTATGCCAGAATCTCACAAATACTCGATGAGGAGTTTAACGTGTGCCCCCTTACCATGAGAGATTTTCTCGCCGCCCTGGAGAAGAAAGGCCTGCTGCGCCGGATCGCGAGGCCGGTCGACCGCACGTGGGAGCCGGCGGCGCTGGCCAAATGGATGTACCAGGCGCTGCCCGAGGAGAAACGCTTCGGCATGTATTTCGAGAAGGTAAAGGGATCGGCAATTCCGCTCGTCACCGCCGCGCTGGGTGCGAATAGCGCCGCCTACGCCGCCGCGCTCGGCATCGAGCCGGAGAGCATCAACGATGCCTTGGTCAGGGCCTGCCGCAATCCGATTGCGCCCAAGGTGATCGATACCGCGCCCTGCCAGGAAGTGGTCTTCACGGGCAAGGAGGTTCGGCTGTCTCGACTGCCGATTCCGGTGTGGACCCCGGGCAAGGACAAAGGACCCTATATCACGTCCAATACCGTGACCCGGGACTGCGATACTGGCATCCAGAACATGGGCGTGTACCGCACCATGGTGCGTGACGAGAGGAGCCTGACCTCCAATCTCGCCCCCGGGCGCCAGGGCTACATGAATACGCTCACCTGGACCGACAAGGGCAAGGCGGCGCCCATCGCCTGGGCGATCGCCGCGCCCCCCGCGGTGCATCTGGCCGCCGTGGCGAACCTGCCCTACGGCGCCGACGAGCTCGGCATCGCCGGCGGCATGATGGGCACGGCGGTCAGGGTGGTGAAGTGCAGGACCGTCGATCTGCTCGTCCCGGCGGACGCCGAAATCATCATCGAAGGCGAAGTCCACCCCGGTGACACCGAAATGGAAGGTCCGTTCGGGGAATTCGCCGGCTACATGGGACCGGTCGAGCGCCGTCCGGTGGTGCGCGTCACCGCGATCACCCAGCGCAAGAACCCGATCTACTACGGTTACACGAGCCAGATGCCGCCCTCGGAGAGCACCGTCATCCAGAGCCTGACGCACGCCGGGATACTGCTCAAGACGCTGCGCTACGACCTGGGCGAGACCGCGGTGAGCGACATATTCGTCGATCTCACTTTCGGCGGCATGCTCAGCCACACGATCGTCGCCATGAAGCCGGGCTACCCGGGGCACGCGAAAAAAGTGGGGCGCCTGGTCGCGGAGATGTCGTTGGTCAAGCGGGTGACGGTCGTCGACGAGGACGTCGATATTCGCGATCACACCCATGTCGATTGGGCGATGAATTGCCGCTACAATCCCTCCCGGGATACGGTGCTGATCGACGACGCCTACTTCCCCGTCAATGTGGACCCGTCGGTACGCTCAGCGAACTCACAGGACACCATGGGCAGCAAGATCGTATGCGATGCAACGCTCAAGGTGGGCGCCGGCGAGTTCTCGCTGCCGCCCAGGGAAATCATGATGAAGGCGCTGGACCTGTGGAAGGAAATCGGCCTGCCGGAGTTCGACATCCCGCGGCGCGCAAAGCTGCGCATCGACCATTCCTGAGGCCATTTTCGGCAGGGCGCCCGGCGCCCCCGTCGCAAGGCGTCTTCAGGCCGAGGGTCGCGGGTGCCGCGATCGGGCGCAAGGAGCTGGCCGCCCAGGACTGAATTAGACGCGATCCGCAGCGAGGTCTAAGGAGGAAATGACATGAAAGGCAACTTTCCGAGGTTCTTGACGTGGGCGGCGTTGCTCGTTCCTGCGCTCGTTCTTGCCCAAGGGTATCCGAGCAAACCCGTGAAGGTGGTGGTCCCCTACGCCGCCGGCGGAAACACCGACAGCATTGCGCGCATACTGTCCGACTCGCTGTCGCGCTCGCTGGGCCAGCAGTTCGTCGTCGAGAACCGGCCCGGAGCAGGCGGCGCGCTTTCAGCGGAATACGTGGCCAAGTCACCGCCTGACGGCTACACGCTCTACGTTACCGCGTTGGGCGTTATGGTCATCGTGCCGCATATCCAGAAAGTCAACTTCGACACGATCAAGGATTTCAGCCCGATCTCCAACCTTGGAACGAATCCGTTCGTGCTCGGCGTCCACCCGTCCACCGGCGTGAAGACGCTGAAGGAGTTTATTGATCTGGTCAAGCGCCAGCCAGGAAAGCTCGCCTACGCGTCGGCGAACGGCTCGGTTTCTCACATGTCGACGGCAATGCTGGTGGCACGCGCGGGCATGGACATGATCTTTGTGCCCTACAAGGGCGATGCGCCCGCCGTGGCGGATCTGGTCGGCGGCCAGGTGCAAATGTACTTCGGCACCTTTTCCGCCATGATCCCGCACGGCAGGTCCGGTCGCATCACGCTGCTGGGCGTTTCCTCGGAGAAACGCGATCCCAAGCTGCCGGAGGTGCCCGCCATCGCCGAGACATTGCCGGGATTCAAGACCGTCACATGGAACGGGCTCATGGCGCCCGTGGGAACGCCGCAATCGATCATCGAGCGACTGACGGCGGAATGCCAGAAGGCGATGAAGGATCCGTCGGCGATCGATCGCCTAGGGAAAATGGGAGTGGATGCGTACGGTTCCACCGCCGCCGAATTCGCCCAGATCATCCGCAGCGATTATGAAATCTATCGGCGGGCGGTGAAGGCAGCCGGTCTCACGCCGGGCTGATCCCGCAAGCTTCGCCGGGTGCGGACACTTCGGGCAACGAACTGGGCCCTTGACTCTACCGCGCGAATCCTGCCGATCGCTAGCGCCTTTTCGACAGCAGATCCCTGAGCCAAGCCGCCGTCGAGAAGAGGTCGGCGTCACCGTTCAAATAGCCCATCACCTGGAATCCGAGCGGCAGTCCGTCCACTGACAGTGCGGGAAGCGTAATCGCCGGTACGCCGAGCAGTGTCGCGGGCACGTTGAATACGGGATCGCCGGTGGAAGCCAGTCCGACGGGCGCAGGGCCTGGAGCCGAGAGAGTGACCGCCCCCTCGAAATCCGCCCCGAGCTTTGCGTATTCAGCGCGAATACGCTCGCGTTCGGCGAGCAAGGAGCGGTAATTCTCGAGCGTCATGGTTTCGGCCTCGGCCAAACGCGCGAGCAAAACATCGCTCAGCTTGGCAGCGTCTCGCGCGCGATAGGCATTGAGCGGCCACATCGATTCCCAGCAATTCAGATGCCGGGAAATGTCCACCGCGCGCTCGAGCGCGGTTTCAACCGCCGCTATGCCGCGATGGTCTTGACGACCGGCTACCTCCACGCCAACCGCGCGGATCTTCGCCGCCGCCGCTTCGAATGCTTCCTTTGCCCTCGGTTCGGCCACTCGCCACCCGCTCGTCTGGAGCAAGGCGAGCCGTTTGGGTGATTTGGGTGCAGGGGGCTCTGATGGGCCGTAGAGGCCCGGATAGCCCGGGTCGCCACCGACTCTATTCGATATTTCCCGCGCGACAGTCCAAGCGTCTTCCAGGGTGGCCGCAAGAGGTCCGTGTGCGCCGATGCTCATCCCGTCGTGACAACCGCCGCGATTGATTGCGCCGATGCTTGCCTTGAAGCCAACAACGCCGCAAAAGCTGGCCGGGCGGAGGATTGAACCGATCGCCTGAGTGCCGAGCGCCACCGGCACCATGCCTGCCGCGACCGCAGCCGCGGACCCACTGCTCGACCCCCCCGGGGTGCGCTGCCGATCCCAGGGATTGCGCGTCCCGCGAGGCACGGTCGCGGCGAATTCAGTCGTCACCGTCTTGCCGAGAATCACGGCCCCCGCCTGGCGCAGCGCGACCACGCTGGCGGCATCGCGACCGGAGCGCCACCCCGCGAATATGGGCGATCCACACTCGGTGGGCATGTCGATCGTTTCGAAAGTGTCCTTGATACCGACCGGCATGCCGTCAATGCGCGACAAAGGCTTCCCCTGGCGCCAGCGCGCCGTCGACCGGTCGGCCTCCGCCTTCGCAGCTTCGATGTCGAGGCACACGAACGCGCCCACCACCGGCTCGAATTCGGCGATCGAAGCAAGGCAGCGATCGAGAAACGCGCGCGGCGTGTCGTTGCCGGACCTGAAATCGGCCATAGCGTCAAAGAACGGTCGCACGGCTGGCCTTGCCACAAACCCTCCCTCTGAGCATTCGCAAGTACGTCTTTGTATTCCTTATTCGGCTCTGGGGCCGATCCCGGCGGCCTTGATGGCCTCGACCCACATCGGCTGTTCCTTGCGTATCAGTTCGGCGAATTTCTCCAGCGCGATGCCGCTCGGGTCGGTGCCGATCTTGTGGAAGCGTTCCGCCACGGCCGGATCCGCCACCATGCGCGCCACTTCCTGGGCCACGCGCTCGAGGATGGCGCGAGGGGTGCCGACGGGCGCAAGCAACCCGTTCCAGGTGTAGGTGTGAAAGCCGGGATAGGTTTCGGCGATCGAGGGCACGTCGGGCAGCTCTCGCGCGCGCTTCTCCGAGGACACTCCGAGCACCGTGACCTTGCCTGCGCGGATGTGCGGGATCAGCTCCGAGGCGTTGCCGAAATACATCTGGATCTGGCCGCCGACCAAGTCGGCCACCGCGGGCGCGCCACCCTTGTACGGTATGTGGGCCACGTTGATGCCGGCGCGAGAGAGCAAAAGCGCGCCCGACAGGTGGGCGACGGTGCCGGAACCGCCGGAACCGAAGTTGAGCTTGCCCGGGCGGGTCTTCACGTAGTCCACGAATTCGCGCAGTGTCCGCACCGGAATCGAAGGATGGGTCGCGAGCACGAACGGGTTGGTGGTAAGGATCGCCACCGGGATAAAGTCCTTCTGCCCGTCGTAGTTCACCTTGTTCACCCGCGGCACCACCAGGATGTTGGGGGTGGCGCCCACGAAAAAGGTGTAGCCGTCGGGCGGGGACTTGGCGACGAACTCCGCAGCGATGGCGCCGCTCGCGCCGACGCGGTTCTCGATCAGGAACGGCTGGCCAAACGCCGCGCCAAGACGATCAGCGGCGATTCGGCCTATGGCATCGGTGTTGCCGCCGGCGGCGAAACCCACCACCAGTTTCACCGGCCTCGTGGGCCAGGCCTGGGCGCTCGCTGTCGCAGGAACGAGCGCGCCGGCCAGCAGTGCCGCAAAAAACCCCAAACGCCCTATTGAAGCGTACATGTCACTCTTCTCCTTGGTTGCGTGCGGCCTGCTTTCGAGACGTCGAACCGCTTGTTACAGACAAGCGACTCCGTGTTTTCCCGGAAGTGCTTGATGACCGGTTCACATTATGCCACCACCTGCATTCACCGTAGCGCAGCGGCTATCCATGGCCGAGCGCTGCATGGGACGCTTCAACCTACATTACGCAGATCGAGTCCAGGGAAAACGGTAGCCGAGCCTTCGACGCCGGGACACGTTTATTTCCGTCTCATTGCGTCGCCGGTTCGCTCCGTATTGGGTTTCGCCTCACGCGGCTCCTCGATCAGCACCAGCAGGGTTTCGGTCCCCAGGGAAAACAGTTCGTTCACCTTCCCTGTTACTCGTATCCGTTGGCCTTTTTGGGGCAAGGGCCTCTCAGTAACGACATTGATGCCGCCGCTGCCATCGTTGACGGTGAAATGCTTGACGATAACGAGCGACATGACTCCCACGACCTCACCCTCGATCGTCACGCTGCGATCAGCGCGTTACCCGCGGCATCTAAGCGGCCGCTGGCTTGGAGCCTCGACGGGTGCGCGCTTGGCGCTTGACCGCCTCCGCATCCCTGCACGGGCAAGGATTATCGCTAAGTTCCCTCTTCGACCAATTGACGCCGCACGTTTTCCGCAAATTCTTGCATTATGGCGTCCGCTTTCTTGCGCACGATCGGCTGACCAAACTCGCCGAGTTTGCCCAAAATCGTCACATCGGTTTCCACGTTAAACACAGTTCCCTGCGTCGACTCTGGGGAAAGCACCATCGACATCCGGCTGCGGATTCCTCCCAAGATTTTCTTGTCGTCGGCTTCGGCCGACATCGTGGCGCGCCCGGCCTCGGGATCCCGCGCTTCGATGTGAATCCGGCCATGAAGATTGAGATTGACGGGACCTACCCTCATCTTCATCGTTCCTTCATACACATTCGCTCCCTGAGCCTTCACATCTTGCACTCCGGGGAGACACTGGCTAACCCTGGGAACGTCCATGAGGAAATTCCATAGCACCGCTCGATTTACAGGAATTACACAGGTGTGGTTGAGTTTCATATTCTTGGTCCTTCAAACTTCTCTCTTGAACCTCCCTGCTGAAGTTGGAATTGGCGCTGCTCTTCGAGCGCCTCCAGGACTCTGTTTCCCGTGAGCGGAAGTTCCTTGATGCGAACACCGGCCGCGCGGTACAGGGCGTTGCCGACGGCCGCCGCCACTGCAACGATGCCCGCCTCCCCGATTCCCTTCGCCCCGTAGGGGCCTAACTCATGCGGTTTCCCCTCCAGCACAAAGACCTCCATGGGAGGAGACTCGAGAACGGTGGGAATTAGATAGTCCATGAACGACGGGTTCATGACCTGTCCGTTATCCAACTCGACCTTCTCGTACAAAGTCGATCCCAGGCCCATCATGAGGGAGCCCTCGATCTGGCCATGGACCAAAAGGGGGTTGATGGCCTTTCCGCAATCGTAGGCCCCCACCAGCCTCAGCACTTTCACCTTTCCGGTTTCGGGATCCACTTCGACTTCGGCACCCTGGGCAACGTAGATCCACTCCGACGCGGCCGGTACGTCGCTCTGTCCGGTTTCCGGGTCCAGTTGATAACGACCTGCTCCGCGAAAGCCCCCCCGTCCGATCACCGGCAATCCGACACGCGACTGGGACGCCAGGGTCACCTCGGCCAGCGGCAGGCTGACCCCGGGCTTCCCCTTCAAACAGACGCGTCTGTCCCGAATCTCCAACTGATCGGCAGCCGCGCCGTGCTGCGCCAGGAGCTCGGCCGCGATATTCAGGAGCTGTTCTCTGGCATCGATGGCGGCAAGCCTGACTGCGTTCCCGGCATGGTGCGTTACCCGGCTCGAATACGTCCCGTGGTCGAACGGCGTGACCTCGGTGTCGGCCGAAACCACCGTGACGTCCTCCAGGCGAACCCCCAGTTCCTCACCGGCGATCTGCGCCAGCACCGTCGTGGAGCCCTGGCCTATTTCGGAAGCACCGGTCAAGACCGTCACGGTGCCGTCGCCGTTCATTTTTGCCACCGCGGCGGAAGAACTGGCTGGCGCCGAAAACTTGTGCCAGATGGCGATCCCTTTGCCCCGATTAGGCTCCTGCGGCTGCTTGTCCCACTCGATCGCCTCGGCCAACTTGGCCAAGCACTCCTTTACGTTGACGCTGCGCAGGACTTCCCCGGTGGCCGAGCGGCTGTGCTCTTCGATGGCGTTCTTCATGCGGAACGCGACGGCGTCCATTCCCAGCCGTTCGGCGATGATATCCATCTGAGACTCCACGGCCCAGCACACCTGCTGCATGCCCATGCCTCTAAACGCGCAGGGATTCACGCTATTGGTGTAGACCAGGTAGGAATCCACCTTCAAGTTGGGTATCTGATAGGGGCCCGAAGCGCCTACGGCCCCGGAGAGAAGGGCGACGCTTACCCCCCGATCGGCCGCGGCGCCGGCGTCCCAGGTCACCTCCATCACCCGCGCCACAATGGTTCCATCGCGCCGGCCTGCCGACTTGATCTTGACTCTTGCGGCATGCTGCCCGCCGATAGCCGCGAACTCCTCCTGCCGGGTGAAGGTGATCTTTACCGGTCGGCCGCTGCAGCGGCTAAGCGCCATCGCAATCGGTTCCAGCTTCGGTGTGATCTTTCCCCCGAACCCGCCTCCGATCCCGGTGTTCATGACGCGAATTTTTTGCTGGGGAAGATCGAAGAAATCGGCCACGTGGGCGCGAACCTCGAATGTCCCCTGACCGTTCGTCCACAGCAGGACTTTATCCTCGGTAGCGTGAGCGAGGACGGCATGCGGCTCCATGTAACAATGATGAGCGCGCGGATAATAGAAGGTGTCCTCATACGCCCACTCGGCTTCCAGCAGCGCCTTCTCGGTATCGCCTTTGCGGATCTTGATGTGGGTGGCGATGTTTGTGCCGGCTGTCGGGCGCATGAACCGGAAGATGTACGGGCTCGGCTCGTAGCTGCCCAGCTCTTCGTGAACCAGGGGAGCGTCGGGTTTCAGGCTTTCCTCGATACTGAAGACGGCCGGAAGCTCCTCGTATTCCACTCGAATGGCCCGGAGGGCTGCCTCCGCGGTAGGCTCATCGCCGGCAGCCACCGCGGCCACGGGCTCGCCAATGAAACGGACCTTGTCCCGTGCCAGCACCCATTCATCCCGGAGCGCGCCTCCTACCCGCTTGGCCGGCAGGTCATCGGCCGTGATGACGGCATAGACATTGGGCATCCGTTTCGCTTCGCTTGCATCCACGCGGATGATCCGAGCATGCGCGTACGGGCTGCGGAGGATTTTTCCGTGGAGCATTCCCGGAACAGACATGTCTGTTCCGAAGACCTTCCGCCCGGTGACCTTCTCCACGCCGTCCACCATGGGAAACGGTTTGCCCACCAACGAGTTCGAAGCCATCAGAGACCCCTTTCTCTCGCGTTTGACGCGGCCGACAGCACCGCCTCGACGATCTTGACGTACCCTGTGCAGCGGCAGAGGTTCCCGGCCAGTGCGATCTTCACCTCTTCTTCAGTCGGGTCGGGATTCGTCACCAGCAACGCCTTGGCCGACAGGATCATGCCCGGCGTGCAATAGCCGCACTGGCTGGCCCCGCGCGCGACGAAAGCCTCCTGCAGAGGATCCAGCTTTCCCTCCACTGCCAACCCCTCTATCGTGGTGATCTCGCGGCCCGCGGCGCGTAGCGCCAAGACGCAACAGGCATGGACGGACGTTCCGTCCAGAATCACAGTGCAGCAACCGCAGTATCCCTCGCCACACCCCCGTTTTGCCCCCATCAGGCCGAGATCGTCGCGGAGCACATCGAGCAAAAGCCGCCACGGATCAACCTCCAACGTGTGAAGCTGACCATTGACTTTCAGCTGTAAGGACTGCTTCATCGGGTATTGCCCTCCCTGGGGAGTCGGTTCATTTCCCTTGCCAACCGCTCCAATGCCCGCCGAACAAACACTGCCACCATCTTGCGCCGGTAACTGGCCGGCGCATGACCGCCGGAAAGCGGGTCGCATTCACGGATAGCCATTTGCCCCATTTCCACGATGACTTCGTCC
>JACPRN010000260.1 GCA_016189945.1 Betaproteobacteria bacterium
ATCTTCGCCATCTCGACGTAGCGGCGCCAGCGCTCGGCGTCGCTCTTCATCAGCGCTTGCATGGTCTGGGGCGAGCCCGGCAGCGGGTCGAACGCCGCGCGCGCCAGGAACTGTCGCGTGTCTTCGGCCGCCGTGATCTGGTTGAACCAGCCGGCGAGCTTGTCCACGATCGGCCGGGGCGTGCCGACGGCGACCACGACGCCCCACCATGGCGCAACGTTGCCGCCGCCGTAGCCGGCTTCGGCGAGCGTCGGCACGTTCGGCAGCGCCCCCGAGCGCTTCTCGGACGTTACCGCGACGATGCGCAGCTTGCCGCCCGGGCCCGACTGCAGGTGCGCCCAGGTCGCGTCGAACGCCAGGAAATCGAGTTGTCCCAGCAGCAGGTCGGTGAGCGCCTGCGGGTTCTGCTTGTAGGGCACATAGGTCGTCCTCAATCCCGCCTTGGCCTTGAACAGCTCGGCGGCGATGACGCCGGTGTTGTTGGTGGTGCCGTAGAAGCCGTTGTTCGGTTTCGCCTTCAGGCGCGCGATCAGGTCGTCCACCGTCCTGATCGGGGAGGCCGCATCGACCAGGATCGTGAACGAGAGCTCGGCGATGGTGGTCACCGCAGTGAAATCCTTGGTCGAATCGAACGGCAGGTTCTTGAACAGGTACGGCGCGGACACGATGGTCGAACTCACCGGCGTAATCAGGATCGTGTAGCCGTCGGGCTTCGATTTCGCCAGCGCGTCGGTCGCGATGGCGCCGTTCGCGCCGACCTTGTTCTCGACGATCACCGGTTTGCCGCTGAGCTTGGCGAGCCGATCGCTGTAGAAGCGCACGATGACGTCGGCGCCGGAGCCCGGGCCGTAGTTGCACAGCACACGGATATCCTGCACGGGATATTCCTGCGCGAATAAGCCGAACGGCGCCGTGAATGCAACTGCGCCAAGCGCAACCATGAGTTTGCGGAGATTGTTCATCTGTCCCCCTCGCTAGGCGTCGAGGACGCTAGCTTACGCCAACTGCGGCGGGCGCGGTGTCGGAATACAGCCGCAGCGGCGGCCGTTTACCGCAAGTGGTGAGCGCGTCTGCCCCGCGTGCGGGGACTGCGGAAAGAGGATTGCCAGGCATCCATCAAAGGAAAACTCAGGTGACACATTCGAAAAGCCTCGATCGATTCGTCGCCCTGGACAGCGCTCCGGCGCCGACGCCGCCCGGCCCTCAACCAACCGCTGCCGCATCCCCCAAACCTGGGGCCATGGCGAGAGTGTTTCACCTTTTTCGCCTTTTCGTCCTGGCGCTCGTTGCCGCCTTATCGTTCCAGGCGAGTGCGCAAACGGTCAACCTGAGCGTTGGTTTTAACCTGCTGGGCAATAGCTCGAGCGAGCCGCTCGAGGTAACAACGGCATTCAACGATCCGGCCCAGGTAGTCACGGTATGGAAGTGGGTGGCCTCGACCTCGAAATGGGCCTTTTATTCGCCCTCGCTGAGTGCGGTCGATCTCCAGGCCTTTGCCGCGACCAGGGGCTATGACGTGCTCACTTCCGTCAATGGCGGCGAGGGATTCTGGGTCAATGCGAAAATCGCGTTCAGCGCGCAACTGCCTGCGGGAGCGGCGGTGACGGCTGCTTCGCTCCAGAGCAGTCTCGTGACGCCCGGATTCAACTTGATATCGATCGGCGACAACCTGACGCCGGAACAAGTCGGCCAGGCGCTTGGCGCTGCGCCGATTACGCTTTGGGCGTGGAATGCCGATCTGAGCAACTGGTATTTCTATGCGGCGAGCCTCGCCGCCCAGAGCGCAACCGCGCTGTCCGATTTCATCACCAGCAAGGGTTACCTCGACTTTGGCGCGAATCCGCTCAGCCCGGGTACGGGCTTCTGGGTGAACATGCCGGCGATTGCCGCCCCCCTGCCTGCGGAGATTTGGTACTTCCCCGACGGCGCAGCCTTGAGTGCCGGCCAGATCGCCGGCTTCGACGGCCAGGGGCTCTATTTCAACGTCCACAGTACGGCGAATCCCGTGGGCGAAATCCGCAGCCAGATTGTTCCCTCGTCTGCCTTCGTCACCGACGCCGGCGCCGCCAACGACAACTTTTCCGCCCTGCTGAGCGGCGATCAGGAAGTCCCCGCCAATTCGAGCAAGGCGAGCGGTTACGCCACGTTTGTTCTGGATCGGGTTGCCAAGGCGATCAGCGGCGTGCTCGTCACCAACGGCATAGTCGGTACGGCGGCCCATATCCACAGCGGCCTGTCCGGGGCGAACGGTTCGGTTATCTTTCCCTTAGCCGGCGGTCCGACGGTCTGGACTCTTGCCGCGACCAGCATCAGCGACGCGCAAATCGCCGACCTGAGCGCCGGCGGGTACTACGTCAACGCCCATACCGATGCCGCGCCCGGCGGCGAAATCCGAGGCCAACTCAACCAGCAGTTGAGATTTGCGGCTTTGAGCGGCGCCGATGAAGTCCCGGCCGTCAGCACCGCAGCCTTTGCCACCGGTGTACTCGCGTTGAACCCAACCACCAACCAGATCAGCGGCTTCTTGAAAACCACGGGAATCACCGGGATCGCGGCCCATATTCACGAGGCTGCGGCCGGGGCGAACGGCGGAGTCATCGTGGGTCTGACGGAAACCCCCGCCGGCAGCGGACTGTGGGTGGTGCCGGCCGGCCAGTCGCTGGCAGCCGCCCAGGTGGACTCGTTCAACGCGGGCAATCTCTACTTCAACGTCCATAGTGCGGCGAATCCCGGCGGCGAGATCCGCGGCCAGATCGTGGCTGCGACCATCAAGGTCGGAACTGCGGCGCTGGACGGCGCCAAGGAAGTCCCCGCCGTAAACACCGCCGCAAGCGGAACCGGGATCATGGCGCTGAATTCCGTCACCCGGCAGGTCAACGGCAACGTCAATACCACCGGGATCGACGGCACGGCAGGCCATGTGCATGCGGGCGCAGCCGGAGTAGCCGGCCCGGTCATCGTGCAGCTCACCCAAACGGCGCCAGTGTCAGGATTCTAGGTCTCCGAGCAAGTCGGAACAAATCCGAAATGGCGCCGGTCTACCGGAAGGGTGAGCGAGCCTGCCGCGGTTTGGTATTGCGCACCGCGATGAGAGCCTGGACCAGGCATCGGGCAAAGGAGAACTCACGTGACACGTTCAACAAGTCGCCTTGTTCGCCTTTTCGTCCTGGCGCTATTTCCCGCAATATCGTTCCAGGCAAGCGCGCAGACTGTCGACCTGAGCGCGGGATTCAACCTGTTGGGCAATAGTTCGAGCGAAGCGCTCGATGTGGCGACGGCATTCGGCGATCCGGCCAAGGTGACCACGGTATGGAAGTGGGTGGCCTCGACGTCGAAATGGGCCTTTTATGCGCCCTCGCTGAGCGCCGCTGCTCTGCAAGCCTTCGCCGCGAGCAGGGACTATGACGTGCTGGGTACCGTCAATGGCGGCGAGGGTTTCTGGGTCGATGCGAAAACCGCGTTCAGCGCGCAACTGCCTGCGGGAACGGCGGTAACGGCTGCTTCGCTCAAGAGCCGGCTCGTGACGCCCGGATGGCACTTGCTTTCGATCGGCGACAACCTGACTCCGGAACAACTCGGCCAGGCGTTTGGCACCCCGCCGATTTCGCTTTGGGCATGGAATGCCGCTCAGACGATTTCGAATTGGTATTTCTATGCGGCGAGCCTCGTCGCCCAGGGCGCAAACGCTCTGTCCGATTTCATCGCCAGCAGCGGCTTCCTCGACTTCGGGGCGAATCGGCTCAGCCCGGGAACGGGCTTCTGGGTGAACATGCCGGCCGCGCCGGCTCCGCTCAGCATGGTGGGGGCGTGGAGCGGAACGGGGGTGGACTCGAACGCGAATACCGGAGCCAACGGCACGACGATCGTGACCTGGACGTTGGCACAGACAGACGCCAGAGTCTCGGGAACCGTCAATACGCGATCGGTCGATCCGGTAGGCACCACGTGCAATTCTTGCCACCGGAACAAGACCGGTACGCTCTCGGGAACAGTCACCGGAACGGCAATGACGTTCACGATATCCTTTCCGCCCGGAGTCGCCGGCGACCCGACGCCCCTGTGCACCGCGACCATCACCGGTACGGTGTCGGGGATCACTCAAAGCTCGTTCACCGCCTCGTATTCCGGTGACGACTCGTGCGAGGGTCCGCTCCTGGACGGGACGCTCACGATGGCGCGCCAGCCATAGCCGTCCGGGCTCCAGTGGCTCGCGCCGGCCGGCGAGCCGCTCTCAATCCGCGCGGATGCTCCGGTCGCGAATCAGCTTGCCCCAGCGCTCGCCCACGCCGCGCAGGACGCTCAAGAACTCCTGCGGCGAATTGGGCGCAGGCACCAGGCCCAGATCGGCGAAACGCTGCCGCAGGTCCGGCGCGCGCAACGCCTTGCCCAGTTCCGCGTTCATACGATTGACGATCGCCTCCGGCGTCCCGGCGGGCGCAAACATGCTGGAAAAAAGAAGCGCCTCGAACTCGGGGATCCCTGCCTCTGCGGTCGAGGGCACGTCCGGCAAATTCGCCGCGCGCTTGTGGCCGGCAATCGCCAGCGCCTTGAGCTTGCCCTGACGCACCTGCGGCGCGGCCAGCGACACCGACAGGAACATGACGTTCAGGCGGCCGCCGACCAGATCGGCGGTCGCCGGCGCCCCGCCCTTGTACGGCACGTGCACCATGTCGATTCCGGTCAAACTCTTGAAATACTCGCCTGCCAGATGACCCGCCGAGCCGATTCCCGCGGAGCCATAGCTGAGTTGTCCGGGTCTTGCGCGCGCGAGCGCTATCAGTTCGCCGAGCGAGCCCGCGGCGACCGCCGGATGCGCGACCAGTGCCATCGGAAAATCGGCGAGCTTCCCGACCGGCGTCAGGTCCCGGAACGGGTCGTAGTTGAGCGAGCGGTATAGAAACGCGTTGGTCGCAATCGCTTCGCTGACGACCAGAAACGTGTAGCCGTCGGGGGCTGACTTGGCGACCGCGTCGGCAGCGATGTTGCCTCCGGCGCCGCCCCGGTTCTCGATGATGATCGGCTGGCCCAAGGCCTCGGTCAGCTTGGGCTGCAGCACGCGCGCCAGCGTATCGTGCACGCCGCCGGGCGCAAATGAAATGACGAAACGGATCGGCTTCTCGGGCCAGGCCTGCGCCAGAGCGACCCCCGAAAACGAAGCGAAAAACGCGCTGATGACGGCGCAAAACAGATTCGCGGTACGCATGGCCGTGCCTCCTCGTCCCGGCGGCGAAACGACATGATATCCGGTCTGCGCGCGGGCGTGCTCGCGGGCATGCGCCCTAGCAGGTCACGTGGAACAGGCCGACCGTTTCCTTTTTGGAATGGTTGAAGGTGCCAATCGCTTCCGGGGTCGGCTGCGCGATGACCTTGCAGCCCTTTTTCTCGAAGTATTCGGCCGCCTCCTTCGAGAGCCTGACATTGTCATCCTGCCCCGTTCCGAGGATCAGCCGTTCGGACCCCTTTTCATATACGAATTTGGCCTCCTCCTTCGAGATCGTGTGCGAGGAGCCGTAGATCTTTTTCGACAGCTTTTTCTTTCGCTTCACGATTTCTCCCGAGAGACGGATGACCACATCGAAATCGTAGGTTTTTCCGTCGATGGTAATGCTGCCGAATTCGGTGCTATCGATTTTCATTGCGTTCCTCCGATCGTCTGGCTTCGTCCATGGCCTCAGATGTCACGGCCGCGACCTGCAGCCGCACCAAGGGCAAGCGGGGCCGCGCCCTCGGACTCCAGCCGCTGGTTCCGATCCAGGCGCAGCCAGCCATGGGTCCTCCCGCTCGATGAAAGTCGGCGGCGTTATTGGCGTTATAGCCAGCCGACCGCCATCGCGCAAACGCTGCCGGTTCCCGATGCTCGACAGCGCGAACTCGGGCATCCCGTTTTTCGTCGATAAATCAATCGCGAGGCCAACCTTGGCGATTCCGATCGATCGGGCGCCACGCGTCGCCTCGAGCAAGTCGCGCTCGCTGACAAAGCGCCTGGTGTGTGATCTGGGTCAAGACAAGGATCAGCACGGGGCGCAACATGAAAGGCAGCCAGGTGGTTTCAAGCTGACTCTCCCGAAAATGACTCGACGCCCCAGGTTCCAAGTCACGGAGAAAGCCATGAAGAGCGGGAAACCGATGTCAATACCCAAACGCGCTGCGGTGATGCCCGGTGTCGCGGCGGGAAAGCGCAGGGTTCAATCACGCGCGAAATCCGCCGCAATTGGCGTTGGCAACACCCGCACCGTGCTGGGCCCCGAGGACCGGCGCCACATGATCGAGGTGGCGGCGTACTTCCGCGCCGAGCGCCGCGGCTTCGCCGCTGGGACCCCGGAACAGGACTGGCTCGAAGCGGAGGCCGAAGTCGATCGCATGCTGGCCGGCTCGGCGACGCATTAGATTTTTTCCCGCAAGAGAAGGCCCTTCGATTGATTGCGGCGGGAAAGAGGTGACGGAGGGCGCGATTGCCTGAGTTCACGCCGGCCTACTTGCGGCTGGCCGACACCGGCGAGCTCGCCCGGCGCGTGCAGGACGCCTGGCGCCACCTCGAAGCCTGCGATCTGTGCGCGCGCTATTGCCGCGTCAATCGCATCGCATCCATCAAAGGCGCCGTGTGCCGCACCGGAGAGCGCGCCGTGGTCGCAAGCTACGGTCCCCATCACGGCGAGGAAGTCCCGCTGCGCGGATGGGCAGGCTCCGGAACGATTTTTTTCAACTGGTGCAACCTGCGCTGCGCCTTCTGCCAGAACTGGGACATCTCGCAGCGCGGGGACGGCCGCGAAATGAGCGCGCGCGGGCTCGCCGACGCGATGCTCGAGCTCCAGTCCGAAGGCTGCCACAACATCAACTTCGTTTCCCCGAGCCATGCGCTCGCCCAGATCATCGCCGCAGTAAACGACGCCGCGCCACGGGGCCTGCGGCTGCCGCTCGTCTATAACACCGGCGGCTACGACAGCGCGGAGGCGCTCGCGCTTCTCGACGGCATCGTCGATATCTATATGCCGGACATGAAGTACGGCGACTCGCAGCTCGCGCGCAGATACTCGAAGGTTCCCCACTATGCCGAGGTCAACCGCGCCGCGGTCAAGGAGATGCACCGCCAGGTCGGCGACCTCGCGCTCGATGACGGCGGCATCGCGCAGCGCGGCTTGCTGGTGCGCATCCTCGTGATGCCCGAGGGCATCGCCGGGGTCGAACGCTCGCTCGAGTTCCTGGCGCGCGAGGTTTCCAAGCGCACCTACCTCAACCTCATGGACCAGTACCGCCCCTGCTATCGCGCCGGACAATACCCCGAACTCAACCGGCCCATTACGGCGGAGGAATACCGCGAAGCGCTCGCCGCTGCGGAGCGATACGGTCTCGAAAGGCTGGACCGCCGTTTCGCGCGTCGCTTCTGTCTGCGCTAACGCGGCGCGCGTCCGGCGATGGGCGGCGTCGGCGGCGTCACGTCCCCGCACTGCGCGCGGTGGCGAAGCGCGTGGTCCATGAGCACGCAGGCGAGCATCGCCTCGGCGATGGGCGTCGCGCGGATGCCCACGCAGGGATCGTGGCGCCCGGTGGTCTTCACCATGACCGGCGCGCCGCGCTTGTCGATCGAGCGGCGCGGGAGCCGGATCGAGGAAGTGGGTTTGAGCGCGATGCTGACCACGATGTCCTGCCCGGTGGAAATTCCGCCCAGCGTTCCGCCGGCGTTGTTCGAGGCGAAACCCTCGGGCGTCAGCTCGTCGCCGTGCTCGCTGCCGCGCTGCTCGACCGAGGCGAATCCGGCGCCGATCTCGACTCCCTTCACCGCGTTGATTCCCATCATCGCGGCGGCAATGTCGGAGTCCAGCCGCCCGTAGACCGGCTCGCCCCAGCCCACCGGCACGCCCGCGGCGATGACGTTGACGCGCGCGCCGCAGGAGTCGCCCGCGGCGCGCAGATCGTCCAGGAACGCCTCGAGCACCGGCACCATGTCCGGATCCGCGCAGAAGAATGGATTCGCGTCCACGCCGTCCCAGGACTTGAACGCCATGCGGTGCGGCCCGATCTGCGCCATGCAGCCGCGCACCTCGACGCCGTAAGCCTGGCGCAGCCATTTCTTGGCCACCGCGCCGGCCACCACCCGAATCATGGTCTCGCGCGCTGAAGCCCTGCCGCCGCCGCGATAGTCGCGGATGCCGTATTTCTGCCAATAGGTGTAGTCGGCGTGCCCCGGGCGAAAAGTCTCGGCGATCTCGCTGTAGTCCTTGCTGCGCTGGTCTTCGTTGCGGATCATGAATCCGATCGCCGTTCCGGTGGTCTTGCCCTCGAACACGCCCGAGAGGATTTCTATCCGGTCGGACTCCCGGCGCTGCGTGACGTGGCGCGAAGTGCCGGGCTTGCGCCGGTCGAGGTCCTTCTGGATGTCGGCGTCGTTCAATTCCAGTCCTGGAGGGCAGCCGTCGATCACGCCGCCGTAGGCGGGGCCGTGCGACTCCCCGAACGAGGTGACGCAGTACAGGTGTCCGAAGCTGTTTCCCGACATGGCACGCGAGCGGTAAAGCGCTCGCCAAAGTCTAGCACAGCCCCAAGCGGCCACTTCCGGGACCCGCGAACGACACCAGAAGCTGGCAAGGCACGTCACCTGCGCCCAGTACATCGCGCTGCCGGCGCTGGACGCTCAAGCGCTCTGGTAGCATAATTTGTCGTTGGTTTTCTTATTAGAGCGACTACAAGAGAGGGAAATGGCGATGAATTTGTTCCGAAGCGCAATGGGCGCGTCAGTTCTTTTGTGCGCTGCAACAGCAGCTAACGCCCAAGTGGTGGCGGTTGCTACCAACCCCCAGGGGACGCTTTATTACTCCGTCGGGGCCTCAGTCGCCGGCGTGATACAGCAGAAAGGCGGCATGACCGCGCGGGTACAGCCCATGTCGGGATCTTCCGCCTACGCGCCGTTACTCAATCGCGGGGAGATCGAATTCGGCCTGATGAACGCGATTGACGTGGTCAATGCCTTCACCGGCGTTCTCAATTTCAAGGGCCGCAAGAACCCCGACCTGCGCCTGGTCGGGGCCTTGTTCCCGATAACCGTCGGAATGGCCGTACCCAACGATTCACCGGTCAAGTCCATCAAGGATCTGAAGGGGCTGCGCGTGCCGAGCCAATTCACGGCGCAAAGCACGATCGTGTTCGTTCAGGATGCGCTGCTTGCGACCGGCGGCCTGTCCATCGCCGACATGAAGCCATTTCCCGTCCCCGATTACAGCAAAGGGATGTACGCGCTCGGCGACGGCAAGGTGGACGCGGCCATGTTCGGTCTGGGAACCGGGGCCTCGCAGGAGGTCCATGTTGCTCTGGCCTCCCGTGGCGGCCTGCGCTATTTGCCGACCGGCGATACGCCGGAGGCGGCCGCTGCCATGCGCAAAGTTTTCTCCGCCACCTACACCAAGCTTTTTGAACCGTCGCCGGCATATCCGGGGATCGTCGCGCCCACCCGCCTGATGCTTTATCCCGCGTTTCTTGTGAGCAGCACTCATGTCTCCGCGGACGTGGTGTACAAAGCAACCAGGGCAATCTATGAGAACAAGGCGGCGCTGGAGGCGGCCTCGGCGATCATGAAGACCTTCGATCCGAGCGTGATGGCTATGCCCAATGCGGTCCCCTACCATCCCGGAGCGGAGCGATTCTTCAAGGAGGCCAAGCAATGGCCTCCGAAGGCGCTGTAACCTCGACTGCTGACGAAGTCTTGGAGGAGGATGAAGGCGGCGGCCAGGCTGGCCTGCGGTCCGCCGCGATTTCGATTTGGTTGCGCGCCCTGCGGGCTGCAGCGGATCTTTGTCTTGCGCAGGGAGGTCCCGAGGAGAACCCTCTGCCTGATGACATGAGATTCTAGGAGCCTTTCCCGCCGTGAATGAGCAAACAACCCACGAAACATCGGGGGCGCTGGCCGCCCCCGGGGGTCCGATTCTCCGCGCTGTCATCGCGGTTCTCGCCGCGGTTCTAACGGCCGCCTGCATCGCGTGGTCGCTCGATGCGCCGAGCCGGATGGGAGTCGCGTTCTACACGCAGCAGCTCCTCGCGCTGGTTCTTGGCCTGGGGCTGGGCATCATCTACTTCTCCGTCTCCTGGCGCGGCAAGCCTCATGCGGGCGGATTTCCCTGGTTCGATGTATTGCTCGGAATAGCCGGGTTGGGCATCAGCCTGTGGATCTGCGTCGAGTACGAGCGGCTGCTCAACGACGTTTCGTATTACACGTCCGAGGTCGTCTGGCTGAGCATCATCCTGGTTCCTCTGGTGCTCGAAGCCTTGCGGCGCTGCACGGGTTGGGCGCTGGTGTCGGTGGTCGTGGTCTTCATCGGCTACGCGCTGGTCGCCGAATACGCGCCGATGGTGATCCGGGGAAAACCGGCGAGTTTTACCCAGGTCATGACCTATCTCGCCTTCGACACCAACGGCCTGTTCGGAACGCCGCTGAAAGTGGGCGCCGAAGTGGTGATCCTGTTCCTGTTCATGGGCGACGTCCTCATCCGCGGCGGCGGAGGCGAGTTCTTCATCGATCTGGCCAAGTCGCTGCTCGGCCACAAGCGCGGCGGCCCGGCCAAGATCTGCGTCGTGGGATCGGGGCTGTTCGGCATGATCTCGGGGAGCGCCGTATCGAACGTGGCGTCGGTGGGTCCGCTGACCATCCCGATGATGATTCGCACCGGATACAGTCCGCGCGACGCCGGGGCGATCGAGGCCGTGGGCTCGACCGGCGGCCAGCTCATGCCGCCGGTGATGGGAGCTGCGGCCTTCCTGATGGCCGAATTCCTGGAAATTCCCTACGGGAAGGTCGCGCTTGCGGCGGCGATACCGGCGGTCCTCTACTATCTGGCGCTCTACTGGCAGGTCGACCTGATCGCGGCAAAAGAGCGCATTTCCCTGCTGACCGAGGAACTGCCCAAGCCGCGAGAGGTGCTGAGGGACGGCTGGCATTTCATCATTCCCTTTGTCGCCCTGATATTCATGCTCTTTTACTACGATTCGTCGCCGGAAAACGCCGCGCTTTCGGCGGCGGTGGTCATCTTTGTCACCGGCATGATCCGCGGCTATCGCCGTCCGCGGCTCAAGATCTCCGATCTCTTCCGCTCGCTGGCAGCGACGGGGCGCACAACCACGGACTTGGTGACGACGCTTGCCGCCGCAGGCTTCGTGATCGGCGTTCTGAACAGCTCCGGGCTCGGATTTGCACTCACCTTGTGGTTGGTGGGCCTGGCCGGCAACAGCCTGCCCGTGCTCCTTGTCATATCGGCCTTTGTCGCCCTCATCCTCGGAATGGGCATGCCCACCACGGCGGTCTACGTCCTGCTCGCCGTTCTCGCCGCGCCCGCCCTGGTGCAGGCGGGGGTGATGAAACTCGCCGCGCACATGTTCATTCTCTACTTCGGCATGCTGTCGATGATCACGCCGCCGGTGGCGCTCGCGGCGTACGCCGCTTCCACCATCAGCAAGGCAGGACCGATGGAGACCGGATGGGCCGCGTGCCGCATCGGCTGGGCGAAGTTCGTCCTTCCGTTCATGTTCGTGCTTTCCCCCACCCTGCTGCTGCAGGGGGCGGCCGCCTCGATCGCGTTCGACATCCTTACCGCGATGGCCGGCGTCTATATCGCGACCTGCGGCCTGGTGGGCTACTTCATGCGGCCGCTGTCGCCTCCATGGCGCGTCCTGCTTTGCGTAGCCGGTCTTGCGGCGATCATTCCGGATTCGCAGTTGAGCTTCCTCTTCCCGGGGTTGATCAGCGTTTCGGGCATTGCCGTCGGTTTCGCGTTGCTGCTCGCCGATTATCTGGCGGCGCGGCGCCGGGCGAGCCCCGCCTGACGCGCGCCGTGGCGCATCATCGAGCGCGGACCCCCGCGCTCTAAGTCGTTGGAGCGGGTTTTCGATGCAAGTGCGTTTTGTCGACACGACGCTGCGCGACGGGTCGCAGAGCCTGTGGGCCATGGGCATGCGCACCGGCATGATGGAGGCGGTCGCCGAGGACATGGACCGCGCCGGATTCGCTTCCGTCGAGGCTCCCGTCACCAGCCTTTACATGAAGAAATTCGTCCGCGATCTCAAGGAAGATCCCTGGGCGATGGCGCGCATGCTCGCCAGGAGAATGCCCAGGACGGTCAAGAGCGCCAACTGCAGCTCATCGCTGCAGGCGTTCGAGCGCTCTTCGCCCGTGGCGGTCCTGAAGCTCTTTTTTTCCAAGCTGGCCGAGATCGGAGCGATGAACCGCGTCAACCTGTTCGCCAATACGCGCGACCAGGTGAAAGTCAGTTTTCATTGGACTTTCCCGCTGTTCAGGAACCTGGGGGTGCAGATCGTCGTCGGCCTTTCCTATTGTCCGTCGCCGCGCCACACCGACGAATACTACGCGCAGAAGACGCGCGAGATCGCCGCGTTCAATCCGGACGCCATCTATCTCAAGGACCAGGGCGGCCTGTTGACGGTGGACCGGATCCGCACGCTCCTTCCGGTTATCGTGCAAAACGCGGGCGGCTTGCCGGTCGAGCTGCACTCGCACTGCACCACGGGGCTCGCGCCCCTTGTGTACCTGGAGGCGCTGAAGCTCGGGGCGAGCGCGCTGCACACGGCGGTGCCGCCGCTCGCCAACGGCCCCTCGCAGCCTTCGGTATTCAATGTCGCCGCGAATGCCCGACTCATGGGATTCAAGACCGGGATCGACGAGGATGTCCTGCGTCCGGTTTCCGAGCGTTTCATGGCGTTCGCAAGACAGGACAGGCTGCCGATCGGCGCGCCACTCGAATACGATTACGCGCAGTTCGTCCACCAGGTCCCGGGAGGCGTGATTTCCAACCTGAAGCGCCAGCTCGCCGAACTGCGCATCGCCGAGCGGCTCGACGAGGTGCTCGAGGAAACCGTCCAGGTGCGCAAGGACCTCGGCTATCCGATCATGATCACGCCGCACTCGCAGTTCGTAGTGACCCAGGCCGCGATCAACGTCGCCACCGGCGCAAGGTACAGGCACGTGATCGACGAGGTGATACTGTTTGCGCAAGGCGTCTACGGCGAGGATGCCGGCTGCGCGTTCATGGATCAGAACCTGAAGGACCGGCTGCTCGGGAGCGCGCGCGCCCGCGAACTGGAGCAACTTGCCGCCGGCCAGGAACACGATGTCCCGTTGAAGAAATTGCGCGACAGGCTGGGCGGACCGGGGGTCTCGGACGAGGAGTTCCTGCTGCGCTACATCATGAAGGGCGAGGACGAGATCGCGGCCATGCGCGCCGCCGGCGCGCCGAGAAAATATCTGGGCGCCGCCCTGCCCCTGCTCACGCTGATCCGGGAACTGGGCAGACACAAGCAGGTGCGCTATGTGCAGGTGCGGCGCGGGAGCGATTCGCTGGTTGTTCAGAACCAAGTTTCCGGCTGATCGGAACACCCGCGGCCATTCCGGCAGACTTGAGGAAGGCGCGGTCGCGGAGTTATTCTGCATGTTGCTGCCTGGATCGAGGCGTCTTGCGCTCCGGATCAAGCCAAGATCGAACTGGGCGGCTCCCCCTTGGGAAGGGGGATAATGGCCCGGGGCTTCCGGGAATACTTGGGGAGGAGGTATGAGGATGATTCTGAAAGCGGCATTCGTCGCCGCATCGTTGTTCGCGGCCAGTCCCCTGTTGGGACAAAACAAACCGGCGTCCCCGGCGCTGAACATGCTCATCGGCAATGCGACCGCCAACGACACACAAGCCACGGTAATCGACAAATTCGCCGAACTTGTGACCAAGTACTCCAACGGTCGCGTAACCGCCTCTGCCCGCCACGGCGGAGCCCTGGGAAACACCACCCAGATGCTGGCGGCGCTTCAGGCTGGATCGTTGCACGGGATGATCTACCCGACTGGTTTCATGTCCACGGTGGTGCCGGAATTGTCGCTGTTCGACAGGCCGTTCCTGCTTCCGGGCGTCCCGTCGAAGATCACCGCTTTCGCCGCGCAGAGCAAGGCCGCGGCCAAGATGATGGAACTGGCCGAGCAGAAGGGCATTCACATCATCGGATTCCACGGCATCGGCCCGCAGAGCCTGCTGACCAGGTTTCCGGTGAACAAGCTCGCGGACATCCAGGGCAAGAAGCTGTGGGCCATCCCCTCCCCGCCGCGAGTTGGGGCGCACCAGGACTGGGGCTCGGTTGTTCGGCCGATGCAATTCAGCGAGCTGTACAGCGCCCTGCAGCAAGGCACCCTCGACGGCATGGAGGGCCCGCCCGATGTCCTCTACCGAATGAAGATGCACGAGGTCGCCAAGTATTACACCGTCACGGAGCACTTCGTCGTCATCTCCAACGTCATCGTCAGCAAGAAGTGGTTCGACGGACTGCCGAAGGACCTTCAGGGCGTGGTGACCAAAGCCGGCAAGGAGACGATCGCCTTCGCCGATGCCGCTTATACTAAGTCGCAGACTGCCAGTCTGGAAGCGATGAGAAAGGCGATCACCGTCACCAACATGCCCGCGGCGGAGCTGCAGAAGATGAAGGAGCTGGCCATGAAGGGCGTGTGGGAAAGAATGAAGAACGACCCGCAAAAGGGACCGATCGTGAAACTGCTCGAGGAAGATGTTGTTCGTTTCAACAAGGAATAACTCGGAACAACCCGCTGAGTGATTGCAACTAACGAGGAGGTAAGAGAATGAGAAAGGTCGCCCTTTGCTTTTCCAGGGTTTGTCTAGGCTTCGCCGCAAGCCTGATTCTGGCGGCTCCCGCAGCCTCTCAAACCGCGGCGCCGATCAAATGGCGCATGCAGACCATGTTCGCCTCCGGCTTCGCGTGGGATGTAGTACCGAAGCGCTTTGCCGAACGGATCAAGCAGGCATCCGGCGGCCGACTGGAAATCACGCCCTACCCCGCGGACGCATTGGTGCCGACGTTCCAGATGCTGGGTGCAGTCAGGCAAGGCGCGGTTGAAATGGGGTGGGCGGGCGGTTCCTTCGACGTTGGCGCCGTTCCCGCCCAGATCGTCATGTGGGGCGTGCCCATGACGTTCACCGAGAACATCGAAGAGTACCAACATATGTGGTGGGACCTGGGAATGATCGATGTGGCACGCGCGGAATACGCGAAGATCAACATCCATCTCCTCGCGCCGCTCCTCGCGACACCGTATGGAAGCATAATGTCCCGCAAGCCGATCAAGAGCCTCAAGGATTTCAAAGGCATGAAGCTGAGAAGCTTCGCTTTCGCCGCGGAGCTGGGAAAGGCCTTTGGCGCATCTGTTGTTTCGGTGCCGCCTGGAGAAATGTACACCGCGCTGGCGAGCGGGACCATCGACGCGGCGCACTGGGCCGGGCCGGACGAGTTCTATTCCATGAAGATTCATGAAGTGGCCAAGTATTACCTGAAGCCGGCCTGGATATCGCATATCTCGAACAGCGTCTACGTCAACCTCGACAAGTGGAAGAGCCTTCCGCCCGACCTCCAACAGATTGTCGAGCTCGCTGCCAAAGCGGCTTCGGTCGAGTCGGCTTCCTACGGGCACTATTTGAATCAGGTGAGCGAAGCAAGAATGAAGGCAGCCGGCGTGACATTCACCACTTTACCGGCCAGCGACCTGGCAGCGATGAAGGCGGCAACCATGAAGATCCTGGAGGAAAAAATCAAAGCCGATCCGGCGACTGCGAAGGCTGCGAAGATCCTGAAGGACGCGATGAAGGTGTACGGATACTAGGTGGCGATTTGACTGCAGCTATTTGAAATTCCCTCTGATCCCTGCGTGGATAACTCCAAATTATCTTCGCGGGATGAGGGACATCATACCGAATCCTTTGGGTGTCCATGCGGGCGGCACGATGGTACCCGAAGGATTCTTTTTGCTTGAAAACTGAAGGCC
>JACPRN010000262.1 GCA_016189945.1 Betaproteobacteria bacterium
CCCCCTCGGATGATGCTCCTTGTGCAGCCTCTTCAGCCGCTCGCGCGCCACATGAGTGTAGATCTGCGTGGTCGAGATGTCGGCGTGCCCGAGCAGCATCTGCACCGCGCGCAGGTCCGCGCCGTGGTTCAGCAGGTGCGTGGCAAAGGCGTGGCGTAGCGTGTGCGGCGAGAGCCGCCTTCCGGGAATCGCCGCGGCAGCCCGGCGCTTGACCAGATACCAGAACGCCTGGCGCGTCATCGGTGCGCCCCTGGCGGTGACGAAAACGTAATCGCTCGCGCCTCGCCCGAGGAGCTGCGGCCGCGCCTCTCCAAGGTAGCGCGGCAGCCAGTGGAGCGCCTCCTCGCCGAGCGGCACTAGGCGCTCCTTCGATCCCTTGCCGGTCACCCGCACCACGCCCATGTCCAGCGATACCTGCGAGAGCTTCAATCCGACCAGTTCCGAGACGCGCAGGCCGCTGGCGTAGAGCACCTCGATCATGGCGCGGTCGCGGAGCCCGAGCACCGATGCGGTGTCCGGCTGAGCGAGCAGCGCCTCGACGTCGGCCTCCGAAAGCGCCTGCGGAAAACGCTGCGGTTTCTTCGGCGCATCGAGCTTCGCCGTGGGATCGGCGCTGGCGCGGCCGCTGCGCAGCGCAAACTGGAAGAAGCGCTTCAGGCTCGAGTGCAGCCGAGCCTGGGTGCTCGCCTTTACGCCGCGTCCGGCGCCTGTGCGCCGCGCGTAGCGCGAGGCGAGGTACTGCGAAAGGTCGGCGTCGGTCGCTCCGATGATTGAATCCCCGCCCTGGCGCTCGAACCATTCGGCGAACTGGCGCAGGTCGCGCCGGTAGGCCTCGAGCGTGTTCTTCGCCAACCCGTCTTCGAGCCAGACGCTGTCGCAAAACTCGTCCACCAACGCGGTGTTGCGCTGGTTCATCGCCCCGGTCCGCCCCCGATCGCCCCTTCATGCCCAAGCAACCAGCGCTTGGCCTCGAGCAAATAGCCCCCGCCGCTGTGCGCAAAGCCGCCGATTCCGGCGGCTGACACGACGCGGTGGCACGGGATGACGAGCGGAAACGAATTTTCCCCGCAAGCCTGGCCGACGGCGCGCGCGGAAGACCCCAGCTCGCGCGCGATGTCGCCGTAGCTGCGCGTGCGGCCCGGCGCAATGGCGGCAATTGCGCTCCAGACCCGGCGCTGAAACGGCGTGCCCGCTTCCTCGAGCGGCAGCGAGATGCGGTAATGCGGATCGTCCAGATAGCGCTCGATCTGCAGCCATGCCATCACCGCGAGCCGATCGGCCGGCGCGAGAACCTCGACGCTTCGCGGCAGGAAAGCGATTTCCGCGACGCGCTCGCCGCGGGTGCGAATGCCGAGCATGCCGAAAGGCGCCGCCATTCTTGCCTGCCAGAGCCGCGCGCTCATCAGGCCGATCGCCGCCGCGCGCGCCAGCGCCCAACCTGCAGGGCGAGCACCACCGCCACCAGCCCCACGCCGATCGCGTCGGCGATGGCCGTCGGATAGACCAGCGCAACCCCGGCCGCGATGAGCATCGCCGATTCGAACCACGACGCGCGCGAGAGGAGCCAGCCCTGCACGCCGCCGGCAAGCGCGGCGATGCCGACCGCTGCCGTGATGCTCACCTCCGCAATCGCCGTCCAATTGGCGGCCCCCAGCGCCTTGATCGAGCCCATGAGCAGGAGCCCCACGCCCGAGGGATCGAGCACGAACATGAAGGGCACGAGAAACGCCGGCATGGTGTACTTCCAGGACTGCAGCGTCGTCTTGTACGGATCGCCGCCGGTGATCGCGGCCGCCGCAAACGGCGACAGCGCCGTCGGCGGCGAGACCTCCGACAGCACGGCATAGTAAAAAATGAACATGTGCGCCGCGAAATTGGGTACGCCGAGCTCGATCAGCGCCGGCGCGGCGATCACCGCGCAGATGATGTAGGAAGCAGTGACCGGCACCGCGAGGCCGACGATCCAGACGATGAGCGAGGTGAAAATCGCGGTGAGAAGCAGCGAGTGGCCGGCATATTGCAGCACGATCGAGCTGAATTTCAGACCCAGGCCGGTGAGGGTCACCACGCCGACGATCATGCCGGCGCCGGCGCAGGTTGCCGCGACGCTCAGAACCCCGGTCGAGCCGCCTTCGAGCGCCTTGATGAGATTCGATTGAAATAGGTGCTTGGCGATCGGCCCGCGCCAGCGAAACAAATCGTAGGAAAACATGGCGCAGTTGCGGTGCAGAAAACTGGTCGCAAACGACACCACGGTGGCCCAGAACACCGACAGCACGGGCGAGAATCCCATCAACATGAAGGCGACGATCGACACCAGCGAGAGGAAATGGAACCAGTACTGCCGCGTCAGGCTCCACAGGCTCTCGACGCCTTCGATCGCCGCTTCGTGCATGCCGAACTTGCGCGCGTCGATCTCGACCATGAGGAACAGCGCGAAGTAGTACAGGCAGGTCGGAATGACCGCCATCAGCAGCACGTCCAGATACGAGATCTTGAGGAACTCGGCGATCAGGAATGCCGCGGCGCCCAGCACCGGGGGCGAAATGATCGCGCCCAAGCCTCCGGCGGCGAGAAGTCCGCCCGCAGCCTCCTTGCCGTAGCCGGCCTTGGCGAGCATGGGGTATGCGACCGAGCCGAGGGTCACGGTGGTCGCCACACCCGAACCCGACGGTCCGCCGAGAAGAAACGAGGCGAGCACCACGGTGCGCCCCGCGCCGGTGTGCGTTCCGCCCATGGCGGAGAAGGAAAAGTCGATGAAGAACTTGCCGGCGCCGGAATACTGCAGAAAGGCGCCGAAAATCGTGAACAGGATGATGAGCGAGGAGGACACGTCGACCGCGACGCCGAAGATGCCTTCGAGCGTCATGTACATGTGCCCGACCAGCCGCCCGATGTCGTAGCCCTTGTGCGTCCAGGGCTCGGGGAGCCACGGCCCGACGAGGGCATACAGGAGGAACACCACGGTGACCAGCGGCATCACCCAGCCGTTGGTGCGGCGCATCGCCTCAAGGATGGCGAGCATCAGCGCAACGCCGAAGACGATGTCCCAGTCGTTCGGCAGCGTATTGCGGTCGGTGAAATCGTCCCCGCCCTGGATCATGTAGGCGACCGTGATGATCGGCAAGACGGCGGCGACCCAGTCCCACCACATGACGCGATGGCGCAGGCGCCGCGCCGCGGGGAAAACGAGGAAAGTCAGAAAGAGGACGAAGGCGACGTGCACCGGCCGCAGCGTCTGCGTGGGGACGATGTAATAGGCCGCGTAGAGGTGAAAAAGCGACATCGCCACCGCAACGGTGGTGACGAAGGCACCCAGCCATCCGCCAAGCCGGTTGGCGGCGCCCTCCTCGGCTTCGACGAATTCCTCGGCCTTCCTGAGCGCCTCTTCGCTGACGTCAGAGGCGCGCTGCTTCGCTTCGAGGTCGCTCATGTCCCCGGCCGCCGGTTCGCGCATGCCACCCTGCTCGGAAAGTACCCCCGCGCCGCCGCCGAGGGCGGCCGGCGCTCAGTTGAGTTTGACGCCTTTTTCCTTGAAGTACCTTAGCGCACCCGGATGGTACGGAATCGGCGTGGCGCTTGCTTTTTGCGACTCGAGCTTGAAGTTCGACGCCTCCTGGTGCACGCGGATCAGCTCGTCGCGCCGCTCGAAAATAGTCTTCACGATGTTGTACGCGACCTGATCGGACATCTTCTCGTGGGTGACGAGAATGTTCGACACCGTCGCGTTCCTGTTGTCGGCCTCCATGCCCCGGTAGGTCGCCTTCGGTATCGCGTCCTCGACATAGAGGTTGCCGTACTTCTTGTTCATCGCGGCAACGAGCTGGGCGTGGTCGATCATCTTGATCTTGACCCCGGGCGTATTCGCGAGGTCCGTTATCGCAGCAGTGGGAAGACCGCCGACCCAGAACAAGGCGTCGATCTTGCGGTCCTTGATCGCGTTCACCGACTCGGCCACGCCCAGACGCTCGCGCTTCATGTCCCTGTCCTTGTCCAGGCCGGCGGTCTCGATGACGCGAAAAGCCATCACCTCGGTCGCGCTGCCCGGCGAGCCGGTCGAGACGCGCTTGCCCTTCAGGTCGGCGATCCGGCTGATGCCGGCGCCCTCGATCGTCACCGCGTGCATGCGGTTCGGGTACATCACCATGAGCGTGCGCAGCGGCACCTTGTTGCCCTGGAACTTGTTTTCGCCGCGGTAGGCGTCCTGTCCGGCGTCGGCCATGATCAACCCGATGTAGGGCTTGCCGCTGCCGATCAGCTTCAGATTATCGACCGAGCCGCCGGTGACCTCGGCGGTGGCCTGCAGTCCGGGAACGTACTTGGACAGCACGCTGGCAATTCCGCCGCCCAGCGGGTAGTACACGCCGCCGGTGCCGCCGGTGCCGATGCTGATGTTGATTCTCTCCTGCGCCGAGACTGCGCTTGCTGCCGCCAGCGCGGCGGCGAAGAATGCGGACGCGATGCATTTCATGACGGTCTCCTTGTGCACATGGTGATGTGCCTGCCTGGAATGAGCGGTACAAGGCGCATTATCCGCGCTCGTCGCGGCCGCGCCAAGTCCGCCCGGGGCGGTTTTGCGCGCGGCGTCAAGCGGGTGATTTAGATGACCTGGATCATGCGCTTCGCGTCCGGGCTATAATCGGCGCAGGAAAACCACGCATGAACGACGCACTGCGCGCGGGAGTCGAGACCTTCGCCCCGCTTTATATCGAGGTGAAGCGCCTGATCACCCAGGGACTGATCGAGGGCGAATGGCAGGCGGGCGCGGCGCTCCCCTCGGAGACGCGTCTCGCCCAGCGCTACCACGTCAGCATCGGCACCATCCGGCGCGCGGTCGACGAGCTGGTCGCCGAGCAGATCCTCGTGCGCCAGCAGGGCCGCGGCACCTTTGTCGCCACGCACGACCCCAAGCGCCTGCTGTTCCACTTCTTCCACGTCGTGCGCAACGACGGCGTCAAGGAAATGCCCGAGCCCGAGATGCTTGCGTTCGAGCGCGATCGCGCAGACACCGCCGTCGCGCGGCGGCTGAACCTGCTGCCGGGCGAGCGCGTGTTCCGCATCAGAAACCTGGTACGGCTCGCCGGCGAACCGATGATCCTTGACGAGCTGGTGCTCTCGCAAGCGCGCTTTCCCGATCTCACCGAGAAGATCTTTCGCGAGCGCGAGGCCACCGTGTACGCGCTCTACCAGACGCGCTACGGCATCAACGTCGTGCGCGCGGCCGAGCGCCTGCGCGCCACCGCCGCCGAGCGCGCCAGCGCGAAACTGCTCAACGTCCGGCCGGGAGCGCCGCTGCTCGAGATCCACCGCACCGCGATGACCTACCACAATACGCCGGTCGAGCTGCGCACGAGCCTCGTCAACACCGCCGCGCACGAATACTGGAGCGACTTCGGGAAAGCGTAGGGTCCCGTCCCGCAAACACACCGGTGCATATCGCCATCCCGTTCTGCAGTTCGATTGCGGCGCCGAGTTTCTACCAGGATTTCGTCGAAGGCATCGAGGCCGCCGCCGCCGCGCTCGGCCACAGCTCGGAGCGCATCGCCTTCGCCAGCCTGGAACGGCTCGACCAGGCCGAGCTGGACCGCTTCTTCCGCTGGTCGCGGCGCTCGCGCTGCGATCTGGTGCTCGACCTGTGCTGCTGGGGCTACGGCCTGTCGCGCGCGCGCCTGTGGCGGAACGACGGCAGCGTCGGCGCGCCGATTTTCGAGTCGCTCGGCGCCCGCTATTGCGCCCTGCTCTACGATCAGCCGTATTTCCAGCCGCTCGCGGGAATCGAGTCGGATGCGCTCGTCGTGGGCTATCCCGACCAGGCGCATGCAGAGCTGATTCCGCTCATCTATCCGCAGTTGCGCATGCGCGCCGGCGCGTTCGTGCCGCCGGCGACGCGCCTGGAAAATGACCGCTCGAGCGCGCGCTGGGCGGGCAAATCGCCGCACGTTCTCTACGTCGGCAACCTCGCCCCGCACGCCCTTTCGCGGTTCTGGGATCACGTACCGCATCGCGAGGCGTACGACGCCGTGGCAGACGCGCTGATTGCGGATCCGGATCGGCCGTTGCACCGCAGCGTTATCGCGGCCCTGCGCGAACTCCGCCTGGAGCTGCCTGCCGCGGAACTGGTGGAACTGCTGCGTGCGCTGGAATACTGGCTGCGCCAGCAGCAGCGCCACCGGGTGGTCACCGCCGTCGCGCGCTCCGGCCTCCCGATGATCATTTACGGTTCAGGCTGGGACTCGCTCGGCCTGCCCGCAAACGCCGAGGTGCGCTCGCCGATCGACTACCGCGGCTTGATGGAGGCAATCGCCTCGGCGCGGCTCGCGCTGGATGTTTCGACTTACCTCGGCGGCGCCAACGATCGCGTGTTCAATTTTGCGGTCAACCGCACCGCCTTTTTCACCAATGCGCGCGCCTGGCTGCGGGAAGCGTTCGGGGCCGACGGCGGCGCCCATTTCTACTCGCTTCGCGATGCTTCCGGTGTGGGCGATCAGATGGCCGGAGTTCTGGCGCGGCCGGCGGAATTGGAGGAAAGCGCCGCGCGCGCGCACGAAACCGCCCTGGCCGGACATCTCTGGACGCATCGCCTGCAGACGGTGCTGCAGGCGGCCTTTTAGCTCACTCGCACATGAGATTGCCGGCGGCGAAGTCTATTGGCTGAGTACAGTCCTGGATGTTGATGCGCCGTCGCGGATCGGGCGGCGGCAGCGATCCGTAAGGAACCATGCTGCCGTCGGGGTAGCGCAGGTAGTACTGCTGCGTGCCGTCGGCGAGCAGCACGGCGATCACCAGCAGGCCGGCGAGCGTGCTGCTGTGGCTGCCCACGC
>JACPRN010000259.1 GCA_016189945.1 Betaproteobacteria bacterium
CATCGCGGCCAGCACTTTGTCCTTGATACCCCCGACCGGGAGCACCAGCCCGCGCAGGCTGATTTCGCCGGTCATGGCCGTGTCGCTGCGCACCGGTTTTGCGGCGAAAAGCGACGCCAGTGCAATGAACATGGCGACGCCTGCGCTCGGGCCGTCCTTCGGGATCGCGCCCGCGGGAACGTGAACGTGCACGTCGGATTTTTCGAAGGCGCCCGCGTCGATCCCGAGACTCGCAGCGCTCGACTTCACCAGCGTCAACGCCGCCTGTGCGCTCTCCTTCATCACGTCGCCCAGTTGCCCGGTGAGAATCAGCTTGCCCGCCCCGGGCGTGCGGCTCGCCTCGACGAAAAGAATGTCGCCGCCGACAGGCGTCCACGCCAGGCCGGTGGCCACGCCGGGGATTCCGGTGCGCAGGGCGATGTCGCTCTCGAACTTTGCCGGGCCGAGCACCGCGGCGAGGTCGCCCTCGTCCACGTGCGCCTTTTCGAGCTTGCCCTCGGCGATCCTGACCGCCGCATTGCGGCACAGGGCGCCGATCTGGCGTTCGAGGTTGCGCACCCCCGCTTCGCGCGTGTAATCGCGGATCACCGCCGCAAGGGCTGCGTCGCTCACCTCGAACTGCCCGGGCTTGAGGCCGTTTTCCTCGAGCTGGCGGCGCACCAGGTAGCGCCGCGCGATTTCGCGCTTTTCCTCCTGCGTGTAGCCGGGGAGCTGCAGGATCTCCATGCGGTCGCGCAGCGGCCCTGGAATCGATTCCAGAACGTTGGCCGTCGTGATGAACAGCACCCGCGAGAGATCGAACGGCACCGCCAGATAGTTGTCGCGGAAGGTGTTGTTCTGCTCCGGATCGAGCACTTCGAGCATCGCCGAGCTCGGATCGCCGTGGATTCCGGTGCCGAGCTTATCGATCTCGTCGAGCATCATCACGCAGCCGCGCGTGCCGGCCTTCTTGATCGCCTGGATGATGTTCCCGGGAAGAGCGCCGATATAGGTCCTGCGATGGCCGCGGATCTCCGCTTCGTCATGCGTGCCGCCGAGCGACACGCGCACGAACTTGCGCTCAAGCGCGCGTGCGATCGACTGTCCGAGCGAGGTCTTGCCCACCCCCGGCGGACCGACGAAGCACAGGATCGGACCGTGGCCGGCGGGGTTGAGCTTGCGTACCGCGAGGAATTCCAGGATGCGCTTCTTCACCTGCTCCAGCCCGAAATGGTCCTCGTCCAGAATGCGCCGCGCCTCGGCGATGTCGATCGCCTCCGGCGCAGGTTCCGCCCAAGGCAACTCGATCAGCCAGTCCAGGTAGGTCCGGATCATCGCGTACTCGCCCGAGGCCTCTGAAGTCCGCTCCAGGCGTTTGAGCTCCTTCAGCGCCTGCGCTTCCACTTCCTGGGGCATTTTCGCCTCCGCGATCGCGCGCCGCAGCTCCTCGATCTCGGCCGCTTCGCCCTCGCCTTCGCCGAGTTCCTTCTGGATCGCCTTCAACTGCTCGCGCAGCAGATAGCGCCGTTGTCCCTGGTCGATGCTCGCCTTGGTGCGCTCGTCGATTTCGCGCGAGAGCTTGAGCACCTCGATGCGGTGGGCAAGCAGCGCCAGCACCGCGTCCAGGCGCTTCTCCAGGTCGATCGTCTCCAGGATCGACTGCTTTTCGGCGGGCTTGAGGTCCATGAATCCGGCGACGAGGTCCGCGAGGGCGCCCGCGGAGGTCATGTTCTGCACCACGCCGAGCAACTCCTGCGGCGTTTGCGGCAGCAGCTCGAGCGTCTCGGCGGCGCGTTCCTTGAGCTGCACCATCCGCGCCTCGATTTGGCTGCCTTCGGGCTCGGGCTCGACGATTTTCTCCACCCGCGCGGCAAGAAACGGATAGCCATCCAGATACTCGACGACGCGAAAGCGCTGCTGCCCCTGGCACACGATGTGGTGGGTCCCGTCGGGCGTCGTCACATAGCGCAGGATGTTCGCGACCGTGCCGATGCGGCACAGATCGTCCGCACCGGGGCGATCGATTTCCGCATTGCGCTGCCACAGCAAACCGATCGGCGTCTCGCCTTTGACTGCGGCTTGAGCACCGGCAATCGACATGTCGCGGCCAATGGCGACCGGCAGGATCATGCCCGGAAACAGCACCATGTTCCGCACCGGGATCAATATCATCGCGTCATCCGGAACGGCGAGCCCGCTGCCCGCGCCGCCTTGAGACGCGGCCGCGCTCGCCGGGCCTGGACGCGATTGATTGCCTTCCAGCGACATGCTCATGTCCGGTCCCCCGTCACCCAAGGCGCCGCAGCCGCATGACGAGGCAGCCGCGCTCCAGTTGGTGATCGAGCAGCTCAAAACGCCCCGAGGGCAGCGCAATGCGCCTCTCGAAGCGCCCATACGGAATTTCCAGGCGATGGATCATCGCTTTCCTGGATTCGACCGGAAGCGGCCGCTCGCCCGCCACCACGATGTCCGCCCCGTCGATGATGACCCGGAGCTGTTCCGGCACCACCCCGGGGAGCGCGACCAAGATCCACAGCCCCTCGGCGAACTCGTAGATGTCCACCGGGGGTTCCCAGCGCGAGGCCGCCGCCGCCCCGCCCACCTGGAAGAACTGGCGCTGCAGCCTCTCCGCCGACTGCAGCAGATCCAGGGCTTCGGCCCACATCCAGTATTTGGGGTCTCGCGGGTGCATGCGACCTAAATGCGGCCTAAAAAGGCGGATACAAGATCCGGGGTCAGGGCCGGCCCCACGGGCGACTTCGGCTCGGGCGCTCGACCACCCGGTCCCGCATGAGTTAAAGTCTCGCTGACCAGCATTTAACTAAAGCGAGGGAACCACCGCATGCCGAAATATGCAACGGAAACAATCCGAAGCGTCGCCCTGGTTGGACATGGTGCCGCCGGCAAGACGACCTTGGCCGAGGCGCTGCTTTACCGCGCCGGCGCCATCTCAGCCCAGGGCAGCGTCGAGGCGGGCAACACCGTGTGCGACTTCGATCCGCTGGAGAAATCCTACCGCCATTCGCTCAATTCCGCCCTGGTCAATTTCGCCTATCAGGGCATCCACGTGCATCTGATCGACACACCGGGATACCCCGATTTCTCCGGCCAGGCGATCGGTGCGCTCGCGGCCGTGGACACGGCCGCGATCGTCGTCAACGCCCAGACCGGAATCGAGCTGAGCACCCGGCGCATGATGCGCTGGGCGGCCGCGCGCGGTTTGTGCCGCATGATCGTGGTCAACAAAATCGACGCCGAAAACGTCGATCTCGCGGCCCTGCTCGCCTCTGTGCAGGAGGCGTTCGGCCGCGAATGCCTGCCGATCAACCTGCCGGCCCAAGGCGGAACAAAGGTGGTCGATTGTTTTTTTAATCCCCAGGGCGAAGCGGATTTCTCATCGGTCGAGCAGGCGCACCGGGCGCTCGTCGACCAGGTGGTGGAAGTCGACGAGGCGCTGATGGAGATCTACCTCGACAAGGGCGAGGTCTCCCCCGAGGAGCTGCATGCGCCGTTCGAGAAAGCGCTGCGCGAAGGCCATCTGATGCCTGTATGCTTCATCTCGGCCAAGAACGGCACCGGCGTCGTCGAAGTGCTCGACATATTGGCGAAGCTGGCGCCGAACCCCGCCGAGGGCAACGCCCCGCCCTTTCTCAAGGGGGAGGGAGACAATGCGGTCGAGTTCCGCGCCGAGCCGGACGCGCAGAAACACGTTCTCGCGCACGTGTTCAAGATCGTCGTCGATCCCTACGTGGGAAAGCTCGGCATCTTTCGCGTTCACCAGGGCACGGTGACCAAGGACTCGCAGCTCTTCATCGGCAGCGGCAAGCGCCCGTTCAAGGTCGGACACCTGCTGATGCTCCAGGGCAAGGAGTACATCGAAACCGACGCGCTCGTTCCCGGCGACATCGGCGCGGTGGCGAAAGTCGAGGAGATCGAATTCGACTCGGTGCTGCACGATTCTCACGACGAGGACAACATCCATCTGCGGCCGCTCGAATTTCCGGTGCCGATGCAGGGGCTCGCGGTGGAAACCAAGAAGAAGGGCGACGAACAGCGGCTCTTCGAAGTGCTGCGCAAGCTCGAGGTCGAGGACCCGTGCTTTAAAGTCGAGCGCCATCCGGCGACCAACGAGACCATCATCCGCGGCCTGGGCGAGCAGCATCTGCGCGGCAAGCTGGAGAAGATGGCGCAGCAGTACAAGCTCGAAGTGGACACCAAGCCGCCCAAGATTCCCTACCGGGAGACGATCACCAAGAGGGCCGAGGGACATTGCCGGCACAAGAAGCAGACCGGCGGCGCGGGGCAGTTCGGCGAGGTGTTCCTGCGCATCGAACCCCTGCCGCGCGGCACCGGGTTCGAGTTCGTCGACGAGGTGAAGGGCGGCGTGATCCCGGGCGTTTTCATTCCCGCGGTCGAGAAAGGCGTGCGCCAGGCGCTCGATATCGGAATCATCGCCGGCTACCCGGTGGAGGACCTGCGCGTCATCGTCTATGACGGCAAGAGCCATCCGGTGGATTCAAAGGAGATCGCCTTCACCAGCGCGGGGCGCAAGGCGGTGATCGATGCGGTGGCCAAGGCCGGGCCGATCGTGCTCGAACCGGTGGTCAATATCGAAGTGCTCACGCCCGAGACCTACATCGGCGATCTCGCCTCCGACATCTCCTCCAAGCGCGGGCAGATCACTGGAACGCAGCCGCTCGCGAGCGACAGCTCGGTGATCACCGGCCAGGTGCCGCTCTCGGAGCTCACCGAGTATCAGTCGCGGCTGCGCTCGATGACCGGCGGCCAGGCCTCATTCACGATCGAGTTCAGCCACTACGCGCCTGTTCCCGCGGCGATCCAGCAGCAGATCACCTCGCAGTACAAGGCGGCGAGGGAGGAGGATTAGACGCACTACTATAACCGCTCGAGTATTAGCGTAACTGGCGACGATTTGCTTTTCATTCCGTCTCCTCATGGTGCAGCGCAATTGCAAAGCAATTGCACTGCACCATGAGGAGATTGAATAAGGGCGAGAGCGACACCGCTGATTCCGGTTTGCTCGGTTGGCGGAATTTAGCGCACCAGCACGCCCTCTTCGAATTTCTCCTCGGGCGGCTCCTCCGACCACAGTTCCTTGGGATAGAAGGCTTGAAAGTCGGCTGCGACCATGTCATAGGGGAAATCCGACCAGGTGCCGTGATCTTTCACGTACTCCATGTGGCGGCGATTGGCGGCGTCAAACTCCTGGAAAAGGGCGTCGGAGCGGCCGTCGAAATCGGTGGGCACGACGGCAAAGCGCCGGCATAGCTCGATGTTGAACGCGGGCGCGGCCTTCACCCACTTGCCTTCCAGATGCAGCACCGCATAGCCGTGGTGCAGGAAAAGGATCTTTCCGCCCATGCGTCTTTTCAGCTTCTCGGTGCTCAAGTGGTTGACCACATCGGAGAGCCCGATCCCGGCGCAAATCCCCACCGCGCGCGCCGCAGCCGCGAGCAGAATCGCCTTGGGGATGCAGTAGTTGGCTTTCGACCTGTATACGGCGCTCGCCGCGTAGGTCGCCGGATCGAGCCGGATGGCGAACGGATCGTAGCGCCAGCCGTCGCGCACGGCATAGAAGAGCTTGACCGCGCGTCCGACGTCGGTTTGCTCGCCCGCGGTCACCTCGCGGGCAAAGCGCAGCACCGGCTCGCTCTTCCAATCCAGAAAGCGCGTGCTCTCCAGATAGGCGGGACCCGGTTCTGGGCTGCTCGTGGGCGGCGTGTGAATCATCGTGCGTCCTTGACTTGAGAATCGTGGCGCGGATTATCCCACAGGCCGACAAAACCAGCCCGGAATCCTCGCCGCCGTTCAGGCCAGGCTGTTCGCGCCCGCCATCGCGATCTGCTCGTCCTCATGCGACTGCACGCCGGAGACGCCGATCGAGCCCACGCATTCGCCCTGGCAGACGATCGGCACCCCGCCCTGCACCGGCAGCACCGGCATCGCGAGCATAGACAGGCGGCCGGCGGTGATTCGGTCCTCCCAGCTCTTGCTCGGGCGGCGCGAAAGCGCCGCGGTGCGCGCCTTTTGCAGCGCGATCTCGGCGTTGGCGGGCGTTGCGCCGTCCAGGCGCTCGAGCCACAGCGGATGCCCGCCGTCGTCCAGGATCACGATGGCGACGTTCCAGTTGTTTTTCACCGCCTCGGCCTCGCAGGCGGCGGCAATCTTCTTGACATCGGAGAGCGTAAGGCACGGTTTGGTCTTCATCTCAACCTCCTATCTCAATTATCGGCAAGCGCCGCCTTCATCTGAAATGCCTTGTAACTCGCCACGTTTCCTCCTTTGTGTCTCGGATCGCGCAGCTCTTCTTCTATGCGGCCATGTCGACCACGATGCGGCCGCGCGCCTGCCCCTTGATGAATTTGTCAAACACGCCCGCCAGATCTTCGAACGCAATTGTGCGCGTCATTTCCTTCAGATGCCGCGGGCGCAGGTTGCCCGCAAGCCGGCTCCAGACCTGTTGCCGCAGCGGCATCGGCGTATAGCCGGAATCCGCACCAAGGAGACTCACGCCGCGCAGAATGAAAGGCGCGACAGTGGTGTTGAGGCTCATGCTGGCGGCGAGCCCGATGCTGGCAATGGCGCCTCCTGCGCGCATGGTGCTGATGATCCAAGCGAGCACTTCGCCGCCGAGATTGTCTACCGCACCGGCCCACAGCTCCTTGTCGAGCGGCCTGATCTTGGCGAGATTGAGGCTCGAGCGCAGCATCACCTCGCTCGCTCCGAGCGATTTGAGGTAATCGGATTCGCTTTCCTTTCCCGTGAGTGCGGTCACTTGATAGCCGAGTCCGGCGAGGATATCGATCGCGATCGATCCTACGCCGCCGGTCGCACCCGAAACCACCACCGGGCCGTTGGCCGGCGCAAGGCCGTTCGCCTCCATCCTGACCACGCCGAGCGCCGCCGTGTAGCCTGCCGTTCCGATCGCCATAGCTTCGAAAAGGGTCATTCCCTTGGGCATGGGCACGATCCAGTCGGCCGGAACGCGCGCATATTCGGCGTAGCCGCCATCGTGAGAAACCCCGAGGTCGTAGCTGGTGGCGATCACCGCATCGCCTTTCTTGAAGCGCGCGTCGGAGGACTCGATCACCGTTCCCGACAGATCGATACCGCCGATGCAGGGAAAGCGCCGGATCACTTTCCCGGCGCCCGTGGCCGCCAACGCATCCTTGTAATTCACGCTCGAATAAGCGACGCGCACGAGCACCTCGCCGGCATCGAGCTGCTCGAGCGAGATGTCCTCGAAGCGCGCGGAGGTTTTCTTGTCTATCTCGTAGATGCGGTATGCCTTGAAGGTGTCCATGGATCTTCCTTGCAGACGATGGGAAATGCCCGGATGCGGCGCTGCGCGATGTGCTTGAGTTGCGGCCTGGCGGAAATTCTAGCTCAGGCCGCGGCGCTTGCCTGTCGCGCCAGCGACTTTTCGCGGATCGGCAGGTTGAACAGCGCCGCAATCACCCCGAGCGCGATCGCCATTCCCCAGACCACGGAATAGGAGCCGCTCAGGTCGAACAGGCGCCCGCCCAGCCAGGCGCCGAAGAAAGACCCGATCTGATGTGAAAAGAACACCAGACCGCTCAACATGGCCAGGTACCTGACCCCGAAAATATCGGCGATCAGCCCGTTGGTGAGCGGCACCGTGGACAGGTACAGCAGGCCGAAAGCCATGCCGAATGCATAGACCGAATACGCGCTCAGCGGCAGCAGCGCAAAAAGGGCGATGACCACGCTGCGCGAGAAATAGACGCCCGCGAGCAGGTATTTCTTCGTGTACACGGCTCCAAGGCGCCCGGAGGCGTAACTGCCGAAGATGTTGAACAGGCCGATGAGCGCCATGGCTGCGACGCTCACTGCCACAGGCAGTCCCTGGTCGCGCAGGTAGGCCGGCAGGTGGGTCTGCACGAAGGCGACATGGAAGCCGCACACGAAGTAGCCGCCCATCAGCAGCCAGAAGCTTGGCGTTGCGCTCGCTTGGCCAAGCGCCTGCCCGATGGTCTGTCCCCCGCGGTGCGCCACCGCGTGCCGGTCGTCGCGCAGTCCGATCGCCATCGGAACCATGGCAAGGGAAATCACCGCCAGCGCGATCAAGGCCCCCGCCCACCCCAGGGCGGAGATCAGCGCCTGCTCGACCGGCGCCATGAAAAACTGCCCGAACGAGCCGAGCGCGGCGCAAATTCCGATCGCGTTTGAGCGTTGTTCGGCCGGGAATGCCCGCCCGATGACGCCGATCACGATGGCAAACCCGGTGCCGGCGGCGGCGACGCCGACGATTAGACCGGCCGAGAGCGACAGCATCCAGCCGGTCGATGACACCGACATCAGCGCCAGTCCGACGGCGTAGGTGATCGCGCTTCCCACGACCATGCGCGGCGCGCCGAAGCGGTCGGCCAGAGCGCCGAGAAACGGCTGCGAGGCGCCCCAGAGCAGGTTGTGGAGCGCGATGGCGAAGGAAAATGTCTCCCGCGGCCAGCCGAATTCCATGGTCATCGGCCGCAGGAAGAAGCCGAAGCCGACGCGTATCCCTACCGAAAGCGTCAGTATCATCCCGCCGCAGACAAGAATCGTCCGCAGCGTGCGGGCATCCGTCGTCATGCCTTACGTCCTCCTGCCGTCTTGCTTTTTTCGATCTCGTGTTTTCGTGCAGTTGCGACGTTGCAACTGCGCGAAAACACGAGACCATGTAACGTCAATTTCTTCGCCAAGATAAGGTAACTCTACAGATGTATCGCCCGCTTATCCACCGCGAGCGACGCTTCGTGCACCACCTCCGAGAGCGAAGGATGGGCGTGGCAGATGCGCGCGACGTCCTCGGAGCTGGCGCGGAACTCCATCGCCATGACGGCCTCGGCGATCAGCTCCGAGGCGTGCGCGCAGATGATGTGCACGCCCAGAACGCGGTCGGTTTTCGCGTCGGCGAGCACCTTGACGAAACCGGAGGTTTCATCCTGTCCCATCGCCCGCCCGTTGGCCGAAAACGGCGCCTGTCCCGCGCGGTAGTCGACGCCCTCGTCGCGCAGTTGCTGCTCGGTCTTTCCGACCCAGGCGATTTCCGGCGCGGTGTAGATGATCCACGGAATGACCTCCAGATCGACGTGTCCGGCCTGGCTGGCGATGTGTTCGGCGACCATGACGCCTTCGTCCATCCCCTTGTGCGCGAGCATCGGGCCGCGCACCACGTCGCCGATCGCGTACACGCCGGGCAGATTGGTGCGGCAGTGCGCGTCGACGTCGATGAAACCCCGCTCGTCGATCTTTACGCCCACGGCGTCGGCGCCCAGGCCGCGGGTGTTCGGAACCCGGCCGACCGACACCACGAGCCGGTCGCAGTCGAGGGCCTGGCCCCCGCCCGAATCCTGAAATTCGACTCTGACCCCGTTTTCGCTGCGGGTCACCTTGCCGATCTTGACATCCAGGCGGATGTCGAGCCCCTGCCCCTTGGTGAATATCCGCCAGGCCTCCTTGGACACGGTTTCATCGCAGGCCCCGAGAAAGTTGGGCAGCGCCTCGAGCAGGGTCACCTTCGATCCGAGCCGGCGCCAGACGCTGCCCAGCTCCAGGCCGATGACCCCGGCGCCGATGACGCCCAGCCGCTCCGGCACGCTTCGAAACGCAAGCGCCCCGACGTTGTCGCAGACGATCTCGTTGTCGACCGGCACTTCGGCGAGGTGGCGCGCGACCGACCCGGTGGCGATGATGACCTGCGCCGCCTCGACAGTGTGTGCGGCGCCCTCGCCCCTGACCTCGATCGCGTACGGGCCCGCGCCGCCGGCGAAGGAGCCGTGTCCCTTGAGCCACGTGACCTTGTTCTTCTTGAACAGATAGGCGACGCCGTTCACGAGCTGGGAGACGATTCTGTCCTTTCGCGCCTGCATTTTTTCCACGTCCATCGAGGCGCCCGCGACCGAAATGCCGTGCGCCGAGAACTTCTGCAGCACGCGCTCGTAGTTCTCCGAGGACTCGAGCAGCGCCTTGGAGGGGATGCAGCCGACGTTGAGGCAGGTGCCTCCCAGGGCGTATTCGCCTTTGCCGTTCTTCCACTCGTCGATGCAAGCGGTGGAAAAACCCAGTTGCGCGGCGCGGATCGCGGCGACGTACCCGGCCGGTCCCGCGCCGATCACTACCACATCGAATTTTTGCGCCATTTGGAAGTTCTTCTCCCTCGATGCCCGGCTACAGATCGAGCAGCATCCGCGCCGGGTCCTCCAGCGCTTCCTTGATCGCCACGAGCGCGAGCACCGCCTCGCGGCCGTCGATGATGCGGTGATCGTAGGAAAGCGCGAGGTAATTCATCGGCCGGATGACGATCTGCCCGTTCTCCGCCACGGGCCGGTCCCGCGTGGCGTGAATTCCCAGGATTGCGCTCTGCGGCGGGTTGATGATCGGCGTCGAGAGCATCGATCCGAACACGCCGCCGTTCGAAATCGAAAACGTACCTCCGGTCAGTTCCTCGATGCCGAGCTTGCCCCCTTGAGCCCGCGCGCCGAAATCGGCGATCCGTCTCTCGATCTCGGCAAAGCTCAACTGGTCCGCGTCGCGCAGAATCGGCACCACCAGTCCGCGCGGGCTGCCCACGGCGATGCCGATGTCGAAGTAGCCGTGATAGACGATATCGGTGCCGTCGATGGAGGCGTTGACCACGGGGAATTTCTTCAGCGCGGCCACCACGGCCTTGACGAAGAAGGACATGAAGCCGAGCTTCACGCCGTGTTCTTTCTCGAAGCGCTCCTTGAACCTGGTGCGCAGGTCGATCACCGGCTGCATGCAGACTTCGTTGAAGGTCGTGAGGATGGCGGCGTTTGCCTGCGACTGGACCAGGCGCTCGGCGATGCGCGCGCGCAGGCGCGACATCGGCACGCGCTGCTCGGGCCGGCCGCCGAGCACCTCCTCTATTCTCACCGGCGAGGGCACCGGCCTCATCGCCGGCTGCCGTGCCGCCGGCGCGGCTGCGACAGCCTCGAGCGCGGCTTTGCCCGCCCCGCGAGGCGGCTCCGGCGCCGCGGCCGCCCGCAAGCGCCCTCTTTCGCCCTCCAGGTGCTGGATGACGTCGCCCTTGGTGATGCGCCCGCCGAGTCCGGTGCCGGGAACGCTCTGCGGATCTATTCCGGCCTCGGCGATCAATTTGCGCGCCGCCGGCAGCAGTCTCGCCTCCTCGGCGCCGGTCTTGCGCGCCGGCGGCGCCCTGCCCGCTGCAGCCGGCTCCGCCGGGGGCGCCTTTGCCGGCGCCGGTTCGGCCTTGGCATCGGTGTCGATGGTGGCGATCACCTCCCCGCTCACCACCGTGCCGCCGTCGCCCTTGATGATTCTCGCCAGCACCCCGGCCTGCGGGGCCGGAAGCTCGAGCACGACCTTGTCGGTTTCGATGTCGATCAGGTTTTCATCGCGCGCGACGCTCTCGCCTTCCTTCTTGTGCCAGGACAAAAGCGTCGCCTCGGCTATCGATTCGGAAAGCTGAGGAACCTTGACTTCTACGAGCATGATGGCGTCCTTGAGAAGTCTTCACCGCGCCGCCGGGCCGGCGCGCCGTGGGCGCTTCGCGCCAGTCTCCCTGGGCACGCTGGCGAGGTTGTCGCCGAGCTTGCCGAAAGCGGCCTCGAGCACCTGCTTCTGCTGCTCGTTGTGCAGCGAAAGGTATCCCACCGCCGGCGTCGCCGAAGACGGCCGCAGCGCATAGGCGAGCACCTGATCGGCGCGCATGTGGCGCAGCAGATAGTGCTGAATGCGGTGCCATGCGCCCTGGTTGCCCGGTTCCTCCTGGCACCACAGCACTTCGCCGGCATTCGCATAGCGCGCGATCTCGACCTTGAATTCGTCGTGCGGGAAGGGATAGAGCTGCTCGATGCGCACGAGCGCGACATCGTCGATCGCGCGCTGCCGGCGCGCCGCGACGAGGTCGTAATAGATCCTGCCGGAGCAGAAAACGATGCGCCTGACCTTGCCCGGATCGAGCTTTTCGGCCTCGCCGATGAGCGGCATGAACTGCCCGTGGGCGAGGTCGTCGAGCGAGGATACCGACTCCTTGTGGCGCAGCATGCTCTTCGGACTCATGATGATGAGCGGCTTGCGCAGCGGACGCAGCATCTGGCGCCGCAGCATATGAAACATCTGCGCCGGGTTCGTCGGCACGCACACCTGGATGTTGTAGTCGGCGCACAACTGCAGGTAGCGCTCGATGCGCGCCGAGGAGTGTTCCGGGCCCTGGCCCTCGTAGCCGTGCGGCAGCATCATCACCAGGCCGCACAGCCGTCCCCATTTCACTTCGCCGGAGGCGATGAACTGGTCGATGACCACCTGGGCGCCGTTGGCGAAATCGCCGAACTGCGCCTCCCAGATCACGAGTTCGTTCGGCTCGGCGGTGGCGTAACCGTATTCGAATCCGAGCACCGCTTCTTCCGAGAGCACCGAGTCGATGACGACGAATTCGGGCTGCTTGTCGGCAAGGTTGTTGAGCGCAACGAAAATGCCCTGGTCCCAGCGCTCGCGGTTCTGGTCGTGGAACACGGCGTGGCGGTGAAAGAACGTTCCGCGGCCGGAGTCCTGCCCCGAAAGCCGCACCGGATAGCCCTCGGCGAGGAGGCTCGCGTAAGCGAGGTTCTCGGCCATGCCCCAGTCGAGCGGGATCCTCCCTTCGCCCATCGCCCTGCGATCGGCGACAATGCGCTCCACGCGCGGGTGCAGCTTGAAATCCTCGGGAACCGTGGTCAGCCGCCGCGCCAGTTCCTGCAGCCTGGCGAGCGGCACTTGCGTGCTGCACGGCGCGTTCCAGGGCGCCTTCTTCAGGAACGGCGTCCAATTCACCGCGAAGGGCGGCGTGAAATTGGACATGACGGCCTTGTTGGTGTGCGAACCGGACTCGATCGCGGCGCGGAAGGCCTTTACCATCTCATCGGCCTCGTCCGGGCCGACCAGCCCTTGCGCCTCGAGCGCGCCGGCGTAGAGCTTGCGCGTGCCGGGGTGCTTGTTGATGATCTTGTACATCAGCGGCTGCGTGACCATCGGCTCGTCCTGCTCGTTGTGACCGAGCCGGCGGAAGCACACCATGTCGACAACCACGTCCTTTCTGAACTGCGTGCGGTAATCCAGCGCAAGCTCGGTCACGAGCAGCACGGCCTCGGGGTCGTCGCCGTTGACATGAAACACCGGAGCTTCGACCATCTTCGCCACGTCGGTGCAATACAGCGATGAGCGCGTATCGCGCGGGTCGGAGGTCGTGAATCCGATCTGGTTGTTGACCACGATGTGCACCGTGCCTCCGGTCCTGTA
>JACPRN010000270.1 GCA_016189945.1 Betaproteobacteria bacterium
GATCGAGAACATCGCGTGCGCGGCGGCGGCGAAGGCCGCCTCGAGCGTCGGGCCGCGGCCGGCGACGCCGATGTCGGCGTCGTGCGCGAAGTAGGCATAGTCATGAGGCACGGCGGCCCCTCGAAGCAAGGGCGAACGATCCGGGACTAACGGTGTTGCTCTTGCTGTTATCAATCTCACCATTTTGCAGCGCAATCGCTTGCGATTGCGCTGCAAAATGGTGAGACGTAATCAAAAGCAAGTTCTCGCCACCCTTCGTCAACACTCCTCCCAGCATCACCGAATCAGCACCACCGGGCAGGCGATGTCGTCGATCAGCCGCGCCAGGTCCTCGGTCTCCGCCTGCCGCTCAGGTTCCGGCAGCAGCACCGCGGCTGCGCCGTGCAAGAGCGCCATGTGCCCCATGAGCGCGGTGTCGTGCGCGGCGATCGAAGCGTAACTGGACGCCACCGCTCCGCGCTCGGCAAGCCAGGCTCGCGCCTGCTCGCGCAGCGCCCCGAAGCCTTCCGCGCGCGACGCGCGCACCACGACGACGAGCGCTGCGTGCGCGGTCTGCGCGAGCGCGAACGCGGCCTCGAGCGTGCGCATGCCCGCCAGGGACTCGTCGAACACCGCCACGATGCGCCGCGACCCGATCAGCGGCAAGGGTCTGGCGGGTGCTCGCCGCTCGGCCGGCCCGGCGTATCCGGGGCGCCGCGTGCGCCCGAGCACCAGCAGGTCCGCCCCCGCCTGCTCGAGCGCGATTTCGAGCAGATCGCCGCGCACGATCTCGAGCGACCAGGAGAACGGCAGCCGCTTGGCGGTTTCCTCCAGCGCGCGCCGGAGCTGCTTCGCCTGCGCCGCCAGCGCCCGCTCCATGTCGGAGGACTGCAGGCGCCGCGCCGTCGCCGAAGCGCCGCCCAGTTCTTGCGCGAAAGGCAGCCCCGCCAGGTGCAGCAGCCTCACGTCCTCGACGAACATCGCCACCACCTCGGCGCTCAGGCCGGCGGCGAGCCCCGCGGCGGCCTCGATCGCCGTGCGCGAGAGCGAACCGGTGTCGAGCGCCACCACGATGCGACGCCTCGTGCGTGCGCTGCGCACTTATTTCTCCGCGCGCCGGCGCCTCGGGGACGGCTCCGCCATGGCCCGGCGCAGCCGCGAAAAATCCCTGAGCCGTGCCGCCACCCGCTCGTTGACGCCCAGGGGCGCCATCCCTTCCAAGGGCTGGGCGTCGCCTGCCGGGATCCCCGTGAGCAGACTGATCGCCTCATCGACCGTGCGCACCGGGTAGACGTGGAAACGTCCGGCCTCGGCAGCCGCCACGACGTCCTGGCGCAGCATCAGATGCTCGACGTTCGCTTCGGGAATCAGCACGCCGTGCTCGCCCGAGAGCCCGCGGGCCTCGCACAGGTCGAAATAGCCTTCGATCTTTTCGTTCACCGCGCCGATCGCCTGCACCTCCCCGAGCTGATTCACCGAGCCGGTCACCGCAAGGGTCTGCCTGATCGGCACTTCGGCAAGCGCCGAGAGCAGCGCGCACAGTTCCGCGAGCGAGGCGCTGTCGCCTTCGACCTGGCCGTAGGTCTGCTCGAAAACCAGGCTCGCCGAAAGCGCGAAGGCCTGCTTGCCCGAAAAGCGCGAGGCGAGATAGGAGGAAAGAATAAGCACGCCCTTGGAATGAATCGCCCCGCCCAGCTCCACTTCGCGCTGGATGTCGATCACCCGCCCTTCCCCGAAGCGCGCAGTCGCGGTGATGCGCGTGGGCTGAGCAAACGCCATGTTGCCCACCTGATAAACCGACAGCGCGTTGATCTGGCCGACCTTGGCCCCGGCGGTGTCGATCAATATCGTGCCGCGCACGATCGCTTCCTGCAAGCGCTCGCGCAGCCGGTCGGAGCGTTTCCTCTGCGAATCGATCGCCTTGCGAACGTCCTCGCCCGTGATGCGCTCGCGCCCGGCTGCGCGCGCCCAATGGTCGGCTTCGTGCAGCAGCTCGGCGGCGCTGTCCAGATCGGAGGAGATCTTGCGCGTGTCCCCCGCGAGACGCGAAGCCTGGTCGATGGCGCAGGCCACCGCCTCGCGGTCCAGGGGTATGAGCCGGTCGCGGCGCGCGACGGTGGCCAGGATGCGCGCGAACAGGCCGCCCGATCCCTCGTCGCGCTCGATCACCTCGTCGAAATCCGCCGCGACGCGGAAAAGCTTGCGGAAATCCGGATCGTAGAGCTGCAGCAGGTAGTAGTGCAGGCGCTCGCCGAAGAGCACCACTTTCACCTCGAGCGGTATCGGCTCGGGCTCGAGCGAAACCGTCGAAACCAGGCTCAGATACTCGGCCCACGACTCGATGCGGATTTCGCCGCGCTGCAGCGCGCGCTTCAAGCCCTCCCACGCAAAGGGCTGGGTCAGCACCTTGAGGACGTCGAGCAGAAGGTAACCGCCATTGGCGCGGTGCAGGGCGCCGGGCTTGATGAGATTGAAATCGGTCACCAGCGTGCCCATGTGCGCGATGTGGTCCACCCGGCCGACCAGGTTCTGGAACGTCGGGTTGTCCTCGAAGACGATGGGCAGTCCGTCCGGACCGGAGTGGTCGACAAGCACGTTGACCGCGTAGCGGCGCAGACCCGCCTCCTGGCCCGACTCGAGCCGCATGGTGCCGGGCGCGCCTTCGGCGGGTTTGCGGAAATCGTCGGCGTTCTCGATCAGGTCCTGCTGCACGCTGTCGAGGTATTTCACCACCGCCTCGACCTCCGCGTAGCGCTGCCTCAGCTCGTCGACCAGATGGCCCACCGCGAGAAACACCATCTCCCGGTTGAGCTGCCGGATGCGCTCGTGCCGCTCCTTGCGCCAGCGCATGACTTCGCGCACGAGTTTCTCGAGCTTGGTCTGCAACTGCGCGATCACGGCCTCGATGCGGTGCTGCTCCTCCTTGGGCAATTCGGCGAACTCCTGCGGGGTATAGACCTCGGAGTTCTTGAGCGGCGCGAAGGAAAAACCGGTGGGGGTGCGCAGCAGCGCGACTTTCTGCTCCGCGGCCTCGGCGCCCAGCTCGGAGAACGAATGCTCGTGGCGCTCGTTGAACTCCGCGTCGATCTGCTCGACTTTGGCCGCGTACTCCTCGCCCTCGAAGACCGTCGGGATGGTCGCGCGCAGCTCCTCCACGAGCTGCCGCAGGTCCTCGCGCAGCGCGCTTCCGCGCCCCGGCGGAAGCGCGATGGCGATGGGCCGATGCGGCTGGGCGAAGTTGTTGACGTAGACCCAGTCGGAGGGCCGCGGGATTCCGGCAACGCGTTCGGCGAGGACCTTGCGCACCAGCGTGTGCCGGCCGCTCCCGGCCGGTCCCATGACGAACACGTTGTAGCCCTCGCGCGCCATGCCGATGCCGAAATCGATCGCTCTAGCGGCGCGCTCCTGCCCGATGGCGCGCTCGATGTCGGGAAGTTCGGCGGTGGTCTCGAAACTGAATTGCTCGGGGTCGCAGCGGCGGGCCAGCTTGGCCGCCGGCAATGCGCTGGGGATGCTCATGTACGGGTTCTTCCGGCGAACACAGCGCGCTCTCGCTTACAGTATAGACAACTTACGCCGCACCTGTGGAGTGGGCGTTGACGTGGATCAACTGAAAAAAGGGGTCGGGTTCGGCGGAAGCCGAACCCGACCCCTTTTCTTAGACCGCGATCATTCCGTGCACGGAAAACATCTGGCGCTCGTCGGTCCAGACCTTCTTGCTCTCGAACCTCGCATCGCGCGCCAGTTCGATGAACTCGGCCGCGGTGTATTTGCAGGAGATTTCGGTGTGGATGGTTTCGCCGGGGGCAAAGTCGAAGCGCCGGCCGGCGATGCGCACGAACTGCGCGTACAGGCTCTCCAAGTGCATCTCGATGCGCCCCTTCGCATCGTCGTAGAAGGCGCGGTGCGCGAAGCGCGCAAGCTGGAAATCGCCGCCCAGCTCGCGGTTGATGCGCCGGAGCAGATTGAGGTTGAACTGCGCCGTGACCCCCTGCGAATCGTCGTACGCCGCATCGAGCACGGCCTTGTCCTTTTTCAGATCGACGCCCACCAGCAGCGCGCCGCCGGCTCCCGCGAGCGACCGTGTGCGGCGCAGGAACTCCAGCGCCTCCTCGGGAGTGAAATTGCCGATGGTCGAGCCCGGGAAAAACACCGCCTTCCTCGCGATCGGCGCGCCGACGAACTCGGGCAGCGCGAGAGCCCGCGAGTAATCGGCGCATATGCCGATGATGTTGAGCCAGGGAAAGAGCCGCGAGAGCTGATCCGAGGCGGCCCTGAGCATCGCGCCGTCGATGTCCACGGGGACGTAGATCGGCGGGCGCAGCGCCTCGATCAGAATGCGCGTCTTGATGCCGGCGCCGCTGCCGAACTCGATCAGCTCGGCCTCGGGCCCGGCAAGCTGGGCCATTTCGGCGATATGCGCGCGCATGATCGCCATCTCGGTGCGCGTCGGGTAATACTCGGGCAGCTCGCAGATCGCCTCGAACAGCCTGGAGCCGCGCTCATCGTAGAAATACTTGGGTGGGACGCTTTTCTGCGGCAGGGCGAGGCCCGCAAGAACGTCCTCCAGGAAGGCATTTCCCTCGGGAACGAAATTGTAGAAACGCACGACCCCCGGCGCAGGTTCAGGCGAGCCCTGGGGGGACATCATCAGCCGCTCGGATCGCCCCCGGTCGCGGAGGAAGACAGGTGCCGGCGCGCCCGTCCGGACACGGTTCGGCGAGGCGCGGGGGCCACGCCGGCTGCAACTTCGAGCCATTTGCGGATGCGCTGCGCGTCGCCCTGGCGCGAGTACTTGCCCCAGGAATTCAGGAGCACGATCACGACCGCGCGCCCGGCGAGGGTCGCCTGCATCACCAGATTGCGCCCGGACTCGTTGATGAAACCGGTCTTGGAGACGCCGATGTCCCAGCCGCGGCTCGAAACCAGGCCGTTGGTGTTGCGGAAAGCGAGGCGCCGGCCGCCGGCATTGACCTCATATCCGGCCGCGGTGGTGTGTTCGCGGATCTTGTCGTAACGGTAGGCTTCGCTCACCAGGCGCGACAGCTCCTCGGCGGTGGAAACATTGGCCGAGGAAAGTCCGGTGGAATCGGAAAAACGCGATCCGCTCATGCCGAGCAACTGCGCCTTGAGATTCATCGCCTGAACGAACGACTCGCGCCCTCCGGGGTAGGCGCGCGCAAGCGCGGAGGCGGCGCGGTTCTCCGAGGCCATCAGCGCGAGGCGCAGCAGATCCTCGCGCGCGAGCGCCGTACCCACCTTCAGGCGCGAATGCGTACCGCGCAAGTTGTCGACATCGTCCTCGGTAATCGCTACCGGCTCGTTGGGATCGAGATTGGCATCGAGCACTACCATCGCGGTCATGAGCTTGGTGATCGATGCGATCGGGACAATCGCATGCGTGTTCTTGCCGTAGAGCACCCGGCCCGAGCCCTGGTCGAGCACCAAGGCGGCGCTCGACTGGAGTTTCAGCTTTGCGCTTGGAACTTCGTCGGCGGCCGCACCTGCGCAAGGCAGGCCAAGCGCAAGAACAAGCGCGAGCATGAGTTTCGGCATTCGTATGCGCAACGCCATCCCTCCTCGATTTCAAAATTCTGCGAAGTCTAACGGTCGCTGCCCGTATTTGCAACAAAAATAACGGGATACAGGCAACTTCTCACACCGCGCTCAACATCATCCCGGGACCTCGGCCGCCTGTTCCTGCTGCTGCAGCGCCCACATCGCGGCATAGGCGCCGCCCGCCTCGAGCAGCTCGCGGTGCGTGCCGCGCTCGATGATGCGGCCCCGCTCGAGCACCAGGATCTGGTCGGCGGCCATGATGGTCGAGAGCCGGTGGGCGATCACGAGGGTGGTGCGGCCGGCGGCGATGCGATCGAGCTCCATCTGGATCGCCTGCTCGGATTCCGAATCGAGCGCCGAGGTGGCCTCGTCGAAGACCAGGATGTGGGGGTTCTTCAGGATGGCGCGCGCGATCGCGACGCGCTGCTTCTCGCCGCCGGAGAGCTTCAGGCCTCGCTCGCCGACGTTGGTCGCGTACTTGTCCGGCAGCGAGGCGATGAAATCGTGGATGTGCGCCGCGCTCGCCGCGGCGATCACCTCCTCGGTCGAGGCGCTCGGCCGTCCATACTGGATGTTGTAGAAAATGGTGTCGTTGAACAGCACCGTGTCCTGCGGCACGATGCCGATCGCCGCGCGCAGCGAGCCTTGAGTCACGTCGCGGATATCGGCGCCGTTGACGCTGATGCGGCCGCTCGCGACATCGTAGAAGCGGAACAGGAGCCGGGCGAGCGTCGATTTGCCCGCGCCGCTCGCGCCGACCACCGCGACCGTGCGCCCGGCGGGAATCTCGAAGCTCACCTCGGCGAGAATCTGCCGCCTGTGGTCGTAGCCAAAGGACACCCGCTCGAAGCGGATCGTCGCGTTGCGCGCGTCGAGCGCCGGCGCCCCGGGCCGGTCCTCGACCTCGCGGTTCTCCGCGAGCAGCCTGAACATGCGCTCCATGTCCGCGAGGGCCTGCTTGATCTCGCGGTAGACCACGCCGAGAAAACTCAACGGGATGTAGAGCTGGATCATGAACGCGTTCACCAGCACGAGGTCCCCGAGCGTCATGCTCCGGTCCACCACGCCCTGGGTCGCCCGCCACATCACCAGGGTCACGCCCAGGGCGATGATGCTCGATTGGCCCACGTTGAGCAGCGAGAGCGAAGTCATCGACTTGATCGCAGCACCTTCGTAGCGCTGCAGGTTTTCGTCGTAGCGCCGCGCCTCGTGCGCCTCGGCGCCGAAGTACTTCACCGTTTCGTAGTTGATGAGCGAATCCACCGCGCGCGTGTTGGCGCGCGAATCCTCCTCGTTCATGCGCCGCCGGAATTGGGTGCGCCATTCGGTAATCACCACCGTGTAGGCGACATAGCCGCCGAGGGTGAGCAGGGTCACGGCCGAAAACCAGATCTCGTACTTGGCGAGCAAGATCCCCGCCACGAGCGAAATCTCGATCAGCGTCGGCAGGATGTTGTAGAGCGCGTAGCCGAGCAGGCTGGTGATGGCGCGCGTGCCCCGTTCCATGTCGCGCGATACGCCCCCGGTCTGGCGCGAGAGGTGGAAGCGCAGCGCGAGCGAATGCAGGTGCCGGAACACCTGGAGCGCGATGCGGCGCACCGCGCGCTGCTCGACCTTGGCGAAAACGACTTCGCGCAGCTCTGTAAACAGCGTCGTCGAGAGCCGCAGCAGGCCGTAGGCGAGGAGCAGCGCAAGCGGCAGAGCAACCAGGGCCCGCTCCGCTGAGAGCGCGTCGATGATCTCCTTCATTACCAGCGGTACGCCGACATTGGCGAGCTTGGCCACCGCCATGAAGGCAAGCGCGAGCGCAACGCGTCCCTTGAATTCCCACAGATAGGGAAGCAGCGTGGCGAGCGCGCGCCATTCGCTGCGGCTGCGGCGCGCGGCCGCTTCCGGTTCGAGAGGCAGGGACCCGGGGTGATGGCGCATGCGCGAGATCTTAACGGAAAGGGCGCATAATCACCGTTTCAGCGTCCTGAGGACGTTTTCCAAGATTACGCGGCGCTAGCGGACATCAACATGGCCTGGGCCATCGCGATCATCGCCGCCATTGCGGCAATACTGATTATCCCCGCGCTGCGGCGCCGCCTCGTCAGCGGGCCGCTCCTCGCCTGGTACCGGCGCATCCTCCCCGCCATGTCGCAGACCGAGCAGGAGGCCATCGACGCCGGCACGGTGTGGTGGGACGGGGAGCTCTTTTCGGGCCGCCCCGACTGGGCCAAGCTGATCGCCCTTCCGCAGCCCAAGCTCACGCCCGAGGAGAGCGCGTTTCTCGACGACGAGACCGAAGCGCTTTGCGACATGGCCAGCGATTGGGAGACTTCGCACGTGCATCTCGATCTGCCGCCTGCGGTGTGGCAATTCGTCAAGGACAAGGGCTTCCTCGGGATGATCATTCCGAAGCAATACGGCGGCAAGGGGTTCTCGGCCTCCGCGCACTCGCAGGTGGTGGTCAAGCTCTCGACGCGCTCGAGCGCCGCCGCGGTCTCGGTGATGGTGCCCAATTCGCTCGGGCCGGCCGAGCTTCTGCTTCACTACGGCACCGAAGAGCAGAAAAACCACTACCTGCCGCGCCTCGCCAAGGGATTGGAGATCCCGTGTTTTGCCCTTACCAATCCGCATGCGGGTTCCGACGCCGCCGCGATCCCCGATGCGGGCGTCGTCTGCAAGGGTTTGTGGGAGGGGCGCGAGATCATCGGCATGCGCCTCACCTGGAACAAGCGCTACATCACGCTCGCGCCGATTGCCACGCTGCTGGGCCTCGCGTTTCGTCTCTACGATCCGGAACGGCTTCTCGAGCGCTCCGGCCGCGCCGGTGAAGACCTCGGCATCACCTGCGCCCTGATTCCCACCGGCACGCCGGGGGTGGAAATCGGACGGCGCCATCAGCCGTTGGATGCGGTGTTCCAGAACGGTCCGACCTGGGGGACCAACGTATTCGTGCCGATCGAGTGGATCATCGGCGGGCCGGCGATGGCGGGCCAGGGCTGGCGCATGCTCATGGAGTGCCTCGCCGCCGGCCGCTCCATTTCGCTGCCCTCGACCTCCTGCGGCTACTCCAAGCTCGCGGTGCGCGCGACCGGCGCCTACGCGCGCGTGCGCACCCAATTCAAGACGCCGATCGGACGCTTCGAAGGCATCGAGGAGCCCTTGGCGCGCATGGGAGGAAACCTGTATCTGATGGACGCCGCGCGCGTGCTCACCGTTTCCGCGGTCGATCTGGGCGAGCGGCCTTCGGTGGTATCGGCGATCGTCAAGTACCATCTCACCGAACGCAGCCGCGCGGTCGTGAACGACGCCATGGACATCCTCGGCGGCAAGGGCATCTGCCTCGGACCGAACAATTTCATGGGCCGCGCCTATCAGCAATTGCCGATCGCGATCACCGTCGAGGGCGCCAACATCCTCACCAGGAGCCTGATCATCTTCGGCCAGGGGGCGATCCGCTGCCATCCGTTCGTGCTCGCAGAAATCAACGCCGCGCGCGAGGGCGATTTCGGCAAGGCGGTGCGCGATTTCGATCGCGCCCTGTGGGGCCACCTGCGCTTTGCGATTCGAAACGGCATGCGCGCCTTCCTCATGGGCCTGACCGGGTCCCACTGGGTGAGCGTGCCGCAGGTCGCGGCCGAAACGCGCCGCCACTTCCAGAAGCTCACCCGCTTCTCCGCCGCTTTTGCCTTTCTCGCCGATGTGTCCATGCTGGTCCTCGGCGCGGGCTTGAAGCGCCGCGAGAAGCTCTCGGCGCGCCTGGGCGATGTGCTCTCCAACCTCTACCTGTGCTCGGCGGCGCTCAAGCGCTTCGAGGACCAGGGCCGGCAGGCGGCCGACCTGCCGCTGCTGGAGTGGTCGCTGTGGGATGCGATGTTCAGGACCCAGAACGCCATCGAAGGCGTGATTTCGAACACCCCGAACCGCTTCGTCGCCTGGATGCTCAGGCGCATTATTTTCCCCATCGGGCGCCCCTATGTCGTGCCGTCGGATCGGCTCGGGCACGAAGTGGCAAAGCTCCTGATCGCTCCGTCTGCGGCGCGCGACCGGCTCACCGCCGGGATGCATCTGCCCGAATCGGAAGCCGAGCCGATCGGCTGCCTCGAAGCGGCGCTCAAGGCCGCGATCAAGGCCGAAGCGATCGAGCAGAAAATCCACGCCGCGCAAAAAGCGGGCAAGCTGCGCGCCGGGCAGAGCGGTGCCGCCGAGCGGGCGGCGCTCGAGGCGCTCGTCATCAACGCCGAGGAATACGCCGATCTCGAGCGCGCACAAGCGCTGCGCGAGCGCGTGATCCGCGTCGACGATTTCCCGCAGGACTTCGGGCGCTCGCAGATGATGCCCGCCGATAATTGTCGCGCCGCGGCTTGATCCATGTCTCCTGCGATCAATAGTGAAACGGAACCCGCCATGCAAAACCCCATCTACGTGGTCGACGGCGCGCGCACGCCGTTCCTGAAATCGCGCAATCGCCCGGGACCGTTCGCCGCGAGCGATCTGGCCACCGCGGCAGGCAAAGTGCTGCTCGCGCGCCAGCCTTTCGCGCCCTCGGACCTGGACGAGGTGATCCTCGGGTGCGCGGCGCCCTCGGTGGACGAAGTGAACATCGGCCGCGTGGCCGCGCTGCGCATGGGCTGCGGGCTGAAGGTGCCCGGCTGGACGGTGATGCGCAATTGCGCCTCGGGCATGCAGTCGATCGATTCGGGCATCGCCAACATCATCGCCGGGCGCTCGCATCTCGTTCTCGCCGGGGGGGTCGACGCGCTCTCGCGCGCGCCGCTGCTTTTCTCCGACGCCATGGTGGTGTGGCTGTCGAACTTCTACGCCGCGAGATCCGTCGGCCAGAAGGCCGCGCTGCTCGCGAAGCTCAAGCTCTCCTGGCTCGCGCCGGTGATCGGCATCATGAAGGGGCTTACCGATCCCGTGGTCGGCCTGCTGATGGGCCAGACCGCCGAGAATCTCGCCTGGCGCTTCGGCATCACGCGCGAGCAAATGGACGCGTTCGCGGCGGCGAGCCATGCGCGCTCAATCCGCACGCAGAAAAGCGGCTCGTTCAACGCGCCGCACGACGGGCTTTCGGCCGAGATCGCCCCGCTCTACGACGCGAAGGGCGTGCTGTACCAGGCCGATGACGGGGTGCGCGAGGATTCCACGGCGCAGAACCTCGCCAAGCTCAAGCCGTTTTTCGATCGCAAGTACGGCCGCGTCACGCCAGGCAACAGCTCGCAGATCACCGACGGCGGCGCTTGGGTGATCCTCGCCAGCGAGGAGATGCTCAAGCGCCACGACCTGAAACCCATGGGCATGATCGTCGATTCGAACTGGGCGGGGCTCGATCCGGCGCAGATGGGCCTGGGGCCGGTGCATGCGGCCACGCCGATTCTTGCGCGCCACGGACTGGGCTTGAACGACCTCGACGCGTGGGAAATCAACGAAGCGTTCGCCGCGCAGGTGCTCGCCTGCATCGAAGCGTGGAAAAGCGCCGCCTACTGCCGCGATGAATTGGGGCTTGGCGGCGCGCTGGGCGAACTCGACCCGCAAAAGCTGAACGCCGACGGCGGCGCCATCGCGCTCGGCCACCCCGTGGGCGCCTCGGGCACGCGCATCGTGCTGCACCTGCTGCACGTCCTGCGGCGCACGGGCGGCAAGAAGGGAATGGCGGCCATCTGCATCGGCGGAGGCCTGGGCGGCGCGATGCTGGTCGAAGCACTCTAACGGTCATTCCCGCGCAAGCGGGAATCCAGACGGAAATCCAGAGAAACGGAAATCCAGATTCGTGAACAAACAACCTTGCGTTTACATCCTCGCGAGCAGACGAAACGGAACGCTTTACGTCGGGGTCACGAGCGATCTCATCAAACGGATCTACGAACACAAGAACGATTTTGTCGATGGATTCACGAAGGAATACGGGGTTCATACGCTGGTGTATTTCGAATTACACGGCGACATGCAGGCTGCGATCGAACGCGAAAAGCGGATCAAGAAATGGAATCGAGCGTGGAAACTAGAATTGATTGAGAAGGACAATCCGGAATGGCGGGATTTGTACCCAGACGTCATCTGAATCGAACTACGCACACTGGATTCCCGCCCCCGCCTTCGCGGGGGCATGCTTACCACGCGGGAATGACACTACTCCCATGACCTACAAGCACTGGAAGCTCGACACCGACCGCGAACGCATCGCGTGGCTCACCTTCGACAAGGCCGATTCGTCGACCAATACGCTGTCGGGCGAAGTCATCGCCGAGTTGTCTGACATCCTGGATGCACTGCGCACAGAGAAGCCGCGCGGCTTGGTGATCCGCTCGGGCAAGCCCTCGGGCTTCATCGCCGGGGCCGACATCGAGGAGTTCACTCGCGTCAAGTCGACCGAGGAGGCCCTCGCGATCGTGCGCCGCGGCTGGGAGCTGATGAACAAGCTCGCGGCCCTCCCCTTTCCGACGCTTGCGCTCATCGACGGCTTCTGCATGGGCGGAGGGCTGGAGCTGGCGCTTGCCTGCCGCTACCGCGTCGCCGTCGACCAGCCCGCAACGCGCTTTGCGCTGCCGGAAGTGATGCTCGGCATCCTCCCCGGCTGGGGCGGCGTGATGCGCCTGCCGCGCCTCATCGGCCCGAGCGCAGCGCTCGACATGCTGCTCACCGGCAGGAGCATCGATGCGCGCCGGGCAAGAAGGATCGGTCTGGCCGACGCGAGCGTGCCCCCGCGCGTGATGGACAACGCCGCGCGCATGCTCGTGCTCGAGGCGCCGCCGCCGCGCCAGCCGCCCATCGTCGAGCGGCTGCTTGCCGGGCCGCTGAAATTCGCCGCCGCCGCAATGGCGCGCAGGCAGCTCGAGGCGAAAGCGCGCTGCGAGCACTATCCCGCGCCGTACGCGATTCTCGATCTGTGGGCGAAATATGACGGGGACCCGTTTGCCCCGCCCGCGGGCGATCCGGCCTCGATCGCGGCCCTCGTCGAAGGCGACACGGCGCGCAACCTGATCCGCGTTTTCACGCTGCAGGAGCGCATGAAAGCGCTCGGCAAGGCCTCCGAGTTCAGCGCGCGGCGCGTGCATGTGGCCGGCGCCGGCGTGATGGGCGGGGACATCGCCGCCTGGTGCGCGATGCGCGGGATCACGGTGACGCTCCAGGACCAGTCGCCCGAGCGCCTCGCGCCGGCGTTCGAGCGGGCCGCCGCGCTTTTCGCGCGGCGGCTGCGCGACAAGTCCCGCGTCCGCGATGCGAGCGATCGATTGATCCCGGACGTCGGCGGCGATGGGGCGCGCCACGCCGATGTGGTCATCGAGGCCATTTTCGAGGACCTGGAAGCCAAGCGCGCCCTCTTCGCGCGCCTGGCCTCGATCGCCAAGCCCGGGGCGATCCTGGCCACCAACACCTCGAGCCTGAAACTTGCCGACATCGGCGCCAACCTTCCCGATCCGTCGCGGCTCCTCGGCATCCATTTTTTCAACCCGGTGGCGCAGATGCAACTGGTGGAAATCGTCTCCGGCGAAAAGACCGATCGCGAGACCGCCGCAAAAGCCGCGGCGTTCGTGCGCCAGATCGACAAGCTGCCGCTTCCGGTCAGGGACTCGCCCGGATTTCTCGTCAACCGCGTTCTGGGGCCTTATCTGCATCAGGCGCTCAAGCTGGTGGACGAAGGCGTCGCACCCGAGACGCTCGATGCCGCTGCGCTCGAATTCGGCATGCCCATGGGCCCGATCGAGCTTGCCGACACGGTGGGGCTGGACATCTGCATGGCGGTCGGACGGGAGCTTGCCGGCGAGACGGCGCCGCCGCGGCGCCTGAAGGAGCTGGTCGATGCCGGCAACCTCGGCAGGAAGACCGGCCGCGGCTTCTACCGCTGGACCTCCGGCAAAGCGCAAAAGGGCCGCGCGGGCGCCGTTGCGCCGGACTTGGTCCGCCAGTTGCTCGCGCCCTATCTCAAGGAAGCCCAGGCAGCGGTCGCCGAAGGCATCGTCGCAGACGCCGACCTCGCCGACGCGGGACTGATTTTCGGCACCGGATTCGCGCCGTTTCGCGGCGGACCGCTGCACTACCTGAAATGCCGCAAGGAGAGCTGAGACATGAGCGAAAAAGTTGCGTTGCCGAAGAACAAGGAAGTGGCACTGCGCGTGGTACCGATGCCCGCCGACGCCAATCCCCACGGCGACATCTTCGGCGGCTGGATCATGGCGCAAGTCGACTTGGCCGGAGGCACGGTTGCGTCGCGCCGCGCGCGCGGGCGCACGGCCACGGTCGCGGTCAACTCCTTTGTCTTCAAGCAGCCGGTGTTCATCGGCGACCTGCTCACCTTCTACGCCGACATCGTGCGCGTCGGCACGACCTCGATCACGGTGAACATCGAGGTCTACGCGCAGCGCAACCCGGAAGACATCGAGGTCGTAAAGGTAACCGAGGCCACCCTCACCTATGTCGCCACCGACCAGAACCGCCGCCCGCGGCCGTTGCCGGAGGCGCCGGAATTCTGACAACGAACCCGACCCGACCTCCATCAAAAAAAAGCCCCACCTTGCGGGTGGGGCAACAGGTTTGTTACCAGAGGACGAGACGTATATTGCAAAGGCCGTGCCAGGTCGCTAAGTGACTGTTGCTTCTGCTTATGTCTTCGCGGGAGGCCGTTGCCGGAATCGCTCTTCCCCATGCGTGCGGGGCAAACGACCCACCCAAGATTGCGGGAAGTCGGTCAGAGCAACAGCGCGGCCGCGACGCTCGCCAGAGCGCACCAGAACACGACGAGCAGCGCCGGGGCGCGCCAGGCGACGAGCAGCGTGAATCCGACCAGCGCGATCGCCAGATCGACCGGCCCGCGCACCGCGCTCACCCAGACCGGGTCGTAGAGGGCCGCGCCCAGGAGTCCGACCACTGCGGCGTTGACCCCGGCGACCGCGCGCGCTGCCGCCGGCTGCGCAGCAAGCGCGCGCCACACGGGAAGAACGCCGGCGACGAGCAGAAACCCGGGGAGGAAAAGCGCTGCGATCGCAACGCAGGCGCCAAGCGCGCCGCCCGCTTCTCCCGGAAGGCGCGCGCCGAGGTAGGCAGCCAGCGTAAACATCGGGCCGGGTACCGCCTGCGCGGCGCCGTATCCGGCGAGAAATTCGCCGGCCGAAATCCATCCCGGCCTGACTACGGTTTCCTCGAGCAGGGGGAGAACCACGTGCCCGCCGCCGAACACCAGGGAGCCCGCGCGATAGAACCCTTCGATCACCGGCAGCATGCCGCCGAGCGAGCGCGCTGCAAGCGGCAGGCCAAAGAGCAGCAAGGCGAAAAGCGCAAGCAGCGTCCAACCGAGTCGCGGGCCATAGGAAAGCTCCAGTGCGCTGGCAGGCGCCGGCTTCGCCTCGCGGCAGAAGGCAAAGCCGGCGAGCGCGCCCAGCGCAACAACGACAAGCTGCACCCACGCCTGTCCGGAGACGAGGATCGCGAGCGCGCCCGCCGTCGCGATCGTCGCCCGCGCCGCATCGGGGCAGAGCTGGCGGGCCATCCCGAGCACGCCTTGCGCGACTACCGAAAGCGCAACGATCTTGAGCCCGTGAAGGGCCGCATTGCCGGCGGTGCCCGTAATTCGCGGCAACAGCTCGGCAAACGCGAACAGGAGCAGCGCCGAGGGCAACGTAAAGGCAACGAACGCGGCGAAGGCCCCAAGCCATCCGGCACGCACCAGGCCCAGGCTGAAGCCGAGCTGGCTGCTTGCCGGGCCGGGCAGGAACTGGCATAGCGCAAGAAGTTGCGCGTATTGGGCGTCTCCCACCCATTTGCGGCGCTCGACCAGCTCGCGCCGGAAGTAACCGAGATGGGCGATCGGGCCGCCGAACGAGGTCAGCCCGAGAGCTAGGAATGCGGCGAACACTTCCCACGCCGAGCCGCCGTGGCCCGCGTGCGGTTGCAA
>JACPRN010000271.1 GCA_016189945.1 Betaproteobacteria bacterium
CCAAGGAAAGCCGCGGCGCTCAGGCTGCGCGGGCGGCGGAACATGTTGCGCGTCCGACAGCGCGTGGAGAAATCGACGCGAACTTCGCGTCAGAAATTGACGCGGCGGGTCACGCGGCGCGTGGAGTGCGGCGACGGGGCGCGCGCCGCCGGTTCGCGCCTCAGGCGTTCAAGCGACCCGCACTACCGTCAGGGAGCGAATCGAGGATCGCCGCCAGCGCAGGGCTGAAAGCGGCCTTTGACTACCCCGCTTTCAGCGATTTGTACGACAGGAACTGCCGCCGGTAGACCTCAAACGGCGTCCTGTCCGCCGCCTCCATTTCGCGCTGCTTCTCAAGGGACTCCCGCGCCAGGCGCGCCAGGCGCTCTTCCGCGTCGGCCGGCAGGGGTTCACTTTCCAGCGTGCTGCGGTGCTCGAGCGAGTGCGCGAGGGCGAAGCGGGCGTGGGAGCCGTCGAAGCGACGCTGCATTTCGGCGAGCACGCGCGCAGAGGGGAGGGACGAGGGGTCTTCGAGCGCGGCGATCGCCGCCGCAACTGCGCCGGCGTGCGCGCTGCCGCCGTGCGCGGCGTCGAGTGCCGCCGCGATCGGCCGGCACTGTGCGAGTACCTGCCGGCCCCATTCGGGGAGCGTCACCCCCTGGGCGTGCCGGTCGAGCCGCAGCTCCGGCTTGCGGCCGTGCGCGGCGACCCGCCGATTATTGCGTCCGATGGCGTCGATCTCCTGCGGCGTATCCGGGGGGCTGTCGTAGAGCAGGCAATGCAGCAGAAACACGTCGAGAAAGCGAATCGTATCCGCGGCGATGCCGAGCGGCGCGTAGGGGTCGAGGTCCATCGCGCGCACTTCGACGTACTCCACGCCGCGCTCGCGCAGCGCATGCAGCGGCCGCTCCGCAGGCCGGGTGACGCGCTTCGGGCGGATGGTGCTGTAGAACTCGTTTTCCAGTTGCAGCAGGCTGGTCGCGAGCTGGCGGTACTGGTCAACGGGGTCCTCCGACTCGCGTCCGTCGCGGATGCCGATTCTTTCGTACGGCGCGTAGGGCTTCGTGAGCGCGTCATAGAGCGAGGCGGTGTAGCTCTCGAGGTCGTTGTAGCTCACCGCGAGCGAATCCTGCGCTTCGCTCAGGTAGCCCAGGCGGCCCATGCGCAGGGAGGTCGCGTAAGGCAGATAGAGCGTGCCGGGGCTGAGATCCTGCAGCTCGTGTGTGCGGCCCTGGACGAAACTTGCGCACGCAGCCGGCGACGCGCCGAAAAGATACAGCAGCAGCCAGGCATGGCGGCGAAAATTGCGGATCAGGGCGAAATACGCGTCGCTCGGCGTGCGCAGGCCCGGCAGCGGCCAGACCGATTCGGGCAGGGAGAAGTTGTAGTGCAGGCCGGAAATGGTCTGCATGTGCCGCCCGTAGCGGTGCGCGAGTCCGATGCGGTAAATGGTCTTCAGGCGGCCGCTGTTGGAGCTGCCGTAGCGTCCGATCGGAATGGCATTCTCGTCGGGCAGGCTGCAGGGCATGCTCGCGCACCACAGCGCCGCCTCGCCGACATGCCGGTAGACAAACTGGTGGATGTGCTTGAGTTCTTCCAGGCACGCCTCGACGCCGGCGTGCACGCCGGTGATCAGCTCCAACTGCGATTCGCTGAAGTCGGTCGTGATGTGCGGGTGGGTGAGCGCCGAACCCAGCGCCGCCGGGTGCGGCGTTGCGTCGAGCGCGCCGTCCGGACGCACGCGCAGGCCTTCTTTCTCGATTCCGCGCCGGATGCTCTTGAGGGCAGCCGGTGCCAGTGCGCGCAGTCGTTCTTGGAATTTGCTCATCGGGCTCGTCAGGCGGCCGGGGACGGCAGTGCGCGGATGCTCGCGCCGGTCCCCGAACAGTGCCGCAATCATATCCGGCAAAACCGGTTCGTGCACCCCGGACTGCGGAGTTGCCTCCCAGGGAACACCGGCGCCCGCGAGCCGACGCGAGTCGGGAAGACCGGCGTCCGGGAGCCGGCGCGATTGACTACAGGGATTTCAAGACGCGCATGACAGCGTCGTTGTACGCGCCGAACTCATGGATGTCGCTGTGGGCCGCGCCCGGTATGCACACGAGCCGGGCCTGCGCGGCGTAGGACAGGATGCGCTCGCTGTGACTGAAGGGGATCAAGTCGTCGTGCTCCCCGTGAATGAGAAACACCGGAGTTCGAATTCTGCCGACGTCCTGGCAGGTGGCCAGCGGGTAGCGCAGGAGCGCGGTCGGCACCAGTGGATAGCGCTCGCGCATCAGGTCTTCCATGCTGCTGTAGGGCGAGACCAGTATGGTCAGATCCGGCTGCACCTCCGAGGCCAGCCCGGCCGCCAGGGCCGTTCCGAGCGATCGTCCGTAAATCACCTTGCGCCGCTGCGCGTATTGCGGCGCGACGCAGTTCCAGGCGGCGCGAACGTCGGCGCGGAGCTGCGCTTCGCTTTCGATGCGGCCGGTGCTGTGGCCGTAGCCGCGGTAGTCGATCATGAACAGGTCGTAATTGGCTTCGCGAAAGAATTCGAGGTCGGTAAACCAGGTCGCGAGGTTGCCCCGGTTGCCGTGGAGAAAGAACATGAAACCTTCCGGCCGCGGAAGCTTCAGGTGCAGAGCGCTCAACCTCGCTCCGTCCACGTCGATCCAGATCTCGTCCACGCCCGGCAGGGCAAATCGATGGTCCGCGGGCAGCGGCTCCGGATGAAACAGCCGGCGCTCCTGGCGCCAGTAAAGCCAGGCGAGCGCGGCCACATAACCCGCGCTTCCGATCGTGGCCGCAAGCGTCGCGCCGCGCTTCAGCAGGGAGCGGGCAGCGTTCGGGACGATGGCGCTGACTGATACGGCCATGGGCACCCCCGGATTCGTTGCTTCAGCGCTCGAGCACGCGCTTCAGATTGCCCAGCCCCCGCGCCGACTGGCGCTCGAGTATCCAGCGCATCAAGGTCGAATCCGCAGAGACGCAGTCGCAAACCCGCGCAGGCGGGCGCGCGATCTCGATCTCGGTTTCCACGCGAATCCAGCGGCCGGAGGCAGGGGACCAGTCTGTGTGCAAACTGTTCGATGTCGTCATGCGGAGTCCTTGAGCGCGACCCAGGCATTGGATTCGATCCGGCGCGATTGGTTCAGCGGGGGAACAGCTCTGCGCGGGCCCGATCGAGCACAGGGCCGGCAATTTCCCCTCCGATCACGCCATCGCGGGGCTCGGCCGCAGCGGCGTCTCGCGGATCGGCAGGTGCAGTATGGCCGCGTACACGCCCGAGCCGATGATCAGCCACCATGCGATCGTGTACGAACCGGTTGCGTCGAAAATTACGCCGCCCAGCCATGCCCCCAGGAACGAGCCGACCTGGTGGCCGAGGAAAATGACCCCGACCAGGGTGCTCATGTAGCGCAGTCCCCACCGCTGCCCGACCAAACCCTGCGTGAGGGGCACCGTCGACAGCCAGAACACGCCGATGAAGGCGGAAAACAGGTACACCGACAGGGTCGACAGCGGCAGGAGAATGAACACCGCGGTTACCAGGCTGCGGCACAGGTAGATTCCGGCCAGCAGATAGCGCTTGGAATAACGGCCGCCAAGCCAGCCGGAGGTCAGTGATCCGATCACGTTGAACAGGCCGACGGTTGCAATGGCTGCGGCGCCCAGCGTCGGCGACAGCCCTCGATCCACCAGGTAGGAGGGCAGATGAACGCCGATGAAGATCGTCTGAAAGCCGCAGGTGAAGTAGCCGAAGAAAAGCAGAACGAAGCTCCTGTCGCGCACCGCGGTCTTCACCGCCTCCGCGATCGATTGATCCGCGTGTCCGGCGAACGGCCTCGCAGCGGGTTTGCCGGCCATGGCCAATGACAACGGAATGATCAGTACCACCATCAGCGCCTGCAGCACCAGCGCCTGCTGCCAGCCGTAGGCGTCGATCAATGCCTGGCCGATCGGCAGCATCACGAACTGTCCCATGGAGCCTGCGGCGGTGCCTACGCCGAGCACGACGCTGCGATACCTGGTTTCGACCTGGCGCGCAAACACCGACAGGACGATGGCGAGGCCGCTGCCGCTCACGCCAAAGCCGATCAGCACACCCGCGCTCCAGACGAGCGCCGCTCCGGTTTGGGCCTGCGACATGCCGTAATAGCCGAGCGCCATCAGCACCGCGCCGGTCACGAGCGTGCGCCCGGCGCCGAACTTGTCGCAGATCGCGCCGAAGAACGGACCACCTAGGCCCCAGAAAATGTTCTGCAGCCCGATCGCCAGCGAAAAGGTCTCGCGCGTCCAGCCGTGCGCCATGGTCATCGGCTGCAGAAACAACCCCGAACCCGAGCGCAGTCCGTTGCCGATGATGAGGATGATGGAACCGCAGGCGATAATGATCGCGGGGGTTCGCCAGGAGGAATGTGACATGGGGGCCTTTTCGTTTGCGGGGCGCATTATCTCGCGCCCCCGTCTTGCCCGGGCGCGCGGCCGGGGAAACCTGCGCGCCGGCTTGTGAGTCGCTGAACCGAGCGAGACGGACGCAGCGCGCTTGCTACTCCGGCGTTATCCCCGCCTCGGTCACGATCTTGCGATAGATCTCAAAGGCGCTGCGCACCTGCGCGTCGAATTCCTGCGGCGTGTTGCCCTTGACCTCGAACCCCGCCGATGCGAGCCGCGCGCCGACTTCGGGGACGGCGATGGCCTTGAGCACCGCGGCGTTGACCTGGTTGGCGATCGCAGCGGGCAGCTTGGCCGGACCGACGATGCCGATCCAGGTATCGGGTACCGCGTAGCCCGGGATTCCGGCTTCGGCGATGGTCGGCGTTTCCGGCGAAGCCTTGGGCCGTTGCGCTTCGAGCACGCCGAGCAGGCGCAGCCTGCCGGAACGCACGTGCGGCAGCACGTTGGACAGGATGACGATGCCCACGCCGACCTGACCGCCGAGCACGTCGTTCAGCGCCGGCGCGCCGCCTTTGTAGGCAACGTGCACCAGGTCGATGCCGGCGGCGCGGTTGAGCATCACCCCGCCGATATGTTGCGAGGACCCGACCCCGGAAGTGGCAAAGGAGAGTTTGCCCGGGTTCTTCCTGGCGTACTCGATCAGCTCCTTGAGCGAGCGCACCGGCAGCGAGGCATTGACCACCAACGACTGCGGCGCGGTTCCGATGATGATGATCGGCGTGAAATCCCGGATGGTGTCGAATGGCACCGGTTTCATGAACAGGGGATATACGCCGTGAGGCGGGCCGACGGTGAGCAGCAGCGTATAGCCGTCGGGCGCGGCCTTGGCGACGACGTCCGTCCCCAGGCGCCCGCCCGCGCCGCCGCGGTTGTCGATGACCACCGGCTGCCCCAGTATTTCGCTCAGATGCTGGCTCACGGCGCGCCCCACGGTATCGGCCGCGCCGCCTGCGGCATAGGGAACGACCATGCGGATCGGCTTGGTCGGATACGCCTGCGCAAACGCCAGCAGCGGCGCGAGTAACAGCAGCGCCAGGGTCGATCGAAGCGTCTTCATAGCAAATCTCTCCCGAAGTTATTTCTTGCGTGCGGCTTCTCAAGCGCACACGATTATAGTCAGTTTCGATCCCGCGTCCGATGTCCTGCTTCACTTGCGCGGCTGATTCGCCTCCAGCGCGCGCTGGTAGGCTTGCCGCGGCGCGATGCGAGCCAGGTATTCTTGCAGCGTTTCCGGAATCTCGATCTGCCGGCGCAGCGCCGAGGCGAGACATGTGGTCAGAAGAATGTCCGCGCCGGTGAATCGCTCGCCCAGGATATAGGGGCCCGCCGCGGCCAGGGTTTTTTCGACCACGAGCGCCTGCTTTCCGAAGATTTCCCGCGCCGCTTTGGCCGCGTTGGGCGCCTCGCCGTACAGATGCTTGAGGTCTTCGTGCCTTCGGATCACGTAGGTCGTGTCCGCATCCAGCTCCATCATGGCGAAAAAGCACCACTGGTAGTAGCGGGCGCGCTCCTTCGGCGCCGACGGAATCAGTCCGCGTTCTCCTCCATACGCTTCCGCGACATAGCTCACGATGGCCGCGCTTTCCGAAAGCGTGAGATCGCCGTCCTGGAGAACGGGGATTTTCTGGCTCGGGTTGATCGCGGTGAATTCAGATGTCTGGGTCTCGCCGGTCCGCGGCCCGATCGGCCGGCTCTCGTAGGCGAGATCAAGCTCGCGCAATATCCAGTGCGCCCGCAGCGTGCGCGGCGTTCCCGCGCCCCAAAGAATTCTTCGACGCTCTTGACCTGCCTCTGCCATGGCGGACTCTCCTCGTTCAGTCGCGCGAAGCCTGCCGCGATATTCGACCGGCGACGGCCCCGCATTCTACCGCTCCGGTCGCGGCAGGCGTTGGCGCGTTTTCGTAAGTTCGATTGACTTCGGCGCGCGTTTCGTTTGAAATGGAAGCGAATTCGCTCGCCCGGCACCCCGGGGCTTCGCACCGCTCGAATGCCGGAACCGGAAGAGGCCAGGATCGTCGCCAACGCCTATCCGCAACGATTGCCGCCTGTCGCGCCCGCTCAGAGCCCTGCCCTACGGACCGCCAGTCCCGCGAACCAAGAGGAGACAAACCATGGCAGCACGCACAAAACCGCCTTTTCGCGCCGATCACGTCGGCAGTTTTCTTCGTCCCAGGGAGCTGCTGGAGGCGCGCGAGAAATGTCAGAACGGGGCGATTTCCAAGGCCGAGCTGCGCCAGGCCGAGGACCGCGCCATTCGCGATGTAGTCCGGTTTCAGGAAGATCTGGGACTGCAGGGGATCACCGACGGGGAGTACCGGCGCACCTATTTTCACGTCGACTTCCTGGAACAGCTCGACGGGGTCGAGAGCAGCGGAGGATTGACGACCAGTTTCCACACCAAGGGGGGCGACATCAATTTTGCCCCGCCGGTGCTGAAAGTGACCGGGAAGGTGCGTCACGCGCGGCCGATCCAGGTCGCCGATTTCAGTTTCCTCAAGTCCGTGACCAAGCAGGTGCCCAAGGTGACCATTCCATCGCCCACCATGCTCCACTTTCGCGGCGGGCGGGGCGCGATCAGCGCCGAGGCCTATCCGGACCTCGAAGCGTTCTATGACGATGTCGGGGCCTGTTACCGGGAGGAGCTGAAAATGCTCGGCGCCGCGGGCGCCACCTACGTTCAGCTCGACGATACCAATCTCGCCTATCTTTGCGACCCGAAACTTCGCGAGGGCGCGCGCCAGCGCGGCGACGATCCGAACGAGCTGCCGCACCGGTATGCAAAGCTTATCAATTCCGCCATCGCCGACCGCCCGGCCGGGATGACGATATGCGTTCACCTGTGCCGCGGCAATTTCAAGAGCGCCTGGGTGGCCGAAGGCGGGTACGAGCCGGTCGCCGAGGCCCTGTTGCGGGAGCTTGCGGTCGACGGCTATTTTCTCGAGTACGACGATGCGCGCTCGGGCGACTTCTCGCCGCTGCGATTCCTGCCCAAGGGCAAGACCGTGGTGCTCGGCCTGGTGTCCACCAAGGTGGGCGACCTGGAATCCAAGGACCAGCTCAAGCGCCGGATCGACGAGGCTGCCAAGTACGTACCGCTCGAACAACTCGCGTTGTCGCCGCAGTGCGGCTTTTCCAGCACCGTACACGGCAACCAGATCGCATTGGAGTCGCAGGCGGCCAAGCTCAAGCTGGTGGTGGAGACGGCGCGCGAAGTCTGGGGAGCGAATTAGCTCGAAGGGGAGGGGTTGTTGAGCGGCGCGCAGTTGCAGACCACCATTGCCGGAAGCCTGCCCCAGCAAGAGAAAAGCCCGCAGCGCGGGCTTTTCTTGAAGGCTCTTCCGCTTATACCGGCGTGATGTTGGCGGCTTGCTTGCCTTTCGGGCCGGTCTTGATATCGAAGGAAACCTTCTGGTTGTCCTTGAGCGACTTGAATCCGCTTCCCTTGATCTCGGAGAAATGCGCGAAGACGTCCTCACCGCCCTCATCGGGGGTGATGAATCCGAAGCCTTTTGCGTCGTTGAACCACTTGACGGTACCTGTAGCCATGATGACTTTCCTCGAAAAAAAGAAAAATGGGCTTTTGCCCGGGTGCACGGAATCAAGAAGAGAGAAGAGAAGAGGACCTGCGGTACCCAACCAAGGCGGGAACGACTGACCAGTGACTTCACTGCCTGAAAATCCGGCAGCGCGCACGTTACCGCACTGCGCCGCACAAAGCAAGCGAATTCTGCCGGCGCGGCATGACCAATGCCCGTGATTTCAAGTACCATTGCTGCGGCACCCGATCGAAGACGTGGAATAACTCGGACCGTGTCGCCCCGCGCCATCAAGATTGAAGAATTCCTCAGGAACCAGCCGCTTTTCCGCGGTTTTTCCGCGGAGGAGATCGGGTCCGTCGCAGCGGCGACTTCGCAGGTGCGCGTTCCCGCGGGCAGCATCCTGTTCCGCAAAGGCGATCCCTGCGGGGGCTTCTACGTCATCGTCTACGGGCAGGTGAAACTCGCCTTCGGCGCGAGCAACGGCTCGGAAAAGGTGGTCGAAATCCTGGGGCCCGGGCAGAGTTTCGGCGAGTCGTTCATGTTCCTCGAGAAGCCCTATATCGTGTTCGCCGAGACCCTATCGGATGCCCTGGTGCTGCACGTGGGAAAGGCCGCGATCTTCCAGGAACTGGAACGCAGCCAGGATTTCTCGCGCCGCATGCTCGGCGGGCTGGCGCAGCGGATGCAACGGATCCTGAGCGATCTCGAGGGTTATTCGCTCAAAAGCGGCACCCAGCGCGTGATCGGCTATCTGCTGCGCGACGTCGGGATGGATGCGCCCGGTGCCCGGCACGCGGAGGTGACGCTCCCGGCGACCAAGAGCCTGATCGCTTCGCGCCTGTCGATAACGCGCGAGCATTTCTCCCGCATCCTGCATGAACTCTCCGGGTCCGGGCTGATCCGCGTGAGCGGGAGGACGATCCGCATCCTGGACGTCGACAAGCTCAGGGGATATCGGCGCTAGGAGCCGGCGCAGGGGTCAGGTCTTGCTTCTTGCGGAAGAGGCAAGAAGCAAGACCTGACCCCATGCTCATCCTCCTGCGATCACGGGGACGAGCGTGACGCGGTCGCCGTTTTTCACCGGCGCGGCCGCCTCGCCGGAAAATACCGCTTCGCCGTTGACCGCTACGCCGAGCGTGCGATCGGAAAGCTGGTCCGCCGCTTCGGGAAAGCGCCGCTCGATTGCCCCGCGCAGCTCCAGGACGTTGGATACCGGTTCATCGACGACGATGTCGTGCTCGGGCACTCCCGGCATGTTGACCGGCACCTCGACGCGGACCGAAAACCCGGTGGTGGCGCGCGCAAGCCTTTCGTGCCAGTCGCAGTTGGGGACGCCGCCGCCGTTGAGCCCCGTCAGCTTGTAGTAGCGCGACTTCAGCGCTTCGAATTCCTGGCGGTCGATTCGCTCGCCCTTGAACGGGCCGACCGCAATCGCTTCCTCGAACCAGCGCGCGGGCAGGGTATCGTCGCTTACGCGCAGGCCGAGGCGGAAATTGAGCAGCCGCTCCAGCGCGATGATGTTGCGCCCGATTTCATCGATTCTGTCCTTGTCGATGCCGACGCCGGTGAGCGTGTTGACCTGTTCGGCGAAGTCGGCCGGTTCGGGCAGCGTGGGCGAGTTGAAAAGCTTGGTATCGAAGCGGCACATCCCGACCGAGTCGCCCACCGCGTAGGTGTCCTCGCACTTGCGGATCGCCTGCTCCTTGCCTTCGTAGCTGTTGGGCTGGGCCGACACGAATCCGCCGTAGAGGTGCGCCTTGTAATCCGGGTCGTCGTTGACGCGCGCGTTGATCTCCAGCGTGGGGCGGCTGCGCAAGTGGTCGAATCCGCGCGTTGCCACCGCCAAACCGAGCGCGAAACCCTTGAGGATCCGCGCATCGTGGGGATCGGACTGGAACAGCCCCTTTACCGCCATGCGGTACTTGAGCGCCTCGTGCGGATACTTGCCGCGCTCGACCGCGCGCCCCGCATCGGCAATCGTGTCGCCGAAGCCCTCGCGCCTGGCGGTCATGAAAAACAGCTTCTCGATCGCTTCGTAATTTCCCCAGGTGAGGTCGAGGCCCCCGGTTTCCTTCTGCGTGATGATGCCGCGCTGGTAGAGCTCCATCGCCCAGGCGACCGCGCCGCCGATGCCCGCCGAGTCGATTCCGAGATCGTTGATGATGTTGTTCAAGCGCATCACCTGCTCGGGTTCGGCGATGCCAAGTGTCGGTCCGATCCTCCCCAGGGTCGTGAATTCGGGTCCGTCGCCCTTGTCGTAGCGGTCGAATTTGCCGTCGCCGCGGATGCCGTTGTAGGTCCGCCCCCGCTCATGCTGGATGTCGGCCTGGGCCTTGTCGTAGCTGGCGTTGCCCTTCAGGCCCTTCAATGCCTTGGCTCCCCATCCGCCCTTGCCTTCCGGGGTCATGTCGTTCATGGCGCGGCACTGGACGGGGCACTTGAAGCAGCCGTCCATTCCCGGACGATAAGGATCGAAATTGTCCACGTCGAGGGTGCTGACCCAGGTCGTCTCCTGGTTGTTCTTGGTTCCGAGCGCGCCAAGCACGCGGCACGGTTTGTACAGGAACGGCGTGCCGACCATCTTCAACGCATTGCGAATGACGCTCGCCCCGGTGATCTTCCTGCCGATCAGCTTGTTGTGGTTCTTGTACTCGGGCGAGGCGGGTTCGGCCTTGTCGGGCTTGCCGTGCACCATGATCGCCTTCAGGCCGAGCGCGCCCATCTTGGCCCCGCCGCCGCCGCGCGCCCAGATCGCCTTGGGCCCGCCCATGATGCCGGCGCACAGCGCCAGGTTCTCGCCCGCGCTGGTGATGCGGGCCATCGCCATGTCCTTGCGCTCCTGGCACTGAAAGTCGCGCTCGATCGCTCTGGTGAAATCGATGTTGTCCATGCCGCGGTAGGGGCTCGCATCGACGAACGCGATGTCCTGGTGGGCGATCTTGACCAGGGTCAATTGCGGCGCGCGCCCGTAGAAAACGGCATGATCGTAGCCGTGGCGCTTGAAGAACGCCGGAAAATAGTCGCCGCCGTTCGTATCGAGAATGGCGCGGCTGTCGGGGGAGCGGCTGGTGAAATTGCCGCGCGTGGCCGAAGGCATGTAGGAGGTGAGCGTTCCGGCGCCGAAGATGAGCGGCACCTCGGGATCGAGCGCTTCGCGGTCCTCCTGCAGCAGGTTGTAGAGCAGGAACATGTTGGCGCCGCGGCCGCCGAGAAAGTTCCGCAGCACCTCCGCGGGGAGGTATTTGCGCAGGATCTTGCGGCGTTCGAGGTCGACAAACAGCGTCGCGCCCTGGGTGGGATACCGGGGCTCCTCCGCAAGCCGGCAGGCAAGCCTTTCCACCAGCGTTCGAATATCCATCGGCTCCTCCTCTCGCGCCTTCATTGCGCCTTGCGGCAAGTGCTCGAAACTAGCACGCGGAAACTTCGGCAAACTTGACTTACATCAAACCCGCACCGGCGCTATTGTTTGACATTCAAACAGTTTCAAAAACGAGAGCGATCCGGAATGAATAGCGGACTTCGGGGACCCCCGAACCCACGCATCGCAGCCGAAGCCGAGATTCCCGGCTGAGCCCGCCATGGCCGGCCCCGTCGCCAAGGTCCCGCAATATTGCTACCAGTGCGTGGC
>JACPRN010000019.1 GCA_016189945.1 Betaproteobacteria bacterium
GAATAGGGGCGGTATTTGCCGTTCGCGGAACCGGCGCCTATACTGGTAGTAATTATTCATACCGGGTTAGAGGAACTCTCCCATGGCCACCGCGGTGAAAAAGACCATCTCGCTTTCCCCCGAGCTCGCGCGCCAAGCGGAGGAGATGGCACGCTCCGAGGGCAAGACCCTGAGCGGTGTTGTCCAGGATGCGCTGCGCGCTGCGCGGGCCGCGCGGCTCAAGGGCGAGCTTCGGAGCATGCAGGGCTATTGGTCGCGTAAGGCGAAGGAAAAAGGCCTGCTCACTGAGCAAGACCTCGAGCGCTATTTGCGCGGGTGAAGGCGGTCCTCGACACCAACATATTTGTCTCGGCGCTCGCGCTGCCGGGCGGGCAAGCCGAGAAAGCGATTGTGCATGCGGCCCAGGGCAGCTTTGACCTGGTCATCTCCAAGCCGATCATCCATGAGGTGCTGGGCGTGCTCTCACGGAAGTTCGACCGCGAAGCGGAGGAGCTGTCGCGGGTGGCGGTTTTTCTCGCCGACCTCGGCAGCATCGCGCGACCCCGGAGGAAGGTGAGGGTACTGCGCGATGAGCCGGACAACCGGATTCTGGAGTGCGCCTTGGCCGCGCATGCCCGGCTTATCGTCACGGGCGACCGGACGATGCTTGAACTCGGCGAGTTCGAGGGAATTCGCATCGTCACGCTGCGGGAGTTTCTGGACTTGCTCGGTTAATCGCGTAAAGAGGTTAGAGGTCAAGCAACGGAATCGATTAAGTGATTGGGGCCCCTGCTCCAAGTCAAGGGAGAAATCAAATGGCAAAGAAAGCGCTACTCGCTCTGGTTTCGGTATTTATCGCATGGTCGATTCTGGATTTCCTCCTGCACGGCGTGCTCCTTCAGCCGATCTATTCGGCTACGTCCGCACTCTGGCGTCCCATAGATCAATGATCACGCCGCTGCTGTATGTGGTCACGCTGGTGTTTTCGGCGTGTTTCGTCGCGATCTACGCCCTCCTCGTCGGACAGAAATCGCTGCTTTCGGGCATCGAATTCGGTGCGCTCTTCGGTCTCGCGACAGGCATCTCGATGGGATTTGGCTCGTACTCCTTCATGCCGATTCCGTTGTCGCTTGCCTGGAGCTGGTTCCTCGGGAGCTGGATCGAAGCGATCGCTGCCGGCGCAATCGCCGGCGCGATAGTAAGATCCTAAGGTTGCTGCTGTACTGCACGCTACGATGCCCCTTGCGCCATGACTGCAAGAAGCTCTCGCTTGCGGTCATCTGCGCCCATCTTGATCGCCAGCGGCAGCGGCGGTTTGACAGACCCGAGCGCCCCGCCGACAATTGCGCTCGTGCCATCAGGGAAACGCCAAGAATTCTCGGTTGACGCGAGGGTTCGCCACTTCGCCGCGCAAGACCGGTTCGTCAACGCGGTCGGGATTGAATGCGTGGCCGCCGGACCGGGCACCGCTACGGTGAGGATGCGCGTGCGGGCCGATCACCTCAACTTCATGGGCACCTGTCACGGCGGGGCGATCTTCACCCTGGCGGATACGGCATTCGGCCTTGCCTCCAATTCCCATGGGCCGGTCGCTGCGGGAATCGACGCCCATGTGACTTATCACCTGCCGGTGAAGCTCGGTGAAGTGCTCACGGCAACCGCAGCGGAGGTGTCGCGTTCGCGCAAGCTCGCGGTCTACCGGGTCGACGTGACGCGCGAGGACGGCGCCCTCACCTCCGTCTTCACCGGCACCGTGTACATCAGCAGCCGCCCCAACGGAGTTCCGGCAAGCTAGGCCGAAGCAGCACCGGCGGCTGGCACTCGTGGATAGGGAACCGTGATCAGGGGGTGTGAAGGTGAAATATCGAACGCTCGAAATCGAGACGCACCATGGGGTGGGCATCGTGTGGATGAACCGGCCGGAAGTGCGCAACGCCTTCAATGACGCGATGGTCGCGGAGCTCACCGGCGCCTTCGGCGCTCTGGAGGCCGAGCGCGACGTGCGCGCCGTGGTGCTCGCCGGCCGCGGGCCGGCGTTTTGCGCCGGCGCCGACCTGAACTGGATGAAGAAGATGGCTGGTTTCTCTTTTGCGCACAACTACGAGGACGCGCTCTGCCTCGCACAGATGCTGCATTCGATCGACACGCTGTCCAAGCCGACCGTAGCGCGCGTGCACGGGGCTGCCTTTGCCGGGGGCATGGGACTGGTGGCCGCCTGCGACATCGCGGTGGCGGCGCAGGATGCCGAGTTCTGCGTCTCGGAAGCGAAGCTCGGGCTCATTCCCGCCATCATCAGCCCCTACGTCATCGCCGCCATGGGCGAGCGCGCCGCGCGCCGCTATTTCCTGAGCGCCGAGCGCTTCGCCGCCGCCGAAGCCTACCGCATCGGCTTGGTGCAGGAGCTGGCGCTCGCCGAGGAGCTCGACGCGGTGATCAACGCTGTCCTGGGCCATCTCGTCCAGTGCGGGCCCGCGGCGCTCGCGGCCACCAAGGGCCTCATCCGCAGCGTCGCCCGCACCCCCATCGACGAAGCGCTGATCGCCGATACCGCCAAGCGCATCGCCACCGTGCGCGCATCAAGCGAGGGCAAGGAGGGCGTGCGCGCCTTTCTCGAAAAGCGAACCGCCGCCTGGGTGCCGCTGCCGGACGAAACGGGCGGCAGCGGGCGCGCTGCAAAGCGCACGGCAAGAGCGCGCAAGGCCTGAGCGGCGCTGCAGCCCGCGGCGACGGGCTGTACTTTGCGCCTCGCGCGAAAGTGACAGCAGTGAAGCTCCCGGCATCGATCCAAGTTATCGAACGCGGCTGGCTGTCCAGCAACAACATCGTGTTCCGCGGGGCGGGCGCGACGGCGCTTGTCGATTCGGGCTACGTGACGCACGCGCCGCAGACCCTCGCGCATCTGGAGCGCGCCCTCGAGGGCGCCGCGCTGGATTGGCTGGTCAACACGCATTGCCATTCGGACCACATGGGCGGCAACCGCGCCATTCAGGATCGATACGCTTGCCGCACCAGCATCCCCGCGGGCGAAGCGAAGCTCGTCGAAGCTTGGGACGAAAAGCAGCTCATGCTCGGGTTTGCCGACCAGCGCGCTGAGCGCTTTCGCATCGACGACGTTTTCGAAGCCGGCGCGGTGCTCGAGCTGGGCGACATCGACTGGCAGGCGATCGCCTCGCCCGGCCACGACGCGAACGCCGTCATGCTCTACGCGCCCGAGGAGCGGATTCTCATTTCGGCCGATGCGCTGTGGGAGAACGGCTTTGGCGTCATCTTTCCGCAGATGTTCGGCCGCCAAACCGCGTTTGCGGAAACGCGCGCCACGCTCGAGTCGATCGCGCGACTTGAGCCTCGCCTGGTGATCCCGGGCCACGGCCGGATGTTCACCGAGGTCGGCGCGGCGCTGGAACGCGCGTTTGCGAGGCTTTCGAGCTACGAAGCGAGCATCGAGCGCCTGGCGCGCCATTGCTTGAAGGTGCTGCTCGTGTTTGCGCTCCTCGACAAGGGAAGCATGCCCCTTGCCGGCCTGCCCGCCTATGTGCAATCGATCGGCGTCTACACCGACCTCAATGCGCGTTATCTCCGCATGACGCCGCAGGCGCTCGCCGAGTTTCTGGTCGCCGATCTGGAAAAGGCGGGCGCCGCAAAGCGCGAAAACGGGATGCTCGTACCGCTCATAGCGGCCTGAGGCACAGCGTGAACGCGTGTTCTGGCGCAGCTTTCATGCACATTCGCTCACTCACAATCGCGCGAAGATGACCGGCTGACGCGGACTTCCGGGCATTCGCGGTGTAGCAAGCTGCCCGATTGAAGTCGTTCGTTTTCCGCCTACAGGCCATTCGCTGAGTGCCGTGTGTCGGACACCGCGACTCAATCATTATGCTCACCGCCTCCGTGACGCTTAAGGACTTTGTCATCCCCAACACCGAACTGATTCCAAAGGAAGTGCGCTCCAAGGTGAAGAAGTGGTCGGACTACATCGACTATTGGGCGGTCGATTGGGACTTCCAGAATGACACCTTCATGCAGGGCTGGGTCGCTTACCGCACGCGCAGGGACCGCACCCTCGCCCTCACCTCCGATGCCCACTCCTACGAGAAACCGGGCCGCCACCGCCTGGTGGTCAAGGTGGTGGATATCTTCGGCAACGACGCGTCGCAAGCCTACGACGCGGATGTAAAATGAGCGGCATGAAACTTACTCCCGACGATCAAGCATGGCTCGATGCGTATAGGACGGCGCTTCTTACGCGCTATCCGGGCATGGTCGAGCGCCTACTGATATACGGATCCAAGGCGCGTGGTGATGCGCACGTCGAGAGCGACCTGGATGTGATCCTGATCGTCAAGGACGAAGCCGGCGCTCTCAAGCGGGAGATGCGACGATTCGGCTATGGTCTGGCCGCTACCTCGGATACCGTACCCTCGATAATGGCCTATACGCTTGAGGAGTGGAAATACCGCGAGCGGATCGGTTCGCCATTCCACCGCGCAGTGGAGCGTGACGCGGTGAGCGTGCTGTGAATGCAACTATGGCTCTCGCGGAATGGCGCCGTGCCTTATTGTCGCTGCGGGCCGCGCAAGTGCTCGCGGATAACGCCATTTATCCAGACGCAGTTGCGCGCACGTACTATGCTGTGTTGCATGCGGCAAAAGCCGCGCTACAGGTCCACGACATCGGTGCGGAGAGCCACAGCGCGGTGAAGCGTCTGTTCGGGCTGCACCTGATCAAGAGCGGGGCGCTCGAAGCCGAGTTGTCGTCACATTTGGTCGAAGGCCTGGATGAACGGCTGGCCGCCGACTATGACCCTAACGTACAAGTGTCCGAAGTCGAGGCTCGGGACCAATGCCGCCGTGCGGCAGCGTTTGTCGAGCGCATCCGCCAGTACCTCACCGCGCAGGGACTCGTGATCGAGGAACCGGACGCATAGAGCCACGATGCCCCAATCGGTTATTGCCTACGACAAGGACCTGCCCGAGGTTCCCGGGGCGCTGCGCGTGGCAGCCACCGGCGACCTACCTCGTCAAGGATGAGAGCGCCACAAACAGCTGGCGAGTCGAGGCGTCGGGGCGACGTCCAAGCACGCTGCTGCTCATCGACGCCGGCGCTTGCCGAGATAGGCAATTGGCCGGCCTCCAAATAGTAATTTAGCCGGGCCGCTAATAGTAAGTTGGCCGGACGGTGGGTTTCAGATAGCCGGGGGATAAAGTTGCAATCAGCCGGAGTCGAAACCGGCAATCGGACGCTCCGATAACCGGCTGTTGGACGGTCACGGAAAGGCACCGGGCGCAACGCGAGGAGGAACACGGATGCGCCGGGTTTCATCGGCCCGCCTGGCAACCTTGCGTTAAGCCGATCCCGGAACGATAGTCTAATAGCGGATTGGACGGGCTGTTAATAGTAGTTTGGACGGGTCTATAATAGCAATATGGACGCACCCGCCGACTGGTTCCCGCGCCACATGGCCGCGCCTCTTGCCGAGGCGATGACGGACACGCCGGTTGTCTGCCTCCTCGGCCCGCGGCAAAGCGGCAAGTCAACCCTTGCCCGGCGCGCATTTCCCGACCGGCCGTATTACTCGTTCGACGACGACACCCTGCGCAGACGGGCGGCCGCGGACCCGAGGGGATTCGTCGCCGGTTTGCCGGACAGCGCAACGCTCGACGAGATACAGCGGGTCCCTGCGCTGCTCTCCGCAATCAAGATGTCTGTTGACGAGGCGCGCCGACCGGGGCGCTTTCTCCTGACCGGCTCCGCTAATCTGCTCCTTCTTCCCTCGGTCAGCGAATCGCTCGCCGGGCGGATGGAGATCGTGCGCCTGCACCCGCTCACCGAGGCGGAAAAGGAACGCAAACCCGGAGGGCTGCTCGCCACGATGATCGCCGGCCGCCTGAAGGGCAGCATCCGGCCGGCAAAGGTCGTCCCATCCGAGCTGATCGAACGTGTTCTGCGCGGCGGATATCCGGAAGCAATCGGCAGAGCATGGATGGGGCGCGTGAGACAGTGGCACCGCGATTATCTCGCAGCCGTCATCGAGCGAGATGCGCGCGACGCGGCGAATCTGAGGAATCTCGATCACCTTGATAAGTTGCTCGAGTACCTCGCGTTGCAGACGGCCCAGCTACTCAATGTCGATTCACTGGCCAAGCACCTCGCCGTCCGCCGGGAGACGGTTCAGAACAACCTCGCGGCGCTGGAGCGGCTGTTCCTGGTCCGGAGGCTCCCCGCCTGGCACACGAGCGACGCCCGGCGTCTGGTAAAGACGCCCAAAGCCCACCTGGTCGACAGCGGCATCGCGAGCACGCTCGCCGGGCTCGTCGAGGCCGACTGGCTCACGAACGCAGATCGCTTCGGGCACCTGCTTGAATCGTTTGTGGTGCAGCAGTTGATTGCACAGGCCGGATGGACCGATCCGGATTTGCGCTTCTGGCACTATCGCGACAAGGATCAGGTCGAGGTCGATCTCGTGATCACACGGGGGCGAGAGACATGGGGAGTCGAAGTGAAGGCCGCCGCGACGCTAGCGCCTTCCGATGGTCGGGGCCTGCGGCGGCTGGCCGAGCAGAGCGGACGCCACTTCAAGGGTGGAATGATTCTGCACGCAGGGGCGAGCGTTCTGCCGACCGCCGATCGCCGCGTGCTGGCCGTACCGCTTTCCGAGCTTTGGACGATTTAAGGAATTGAGCGTGCCCGCCGTCGGCCTGACCGAAAGGGCGGTTTCGGCGTGATCTCCCCGCAAATGTTCGGGCGCGACATCGCGCTCGCGGAAACTCGCCCGACGTCCCGTTCGCAAAAAACGCGTTGAAGAAGCTCAGGCCGGAACCGCGAGCTTCTGCCACGCTTTCGCCACCTGCTCGGAAGTCACCACAGGCCCGAAGCCCCGCTCGGCATTGACGAGGGTCGCCTTGTGCGCATCCTCGGAATGCGCCGCCATGCAGTCGGAGACCATCACGGTCCAGAAGTCGCGCTGGAATGCCTCGCGGGCGGCATTTTCCACGCAGACGTTCGTCGCTATGCCGGTGAAAAGGAGCGATTCAATGCGCTGCGCGCGCAGAATGAGTTCGAGGTCGGTTCCGAGGAACGCATTGTAGCGGTGCTTGTCGACTACGACGTCTTCGGGCCGCGGTTTGATGCTCGCGTGGATTTCGACCCCCGGGGTGCCAACGCGGCAGGTGTTTTGCCGATGCGGGCGCGTGGCGTAGCGGCTCACCCAGACCGCCGAGTCGGTCTTGTCGCTGTGGACGGCGCGCGTGTACACCAGGCGCACGCCGGCGCGGCGCGCTTCGGCGACGAAGCGCTCCAACCTGGGCAACATCGCCTGGTAGGCCGGAAATTCCGCGCTGCAGAAATCGTTCTGCACGTCGATGATCATTACCGCCGCACGCTTTGGATCGACAAGTTGTTCCAGTGCTGGCCTGCCCATCAGTTGTTCCTCCCAAGTAATGTTCCGACAGAATCCGAAGACTGCCATTTCTGCCGGGCCGATGATAGCCCGGCCGATCGCCGGGCGCCACCTTGAGGGACCGAGCGCGCGCTCAATCGGCGCGGATGTTGGCCTCGCGCACGAACGCGCCGAAACGCTCGCGGTCGCGCTGCATGAGCGCCGCGAACGCTTCGGGCGAGGCGGTGAGCGGCTCGGGCCCGAGGGCGGCGAGCGCGGCGCGCGCCCCCGCAGTTTTCATGATACGGCCGATTTCGCGGTTCAGGCGCGTGACGATTTCGCGCGGCGTACCGGCAGGCGCGTAGACGCCGTACGGTGGGTCCGCACCCACATCCGCACCCGCCTCGGCCATGGTCGGGGTTTCGGGAAAGCTCGGCGAGCGCGCGTCGAGCACCACTGCGAGCAGGCGCAGCTTGCCGGCCTTGATATGCGGTTTTGCTCCCCCGGGATCGAACACAAAATCGAGCCCGCCGCCCAGCAGGGCGGCGAGCGCTGGCGCTGCGCCCTTGTACGGCACATGGGTAGCCTGGATTTTCGCCGCGCGCAGCAACATTTCACCGTAAATATGCAGCACGGTCCCGTTGCCCGGGGAGCCGAAATTCAACTTGCCGGGATTAGCGCGGCCGAAAGCGATCAGATCGGCGACGCTCTTCACCGGCAGGTCCGGGCGCACGACCAGAAACTGGGTGGCGCGCACCGTCGGGGCGACCGGCACCAGGTCCCTGCCCACGTCGAAGTTGAGCTTGTATAAGTGCGGGCCGACGACGATAGGGCTGCCGGACGTATGGAGCAGCGTGTGGCCATCCGGGGCGGATTTGGCCACCACCTCGAGTCCGATGTTGCCGCCGGCGCCGGCGCGGTGTTCGATCACAAGCGGCTGGCCGAGCGCCTCGCCCAACTGCGGCGCGAAGATGCGTGCGACCTGGTCGACGGGACCTCCGGCCGCGGTATTGATGATCAGTCGGATCGGCTTTTCCGGCCAAGCCTGTGCCCAGACGAGCGGCGCGAACGCGAATGCCAACAGGAATACAGCGACCTTCAGAAAACGCTCTCGCGGATGCATCTTCTCCTCCCTTGAGAACTGACCGCAAGCCCACTCGCCTCGCAAGACCTGCGCGCCGCAAGGCACGGGTGCAAGGGTTGCGCGAGCAGTATTGTACCCGGCTGTCGCGCCGGCGCGGCACGCAGCCGGCCCGCTCGGTAGCCAGATTTCAATCCAACGCTGTACACTCAAGCTCGTGCGGCAGATCGGGGCAAGGATCGACTGACGGTGCAAGGGAGGAACTGATGCAAGACTTTGATTTGATCGTCCGGGGAGGACAAGTGGTCACGCCGCGCGCCGGCTTGGTGCGTGCCGACGTGGGCGTGCGGGCCGGCAAGGTTGCGGCCATCGGCGAGGACCTTTTCAGCGAGGGCGCGCAGACGCTTGACGCCAGCGGACTGTGGGTATTTCCCGGGCTGATCGACCCGCATGTCCACCTGGGAAATCACTTCCCTTTTGCTCAGGAACTTTCGACCGAGACGCGCTCGGCCGCCTACGGCGGGGTCACGACCCTGATCACCACCGTGCGGCGCGAGTCATTCACAACGCCGCCGCAGCCCTACACCACCTTCTTCAAGGACGCGGTCAAGAAACTCGAAGGGATTCCCGCCATCGACTGGGCATCCCACTTCACCATTTCGCCCTCCAGCCCCCTGCACGAGGTGCAGGCCTGCTACGAAGAACTGGGCACCCAGTCGTACAAGATCTGGCTCTCGAACCGGGACCGTGAAATCGACCGCGGCATGGGGCTCGACAAGTTCTGGCACTTTCTGCGGCTGGTCGAGAAAATGCCGCATCGCCCGCTCGTCCAGGTGCACGCCGAAGACGACGAGCTAGTCCGCGGGGCCACGGAGATCGCACGCGAAGAAAAAATGGAAGGGATCGCGGCGTGGAACGCCGCCCGGCCGAATTTTGCCGAGGAGATGTCGATCCGCGCCGTGTGCCACCTGGCGCGCCTGACCGGGGTGAGCGTGTACATCGTCCACGTGAGCTCGCGCGAGGGCGCCCAAGTCATCGCCGAAGAGCAGCGCAAAGGCACGCCGGTGATCGGCGAGACAACCACCCACCATCTGACCCTCACGACCGACACCGCCGGTGTAATCGCCAAGGTCAGCCCGCCGGTGCGCGTCCAAGCCGACGTCGAATCGCTTTGGGAACAGCTCAAGCGCGGCACGCTGACCACCATAGGCTCGGATCACGTGACCAAGAAGAAATCAGCCAAGGAGGGCGGAATATGGGATTGCGGCCCGGCGTTTCCGGGCATGGAAACGCTGCTCCCGGTCTTGCTGACCGGATGCCGCAAGCGCGGGATTCCGGTGGAGACGATCGCCGAAGCCTGTTCGCTCAACGTCGCCAAGACCTTCGGGCTCTATCCCAGAAAAGGGCACCTCGGTGTCGGCGCGGACGCCGACATGGTGCTCGTGGATCCGCGGAAACAGCAAGTGATCCGCGTGGAGAACCTGCACTCCATCGCCGATTTCTCCCCCTATGACGGCATGGAAACGCTCGGCTGGCCCGTCGCCACGATCCTGCGCGGGCGGCTCATCGTGCGCGACGGCAGGCTCCTCGCCGACTCGGGCGGATCGTTCATTGCCTGCTACCCCGACGGGCCGGCATAGATCGATGCGTCCTCTGCGCCCTTGATCCAAATGCAGGAGCGAGACGATGGCAGCCAAGCGGAAATACGTTCGATCCGACGAACTGAGAGCGGCGATCGCGGACCTGGTCGACGCCAACCACATCATCGCCGACCAGGGTGTCGTCGACGGTTTCGGACACGTGAGCATGCGCCACCCGACCAACCCGTTGCGCTACTTGTTGTCGAAGAACGTTGCGCCCGAGCAGGTGAGCGCAGCGGACATCATGGAGTTCGATCTGGATAGCGTTCCGATCGACGCCAGGGGGCGCAGTCCATATCTGGAACGGTTCATTCACGGAGCCATATACAAGGCGCGTCCGGACGTGAATTCGGTCATCAACGCGCATTCACCGTGGGTGCTTTCTTTTGCCGCAAACAAGATCCCGCTCAGGCCGATGCACAACAAGGCGGCTTTTCTCGCCGGGGGAACGCCGATTTTCGACATCCGTGATCACTTCGGCGCCACCAACATGCTGGTAACGACGCCCGAGCAGGCGGAAGCGCTCGCGCGCGCTCTGGGGGGAAGCGCGGTGCTGCTGTACCGCGGCCACGGCCATGTTGCCGTCGGTCCGTCGCTGCGGGTCGCGGTGTTTCGCGCCTACTACGCGGAATTCAACGCGCGCCTGCAGGCGCGATCGATGGCGCTGGGCGGACCGATTACTTTTGTCGAAGGCGAAGAGGCCGTCCTGGCCGATGAGACCATGCAGCGGGTCGACACCCGGCCCTGGGACCTCTGGAAGGCCAAGGTGAAAGCCAAGTCAAAGGGAACTTCTTCCGGTCGCGCCCGACGCTGACGCCGGCTTGGGGGCGCGGCCCGGCGCCCGCCGCGGCCCGGAATCCGAACGCAGCGCCCGCCAGCGGTAGGCGCGCTCGCCCAGCCCCACCTTCCCGGCCATCCGCCCGGCCGAAGCGCGGCCGCTGAAGCTGTAGGTGCGCTTGCCGTCATCGAGGCGAAAGGAGATGAAATCGCCGCGCAACACGGGTCGCTCGAGTTCGAAGCGGCGTCCGCGGATGGTCGCGGTACCGGAGATCTCCTGGTATTTCTGCTCCAGTTCGAATTCGACCCTGCGGCCGCCGGCCGGCAAGGCGGAGCGCCACTTGCCTGCCACCCGCGCCGGCACCACCCAGAAGAAGATCGTGCTCTTCTTGCCGCCGTCCACCTTCTTCTCCGGCACGGGAATGGTCCTGCGGGCGTCCGGCGCCCACTCGCCCATGTCGTAGTCGTGCGAAACCACGCGCGTTCCGGGCTTGAGCGCAAGCAGCCGCGGCCGCAGGTTCAGGTTGTACTCGGGCAGCAGGTACATGGTGATCACCGAGGCCGATTCGAGACTGGTCTTGAAGATGTCCTGCTGGTAGAAAATGACCCGGTCGCTCACGCCGGCGGCCCTGGCGTTCTCCGTCGCGAGCTGGACCAGCCGCGGATCGTAGTCGACGCCGAAACCGCGCGCGCCGCGCTCCTTTGCGGCCCGGATGACGATGCGGCCGTCGCCGGAGCCGAGGTCGATGACGAAGTCGTCCGCGCGCACGCCCGCCATCTCGAGCATGGTCTCGACGACGATGTCGGGCGACTGCACATAGGGGGTTTCCACGGTGATCTTCACCTCTTCGGCGGCAAGCGCCGCGGCGGCGAACAGCGCTCCCGCGAAGAAGGCGGCGAATTTCAGCCTGCGCCCGGAGGGCGCGCCAATCGTTGTGTCAAGTCCCATGCTGTTCCATTTCCTGGTTGCGATCGAGTTCCCCGCTCGGATGCCGCTGTCCGCGGCCGTGGAGGTCAGATGCGGGGCGTCAGATTACCTTCTGCGCGCGCAGCGCGTCTATCTCTTCGGTCCGGTAGCCGGCGCCGCGCAGAATCTCCTCGCTGTGCTCGCCGGGACGGGGCGCCGAGCGCTCGATGGCGAATTCGAATTCGGAGAACTTGAGCGGCGGAGCAAAGCGCGGCACCCCGTTCTCCTC
>JACPRN010000268.1 GCA_016189945.1 Betaproteobacteria bacterium
CACTGCGGTACGTCATGATCGAGCCACGCTTTTTGCACCTTGTGCAGAACGCCCCCTGCGGCCAGACCTTCGATGGTGGTGATTCTCTTGCCCGCGGCCGCGCTCACGGGCAGCGAGCAGGAGCGCACTGCAGCCCCGTCGATATGCACGGTACAGGCGCCGCACAGGGCGACGCCGCAGCCGTACTTGGTACCCGTAAGCCCGACCTGTTCCCGGATCACCCAAAGCAGGGGGGTATCCGGTTCGGCGTCGACCTCGTGCGTTTTTCCGTTGATGGTTAGGCGGATCATCCTGTCTCCTTCGGTGGTTTCGATAGCGCAAGAAGACAAACGCCGTCGCGCTCCCGGTTATTCCGCGAAGCGTCGCGGCGCAACCAAAAAAAGACCCCGCGCTCCCCCGAAAGTTCCTTTGTGCGCCGCGGCACCGGACCCCGAAAACGCGCGCTCGCCGCCTATGGGGCGGCCGGACGCCACCGCGCCGCCCCGCCCCTGGGTGCGGTATCATGGAAACAGAATCAAAAAGGGGGGTCCTCGGCCAACATGGACGACACCGTTGCCTGGCTGATCGCCGGCTTTGTCCTCGTCATCGCTGAAATGGCTACCGGCACTTTCTTCCTGCTCGTGCTCGGCATCGCGGCGTTCGCCGGTGCCGGCGTCGCCTACGCCGGATTTGGATTCCCGCTCCAGTCGCTCGTTGCCGCTGCCCTCGCTGTTGCGGGCGTGATTCTGGCGCAACGCTACCGCAAGCGCGCGGCAACCCCGCCCATGGCCGGGCTTGACGTAGGCCGGCCTGCGGTTTTCCAGTCCTGGGTGGACCGCAGTACGGGACAGGCACGGGTGAAGTACCGCGACGCGCTCTGGGACGCCGTCGTTTCGGGTGATGCGGCCGGAGAACCCGGAGAGATACTGGTCATTACGTCGGTCGATGGCAACACGCTCAAGGTTTCCAAGAATCGGTCCGCGTGAAAAGCAGGCGGATCGCGACGAAAGCCCACAACTCTGGGGAGGCAGCATGCTGGCGAGAATAATCGTGGTGGCGATTCTCACGGGCATCATCTCGGCGTTCGACATGACGCGCGCGTGGACGATCCCGTTTTTCGTCATCGCGCTGGCGGCGGTGTTCGTCATCGAAGGGGTGCGCGTGGTGCCGCAGCAGAGCGCCTGGATCGTCGAGCGGCTGGGCAGATTCCACGAAGTGCTGCAGCCGGGGCTGAACGTCATCATCCCGTTCGTGGACCGGGTTGCCTACAAGCACTCACTCAAGGAGGTTCCGGCCGATGTGGCCGAGCAGGTGTGCATTACCCGGGACAATACGCAGCTCGCAGTGGACGGCCTGATCTACTACCAGGTCACCGATCCGCGCCTTGCCTCCTACGGCACCTCCGATTACATGACCGCGATCACCCAGCTCGCGCAGACGACGCTGCGCTCGGAGGTGGGCAAGATGGAACTTGACCAGTCGCTCCAGAGCCGCGAGGAGATCAACCGCTCGGTGGTATCGGTGCTCGACGAAGCGGGCCGTTCCTGGGGCGTGAAAGTGCTGCGCTACGAAGTGAAGAACCTCACTCCGCCCGAATCGATTCTGCGCGCGATGGAAAAACAGATCACCGCCGAGCGCGAAAAGCGTGCGGTAATCGCAAAGTCAGAAGGCGACAAGCAGCAGGAGATCAACGTCGCCGAGGGCTCAATGCAGGCGTCGATCCTGAAGTCCGAAGGCGAGAAGACCGCGCAGATCAACAAGGCCCAAGGCGAGGCGACAGCGATCCGGCTGGTGGCCGAGGCGACCGCGCACGCGGTCACGGCGGTTGCCGAAGCGATCGGCAAGGAGGGCGGCCTGCAGGCCGCGAACCTCAAGGTCGCCGAGCTCTACATCGACGCTTTCGGCAATCTCGCCAAGGCGGGCAACACGCTCATCGTTCCTTCCAATCTCTCGGATGTCGCGTCGCTCGTCTCCTCGGCGATGACGGTGCTCGATCGCGCCCGGCCAGCCGGGGTCAGGTCTTGAATTTCAGCCTCAATTCAAGACCTGACCCCTTTCCTCTTAATGCGACATCAGGACCGGCACCGTCATCGATTCGAGGATGGTGCGCGTGACCCCGCCCATCACGGTTTCCCTCAGGCGCGAATGCCCGTAGGCGCCCATGACGATGAGGTCGCTGCCGAGGTCGGCGGCGCGCGACAGGAGCTGGTTGCCGGCGTCGATGTCCTCGGCGCGGTAGTGCGAGACTTCCACCCGCAGGCCATGGCGGGCGAGATACAGGCCGATGTCGGCCCCGGGGACTTGCCCATGATCGGGGCTGCGCGGGTTGAACGCGACCACGTTCACCGTGTCGGCGAGCTTGAGCATCGGGATGGCATCGGTCACCGCGCGGGTCGATTCGCGGCTCGCGTTCCACGCCACCAGGGCTCGCTTGCCCAGGGCGTCGAATTTGCCTACATAGGGGATGATCAGAACGGGCCGGCCCGCGGCCAGGGTGAGCATCGCCGGAAACTCCGGCGCCACGCCCCCGTCATCGGCCGGGTCGGTCTGGCCGAGGACGATCAGGTCGACGTAGCGCGCGTGCAGCGCAACCGCTTCCAGAACATCGTCGAATGACTGGCGCCATTCGACGCTGGGCAGTCCTTCGCCTTCCGCGGCCTTCTTGAACTGCGCTTCGGCGCGCTGCGCGCTCTCGCCTGCCGAGCGCCGCTGAAAATCGAGGATGGAGTTTCCGGCTTCGGCCAGCGCGTAGCTCGGCAGCGAGAACACGCTGAGCGTGTGCAGGCCGACCAGATGCGCATCGTGCTGGCGCGCGAGCCGGACGGCGATTTCCAGGCGCGCTGCGGCACGCGCGCTGTTGTCCATGTGCACAAGGATAGATTTGTAACCCATGGTGCCTCCCGTGAACTCAGCCGGTAAAGATCATGGCACATTCGGAGCCTGCCACCCTTGACCCTCGTCAAGCCAACGCGCAGCTTGCGCGGCTGCTTTAGCGCACCGGCGTGAGCGGCGGTTTGCCGGCGAAATGGGCGATCAGATTGTCCACGACGAGCTGCCCCATCGCCGCGCGCGTTTCGTGCGTGCCGCTGCCCACGTGGGGCTCAAGCACCACGTTATCCATCGCCATCAGGGCCTCGGGGACCCGTGGCTCGTTTTCGAACACGTCAAGGGCCGCGCCCCCCAGCGCTCCCTCCTGCAGGCATTGCACCAGAGCCCGTTCGTCGACGACCGAGCCGCGCGCGACATTGACGAGGATCCCTTGCGGGCCCAGTGCGCGCATGACGGCTTCGTCGACCAGATGGAAGGTGTCCTTGCCTCCGGGGGTGGCGACGACGAGGAAGTCGCTCGCCGCGGCAAGCTCGGTGAGGCGCCCGTAATGGGGAAACGGCACCTCGGGAACCGGGTGGCGGCTGTGGTAGGCGATGCGCATGTCGAAACCCTCGGCGCGCTTTGCGATCACGCGGCCGATGCGCCCCAGGCCGACGATGCCCAGGCGCTTGCCGCTCACTTTCATCGCCGGGGGCAGCGGAGCCGTCAGCCACTTGCCCTCGCGCACGTAGCGCTCGCCCTGGCAGAGGCGCCGCGCAGCGGCGATGATCAGTCCGATTGCCAGATCGGCGACGCAGTCGTTCATCACGTTGGGCGTGTTGGTGACGACGATGTTGCGGCGCTTGGCGGCTTCGAGGTCGATCGGGTCGACGCCCACCCCGAAGCTCGCGATGATTTCCAGATGCGGCAGGGCGCCGATCAGCGCGGCGTCGACCGCGCCCTCGGGAAAGGCGGTGGTGGCGATCGCACGCACGCGCTCGGCGACCGAGCCTATGAGCGCAGCGCGCTCCCGGGCGAGCCAGAGCTTGTGCGTGGCAAAGGCGCGGTCGAGCGCCTCGATCGCAGCGGGGTACATCGGGGCGACGATCAGGACATCAGGTTTCATGGGAATTATCCCGGAGCGGTTTCCGCGAGCGCAGGCCGCGCAATCGCTGGGGGTGCCATTTTACTCCGCAGCGCGAGCTTGCCCGGCGCCTCGCAATAGTCTATCGTCTTGGCAACGCTCGCATGAGCGCGCATGCCGCAGGAGCGCCCCGGAAAACGACGAAGGAGCTTGATCCATGGCCAGAAAAAGCGAGGCGCCCGAACCCAGAATCATCCGTCCCGACGACATCGACCCGCACCACAACTGGGCGCGGCCGATCCAGGCCCCCGGCCACAACCAGGTCGATTTCGAGGAGCGGGTCAATTTTCGCAGGCTGCACGACTACCGGCTCGCCCGCACGCGCTCGGCCCTTGCGCAATCGGGGCTGGGCGCGCTGCTTTGCTTCGATCAGCACAACATTCGCTACACCACCAGTACGGTCATCGGCGAGTGGGCGCGCGACAAGCTGACGCGCTACTCGCTGCTCACGGGCAACGGCGATCCCTACATCTGGGATTTCGGTTCGGCGGCCAAGCACCACCGCTTGTACGCGCCCTGGCTGCACAACGATCATTGCCGCGCGGGACTGCTCGGCATGCGCGGTGCAGTGGGCAGCGACATCACCTTGTTTCGCGATGCGGCGAAGGAAATCAAGGCGATCCTCGATGCCGAGGGGGTGGGCGACATGCCGCTCGGGCTGGATGTGGTCGAGCCGCCGATGCTCTTCGAATTGCAGAGGATCGGCATCGAAGTGCGCGACGGCCAGCAGGCGATGCTCATGGCGCGCGAAGTGAAGAACATCGACGAACTGACGCTGCTCAACATGGCATCGGCCATGGTCGATGGCGTCTATCAGGAAATCGCCGAGGCGCTCAAGCCCGGGGTGAGGGAATCGGAAATCGTCGCGCTCGCCACCGGGCGTCTCTACGAGATGGGCTCGGATTGCGTCGAGGCGATCAACTCGATATCCGGCGAGCGCTGCTCGCCGCATCCGCACAACTTCACCGACCGGCTGATCCGGCCGGGCGACCAGGCGATCTTCGACATTATTCAGTCCTTCATCGGCTATCGCACCTGTTACTACCGCACTTTCAGCGTCGGCCGCGCGACGGCGCCGCAGCGCACCGCCTACCGCAAGGCGCGCGAGTGGATGGACAAGGCGATCGACCTGCTGCGCCCCGGAATGTCGAGTGACAGGATTGCCAAGGCCTTGCCCAAGGCAAGCGACATCGGATTCCCGAGCGAGTTGGACGCGTTCGGGCTCAACTTCTGCCACGGGCTGGGACTCGGGCTGCACGAACGGCCGTTGATCTCGCGGCTCAATTCGTTCAAGGAGCCCATCGAACTCAAGGCCGGGATGGTGTTCGCGGTGGAGACCTACTGCCCGGCCACCGACGGCGTTTCCGCCGCGCGCATCGAGGAAATGGTGATCCTCGGTGCCAAAGGGCCGCAGATCATTTCGCTCTATCCCGCCGAGGACCTTCCGATAGCGAATCCGTATTGATCGGGTCGTTCCAGGCTCCCGCACGCGCGGCAGTCCAGGTCTGGAAAATGCCCGGGGTGAAGCCATTCTGAATTTTCGCCCGGGCGGAAATCGCGGCCCGACAGGCGCCGCGCCGGACAACCGATGAACAGGAAGCCATGAAAGCATGATGACGAGAAAAGAACTCAAGCTCGGCTGGATCGGCGCCGGCCGCATGGGTTTTGCGATGGCGCAGCGCCTGGCCTCAGGCGGGTGCGATCTCACCGTTTGGAACCGCACCCGCGCCAAGGCCGAGCCGCTCGCCAAGCACGGCGCGAAGATCGCGAACCGCTTGAGCGAGCTCTCAGGTTGCGACATCGTTTTCTGCATGGTTTCGACTCCCGCCGACGTCGACGAAGTGATTTTCGGCCCGCAGGGCCTGTTATCGAGATCGGCTCCGGGCAAAGGCCGCGTGCCCCGCGTGCTGGTCGAATGTTCGTCGATCTCGCTCGACGGCTCAGCCGCGCTGCGCGCGCGCCTGGCCGAACACGGCACCCAAATGCTGGCCGCGCCGGTCTCCGGCAATGCCAAGGTGATCAAGGCGGGAAAGCTCAGTTTCGTGTGCTCGGGACCGAAGGCGGTCTACGACGAAGTCGCGCCGCTCCTGGCGCACATCGGGCCGGCGTCGTCCTATGTCGGCGAGGGCGAGCTTGCGCGCGTGGTCAAGATCTGCCACAACGTCATGCTCGGCGTGGTGACGCAGTGCATGGCCGAGATCACCGTACTGGCGCAGAAAGCGGGCGTGCCCCGGCACGCGTTTCTCGAATTTCTCAACCAGAGCGTGATGGGTTCGATGTTCACGCGCTACAAGACGCCCGCTTTCGTGAATCTCGATTTCAAGGTGACCTTCACGCCCTATCTGCTGCGCAAGGACCTGGATCTGGGGCTGGAGGCCGCGCGGCAGCACGAAGTGCCGATGCCGCTCGCGTCGCTCACGCGCGACCTGGTCCAGTCGGCGATGGGCAACGGGCTGACCGAAGAGGATTTTGCCACGCTGCTCGTGCATCAGGCGAAGGCCTCGGCGCTCGAACTCAAGCCCGAGGGCGTGCCGGTGAGCGACGGGCTGCAGGGATAGAAGCGATCAGGCGAGCGTTGACGGACGTGGCGAGAATTTGGTTTTCCATTCCGTCTCCACGTTTCGCGTGCGCAGTTGCGAGCAACTGCACACGCGAAACGTGGAGATTGATAAAGGCAAAGGCCACATCATCACTGATTCCGACGCGTTCGGTTCCGGTAATTTCCCGGCTCCTGCAGCCGGCATTTTCGTGAGGACGTCATGAAAAAAATCTTCGCAGTGCTCGCAGCCATCCTCGCGGCAAGCGCCCTGCAGGCGCTCGCTCAAGGGTATCCGGCCAGACCGGTACGCACGATCATCACCTTCGTTCCCGGGACCGCCACCGACATCGTGGGGCGCGTGGTCATGCAGAAGGTCTCCGAGTACTGGGGCCAGCCCGTCATAGCGGAAAACCGCGCCGGCGCGGGCGGGTCGATCGCAAGCGCCGTGGTGGCGAAGGCGGCCCCGGACGGCTACACGCTCTTGATCGACTCTTCGGCGCACGCGGTCTCGCCCTGGATGTACGCCAAGCTCCCCTACGACACGCTGAAAGACTTTGTCGACGTGTCGCCCTTCGCCGCGCAGCCCAACGTGCTCGTCGTTTCCTCGGCAAGCCGCATCAAGACGGTCGCCGAGTTCGTCGCCGAGGCAAAAGCAAAGGCGGGCCAGATGACCGTCGGCTCGGCCGGAATCGGCACCGGCACCCACCTGAATCTGGAGAAGTTCAAGCTGGCCACTGCAATCGATGCCGTTCATGTTCCGTACAAGGGCACGCCGGAGGTGCTCACCGACATTTTCGGCGGACGCGTCACCGCCTATTTCGGACCGATTTCGGCGGTGCTGTCGGCCATTCGCGACGGCAAGCTGCGCGCGATCGCCGTATCGAGCGCCAGGCGCAACAACTCGCTGCCGGAGGTGCCCGCGATCGCGGAGGCGGTCGCCGGCTTCGAATTCACGCTGTGGTTCGGATTGTGGGCGCCCGCCGCAACGCCAGCCGACGTGGTCACCAAGATTTCGGCGGACGTGCGCCGCGCGCTGGAGAGCGCCGAGGTGAAAGAGCGGCTCGCGCGGCTTGGCAACGACACGATGATCATGACCCCCGCTGAATTCAGCGCCTTCGTGCGCCGCGAGCTCGCCGACTACGCGAAGATCATCAAGGCCGCCGGTATCAAGCCGCAGTAGAACCCACGCCGGACAAGCCGGAACCAAGAGGGCCGGTTTTCGTCAATCTCGTGGTTGCGTGCAGTTGCGAGGTCGCAACTGAACGCAACCACGAGACACATACAACGCCAAAATCTGCGCCGGAATCGTCAACAATAGCCCCGTGCGCGACTTTTGCGAGGTTTCCGATCACAGATCGAAAAGCGCGTCGACCTTTGCCGCGCAAATGAAGTCGTTCTCCGAGAGCCCGCCGATGGCGTGGGTCCAGTACTCCACGCGCGCGCTGTTGTAGCCGACGACGAGGCTGGGATGATGGTCCTCGCGGTGCGAGATCCAGGCGACGGCGTTGACGAACGCCAGCATCCCTGCTGGCGTATACTCCGATTCCTCATCCGCACGAGACACTGCCATGAACGAGGCTTACATTTGCGATGCGGTGCGCACCCCGATCGGCCGCTACGGCGGCGCGCTCGCTACTGTGCGCACCGACGATTTGGCGGCGCTGCCGATCAAGGCGCTGATGGAGCGCAACCCGAAGGTCGACTGGGGCGCGGTGGAGGACGTCGTCTACGGCTGCGTGAACCAGGCCGGCGAAGACAACCGCAACGTCGCTCGCATGGCATTGCTGCTTGCGGGGCTGCCCAAGGAAGTCTCCGGCGTCACCGTCAATCGCCTGTGCGGTTCGAGCCTGGAAGCAGTCGGCAGCGCCTCGCGTGCAATCCGCCTGGGCGAAACCTCGCTCATGATCGCCGGCGGCGTCGAGTCCATGACGCGCGCCCCGTTCGTCCTCGGCAAGGCCGACGGCGCTTTTTCGCGCGCGGCGAAGGTCGAAGATACGACCATCGGCTGGCGTTTCGTCAATCCGCTGATGAAGGCGAAATACGGCATCGACGCGATGACCGATACCGCGGAGAACGTCGCCGAGGAATTCAAAGTGTCGCGCGCCGACCAGGATGCCTTCGCCCTGCGCAGCCAGAGCCGCTGCGCCCAGGCGCAGGCGCGCGGCTTCTTTGCCGGCGAAATCGTGCCCGTGGCGATTCCGGGCAGGAAGGGTGCAGTGACGATGGTCGAGCGCGACGAGCATCCTCGACCGGATGTCAGCGCCGAATCTTTGGCAAAGCTCAAGGGCGTGGTCAAGGAAGGCGGCACGGTGACCGCCGGCAACGCCTCGGGCGTGAACGACGGCGCCTGCGCGCTGATCCTCGCCTCCGAGGCGGCGGCCAAGCGCCACGGCTTGACGCCCAGGGCGCGCGTGCTGGCGATGGCCACCGCCGGGGTTGCGCCGCGCATCATGGGCATGGGGCCGGCACCGGCGACGCGCAAGGTCCTTCAGCTCGCGGGCCTGAAACTCGCGCAGATGGACGTGATCGAACTGAATGAGGCTTTTGCGGCACAGGCGCTCGCGGTGACGCGCGATCTGGGCCTGCCCGACGACGCCGCGCAGGTGAACCCCAACGGGGGAGCGATCGCCATCGGCCATCCGCTCGGAGCCTCCGGCGCTCGGCTGGTTACTACGGCGGTCAGCCAGCTTCATGGAATCCGCGGACGCTACGGCCTGTGCACGATGTGCATCGGCGTCGGCCAGGGTATCGCGCTCGTCGTCGAGCGCGTGTGAGCCGGCAGCGCGCGCAGCCCGAGCGCGGGCGGCGCGCGCGTTGTCTGCCGCACAAATTAGCAGGAGTGCAAGATGCATACTGAAGTCCATGTCCACGGCACCGTGCCGCTGCGCCCGCAGGCGGCCCAGAACGAACTCGAGCTGGCGCTTGCGCCTTGGCTCGAATACGTCGATATCGAAAACCTGTCGGAGGCGCGCAGCGCCAACCAGGACGAGCCCGGCGTGGTGTTCGACAAGCGGCGCCGCGTGCTCGAGATCTGCTGGACCGGCTGGGTCGGACGCAATTTCCAGCGCGCGCTCGATGCCGCCTTCGAAGCGCTTTCGCCCTACGCGGAGGAAGCGGCCGGCGTCGAAGTCACCTATTACCACGAGGACGGGCGCGACGAGCGCGGCATGGCCTTTGTCGGGCCGACCCCGGAATCGATTCTGGATGCTCAGCGGCGCGCCATGGGCGAAGACCTTACCGCGCTCCTCTCCAGGCATTTCGGCGAGGTGGAGATCCGCGAAGTGGTGGGGCTGGTCGACCAGATCTTCGACCGGCGCTGGGCCGAAGGCGCGCCGGCGCGCGACGCCGGCGTGAGCGAGCACCTGCCGCGGCACCCGGGGAAGAAGCACTTGCACTGAAGCCGCATCGCTCGGGCGCTGGCGCTCAAGCGCGTAGCGGCGCGTCGGCATCGCTTGACCGCAATGCTAAGACG
>JACPRN010000263.1 GCA_016189945.1 Betaproteobacteria bacterium
AACCAGACCCTGGACCAGTGCCTTCAGGAGCTGCTCCGCAACCGCCTGATCAGCGCCGAAGAAGCGCGCTCCAAGGCGGTCAACAAGGACGGCTTCCCGGGGTGATTTTATGGAACGCGAACAGGCACGCCCCAGCGCCCCGGGCAGGAGGGCGCCATTCAGATAGATCGACCCGCGCTGAGTGGCCCCGGAAGATCCGGCCGGGCAACCCGCAACGCCGCCCGCGCCGGGACCGTCAAGGCGTTCCGGCCTCAAACCACGGCTTGCCTTCCAGAGCGCCCTGCGGCACGAGCACAGCACCTTCCATGATGCGGCGCGCCGTGCGCTGCGTGGTGATGCTCTCGACTTCCCAGATGCCGTTCGCGCAGCGGACCTTGGCGCCGATTTCGCTCACCCCCGCCGGATGACCGAGGCGCAACCGCTCCGTCGTGGCTGCGCGCGACACTTCGTGCACCACCGTGCCCACCACTGCTGCCGCCACCGCCATGCACATCGAGGAGGTGGCCGGAAACGTGCGATGGGTGTTTTCCATCGAGATCGCGCGCCCGACGACATCGATGTCCTCGACCGCGACGCTTTTGCCGCCGCTCGCGGCATAGGCAGCCGGTGGCGCGACCAGCGCGATCTTCGGAATCGCTTTCACCTTCTCGTGCGCCTGTTCCGGCGTCTTGGCCAGGCCGAGGAGCACCGCGCCGTGACAGCGGATTTCTTCGAGCGTTGCCTGCAGCGCGCGGTCGCTATCCAACTCCGGCGCCAGGCGCGTGGCATCGACGCCGAGTTCCGCAGCGCGCACGTAGACCATCGGCATGGAAGCATCCACGATCGACATCGTTACCGTGCGTCCGTTGGCCAGCTTGATCGGTTGCCGCGCCGCGCCCGTCGGCAGCAACGCTCCACCCAGGGAGCCGCCCGGCTGAAGGTATTCGAGCGCAATTCGCGCCCCGGGCGCGGGAACGCCGTCGAGCACGTAGTCGCCTTCCACCGCCGCCTGCCCGTCGCGCACCGGCACATGCGCGATAAAGCGCTTGCCCGTGTTGACCGCGAGCACCCTGAGACTTGTCACCGGCTCAACCGCGCTCACCAGACCTTCGTCGATGGCGAACGGACCTACGGCGGCCGACATGTTGCCGCAGGTGCCGCTCCAATCGACGAACGGCCGCCCGACATCGACCTGCGCAAAGTTGAACGTCACATCCTCCGCCGGCGTCGTGCCGCGCCCGATGATCGCTGCCTTGCTCAGCGACGAAATGCCGCCCCCGAGCCCGTCGATCTGCCGGCCGAACGGATCAGGGCTTCCGAGCGCCGTGAGAATGATGTTGTCGCGTGTCCGCTGCGCATAGCGCGCCATCACGTCTTCGCGGAAAAACACCGCGCGGCTCGTGCCCCCGCGCATGAAGACCGCTGGAATTTTTTGCTGCATACAGTCTGTGCTCCTCTACTTCAATGGCCGGTTGCGGCGAGCGCTCTTGAGCCCTCCAGGGGTGTCACCAAGAAAGCCCGTTTCCAGGGTTCGTCGATGCCGATAAGCTCCTGCAGAGCGCTCCATGAAAATCGAATGATAAGACCGGCATTAAGGGGGATCGGCGCGTTATGGTTTCGCGACCCTTGGCCTGAATCAGTCGATTTCCGGCGCGGCCGTGCCGATTCCGGCGACAGTGTCGCCGAAATCGTGGAATGGCCCAACATCGCGAGCGCCGGTAATTCCGGCGACACTGTCGCCGGAATTACCTCACGGAGTTGCGGATAAACCCGGTAGAACACGCGACAGCGTTCGAGACACCGGGCATCGAGTCCGCGCACGCCCCGCTGCGCCAAGTCCTCCGCCAGATGTTCGAGCAGTCTCGCTCCATATTTCGCCCGATCGCGGACCCGCGATTTCGGCATTGATGCGTACGCCCGTATCAGATCCACAACGCTCAGACGCACGACGATCGAGTAGTCGATTGCAATTTGCCGCCCCTCAGCAGACCGTACCGCCGTTCGGCTTTTTTCCGGAGTCACTTATTGTAACTGCGTTGCAATCCAGCTCATGCGCCGCGATAGGGCAATGCAGGCCCTCGGAACGGCGTATATTCAAGACATGATCTATGCCATCGGTAAAGGCGAACGATCGCGAACCGGCGGGTATTGAACCTCGCTTGCGCGCACTGTCACGCGGGGATGCGCGGCGCCCAGCCGGATCAATGCGCTATATTGTGAAGCCGGAGACGCCGGGTCCCTCTGCCTGAAGAACTGCCCGAGGCATGCCTGCCAACCTTTCGCCGGAATACAAGGCCGCGGAGGCCGCATTCCGCCAGGCGCGCGAGCCCAAGGAGCGCCTGGAATGGCTGCGCGAGATGCTGCGCACCATTCCGAAGCACAAGGGCACCGATCATCTCCAGGCCGACATCAAGCGCCGCATCAAGGATCTGTCGGAGGAAATCGAACACGAGAGGAAGGGCGGCGCCCGATCGGGGGCATCCCATTCGGTGCGGCCGGAGGGCGCGGCCCAGATCGCGCTCATCGGCCCGCCGAATTCGGGCAAGTCGTCGCTGCACGCGCGTCTCACGGGCTCCGGCGCGCAGGCCGCCGAGTACCCGTTCACCACGCAGCAGGCGCAGGCGGGAATGCTGCCTTACGAGGACATTCACATCCAGCTCGTCGACCTTCCGGCCGTCTCGCCCGAGCATCCGCTGCGCTGGCTCGCGGATGCGTTGCGCAGCGCCGATGGCTGCCTGCTCGTGACCGATCTCGCCGATCCGGCGAGCCCCGAGTCGATCGAGGCGCTGCAGTCCGAGCTGAAGCAAAGAAAAGTGAAGCTCGCTTCCAACTGGCCGGCGTCAGGCGGCGGCGCTCAGGCGCAGGACGACGATCCTTTCGCGCTGCTGCTCCCGGCGCTGCTGGTCGCCAACAAGGCCGACCAGGTCGCAGACCCCGACGATGAACTGCGCGCGTTCCTGGAGATCGGCTCGCTCGCCCATCCTGCCTTCCCCGTGTCGGCAGCGACCGGCTACCGGCTGGGCGATATCGCGCCATGGCTTTTTTCGCATCTGGGCATCGTGCGCGCCTACACCAAGAACCCCGGCAAGACGGCCGATCGAAGCCGCCCCTTTACGCTGCGCGCCGGCCAGACAGTGGAGGATGTCGCGCGTCTGGTGCACAAGGATCTGGCGCAATCGCTGAAATACGCGCGGGTCTGGGGGAAGAGCGGTATCCAGGGCCAGCATGTCGGCCGCGAGCACGCCGTCGCCGACGGCGACGTGATCGAGCTGCACGGATAGGGGCTCTTGCAGTGATGTGACAGACAGGTCCGCGCAGCGTTACACTGGCAGCGAAGGTCGCGGACTACCGTGCAGGGGAGGAAGCCATGGAAACCGCAACACATGCAAGGCAATTCGTTCTTCGCGCCCTGTGCGCCTGCCTCATCGCGGCAGCAAACGCCGCTCTTGCGCAGGGCTATCCGAGCAAACCGATCCGGCTTGTGGTGCCCTCGGTGCCCGGCGGCGGGACCGACATCTCGGCGCGGCTGATCGCGCCCAAGTTCGCCGAGCATCTCGGCCAGCCGGTCTACATCGAGAATCGCGGCGGAGCAAGCGGCGCCATCGGCGCGCACGAGGTCGTCAAGGCGGCCCCCGACGGCTACACCCTGGTGATGGCGATCGCCTCGCTTACCATCAATCCCTTTGTGCGGAAAAACATCCCTTTCGATATCGCCAAGGACCTGGCGCCGATCTCGCTGGTGGCGAAGGTGCCGAACCTCCTCGTTTCGCACCCTTCGGTGCCGGCGCAATCGATCCAGGAACTGGTTGCCTTCGCCAAGACACGCCCGGGGAAGCTCAGCTACGCCTCCAGCGGCGTCGGCAGCACTCCGCACCTGGGGATGGAGCTGTTCGCCTACACGAACGGCCTGAAAATGGTCCACGTTCCGTACAAGGGCGTGGGCGCCGCGGTGGTCGATGTGATCGCGGGACACGTGCCGCTGATGATGGCCAACGTGCTGAGCGCCCTGCCTCACGTCAGGGCGGGCAAGCTGCGCGCCTACGGGGTGACCAGCCTGAAGCGCGTCGCCATCGCTCCCGAGTTCCAGACCATCGCCGAAGCCGGCGTTCCGGGCTTCGAGGTCGTGCCCTGGTTCGGACTCATGGCGCCGGCGAACACGCCGCGCGACATCATCGCCAGGCTCCATGCGGGGGCGGTACATGCGCTGCAGGATCCGCCCACGCGAGAGCGTTTTGTCAGCGAGGGCGCCGAGGCGGTGGGCAGCACGCCGGAGGAATTCGCAGCGGTGATCCGCGACGATCTGGCGCGGTGGGCCAAGGTGACCAAGGCCGCGGGGATCAAGCCGGAATAGCCGGCGGTTCGCGCCGCGAAATCATTCCGGGCGGATGTTGAGTTCCTTCACCAACTTCGTCCATTTGGCCAGCTCCGCGCGGTGCATGGCGGCGAATTCGGCCGGCGGCATTCCCACGATCCCGCCGGTTTCATAGCTCAGGCCGGCAAAGCGCTCCTTCAGCCTATCGGACTTGAGGGCGGCGGACATCTCGCCGTAGAGCTTGTCGATGATCGCGCGCGGCGTTGCGGCAGGTGCGAACAGCCCGGTCCACATCATGTACTCGTAATTCGCGAGCCCGGATTCCGCCACGGTCGGAACCTCCGGCAGCACGAGCGATCTCCTGGTGCTCGTGACCGCCAGGGCGCGGAGCTTCCCGGCTTTCAGTTGCGGCAGCACCGCGGCAATGGAAGTCGCGACCATGGGCACGTCGCCGGCAAGGGCGGCGTTGATCGCCGGGCTGCTGCCCTTATAGGGAACGTGGACGATGTTCACTCCCGCCTGCTGCTTGATGAGCTCTCCGGCCACCTGGAACACCGTCCCCCCAGTGGAATAGTGCAACGCGCCGGGCTTAGCTCTGGCCAGTGCGATCAGCTCCTTGACCGAGGTCGCCGCAAAGGACGGATGCGCGGCGAACACCACCGGGGCCGGCCCAAACACCGTGATCGGGATGAAATCCTTCAGCACGTCGTAGGGCACAGGATACAGGCTCGGATTGAGGATCATGCCGCTGCTGGTTCCGACCAGGAGCGTGTATCCGTCGGGAGCCGACTTGGCCACCTGCTCGGTGGCGATTTGCGCATCGGCGCCGGGCTTGTTTTCCACGATGATCTGCTGGCCAAGCTGCTCGGCGAGCTTCTGGCCGATCAGGCGCGCGAGAATATCGGTACCGCCGCCGGGCGGAAGCCCGACCACGAATTTCACCGGTTTGCTCGGGTAGCTCTGCGCCGTGGATTCGCCGGCGGCGAATAACAGCGGCAAAGCGAAAAGAAGGCCAAGGACCCTGTGCGCAATCTTCATCTCGTTCCCTCCGTTGTCACTGCATTGCCTATTCGATCCTGACGTTGACGCAGCGTAAGTGTACGCCGCTACCGCCAAGACCAACGGGACCAACGTGAACCCGGCCACGAGCCTCGATACAATGTCGGGATGAGAGGGCGATTTTCAGTGGCGAGCGCAGGAGCGGGAAACGCGCGAGCGCTCGCGCGCTGCCGCGCCGGCGTGCTCATGCTGGCCGCCGCGGCGTGGGTGCAGCCGGTGCCTGCCCAGGAGGAAAAGGACAACGTCGCCGGCCCTTACGTTCCCACCCCCTGGGAAATCGTCCACGAGATGCTCAAACTGAGCGATGTCGCCAAGGGCGACACCCTGTACGACCTCGGCTCGGGCGACGGCAGGCTGGTGATCACGGCGGCGAAACGCCATGGCGCAAAGGGCGTAGGCGTGGAACTGCAACCGCAGCTCGTGGACCTGGCGCACAAGAACGCGCAAGCGGAGGGCGTGGCAGAGCGGGTGAAATTCCTCGCCGGCGATCTGTTCGAGGCCGATGTGTCGGGCGCGAGCATCGTGACGCTCTATCTGCTGCCGCGCTTCGTGACGCGGCTGGTGCCCAAGCTGCGCGCGGAGCTCTCGCCGGGAGCGCGCATCGTGTCGCACGATTATCCGCTCTCGCCATGGGCGCCCGACAAGACGCTCACTTTCGACGTTGCCGAAAAGCAGGCCATCAGCGGAACCACGCGAACGGTCCTCTACTACTACGTGGTACCCGCGCGTGTGGCCGGAAACTGGGCGCTTGCGGTGCCGCGCTCGGTGTCGCCAAGACCGATCACGCTGAAGATCGCGCAGGAGCCCGATCGGCTCGAAGGCTCGGCGCAGATCGGCGGCGATGCGCCGCCCCTGCGCGAGCTTGTTTTGCGCAGCGACGCCATCAGCTTTTCGCTGCTGCATGGCGGCCGCCTGATTCACTTCAAGGGCACGGTGACGGGCCGTGAAATGGCGGGCGAAGTCCGCGCGGGCGACCTCGCCGGGCGCTGGAGCGGCAAGCTGGTCACGCCCTAAGGGTGTCCACCTGATCCCGCCAGGCGGTTGCGAACGGGGCCGTTCGGTGCTGTAATACCGAACGGTAATAATGGAGTTCGAGATGCTGACCGTCAAGATCGATCCCAAGCTCCGTGCCCAAGTCAAGGCGCTCGCGTCCGACCTCGGCGTTTCCACCAGCGAACTGGTGCGCGAGGCACTCAAACAACGCCTCGCACAATCGAAGCGTCCCCGATCGAGGTCGGTTTACGCAGCCACCCGCGACCTCTGTGGGGTGGCCGAAACGACTGACCCGGGCCTCTCTGCCCGCCGCATGAGCGAGCTTGTTCGCGCACGTCATGCCCGCGCGCGTGCTCGTTGACACCGGGCCGATCGTCGCCTACCTGCACCGGGGCGATGCCTGGCATAAAGCGGCTGTACGCTTCTTCCGGAGCTGGCGCGGGGAACTGCTCACGACCTGGCCGGTCGTCACCGAAGCGGCGTACCTCTCGGAAACGCACAAAGCACACCTCGCCATAATGCAGTGGCTCCAACGCAACCTTCAGGTCGTACCGCAGGACTCGAACGACGCATCGCGCATCGAGCGCTTTTACCGCAAGTACGCGGATCAGAACCCCGATCTCGCCGATCTCAGCCTCCTCGCGCTAGCCGAGCGGACCGGTGTGGGCGATATCCTGACCGTGGACGCAAAGGACTTTGCGGTATACCGATTATCGGGCGGGCGCTCGCTAAACAACCTGCTGGCGAGGTGAACGTTCCAAACCCTGGTCGATGGCGACCGGACCCGATGCGGCCGACATATTGCCGCAGGCGCCGCTCCAAACCACTTGCCGCGAATCGAGCTGCGCAAAGTTGAACGTCACCGCCTCCCACCGCCTATAATTCCGCCTCGATTATCCGGGCCGAGCAGCTATGAGCGGAAACTTTCCAGACACGACCTTGGACCTGCGGCACTACTGGATGCCGTTCACCGCCAACCGCAGTTTCAAGGCCGCGCCGCGCCTGCTGGTTGGCGCGAAGGGCGTTTTCTTCCGCAGCGCCGACGGGCGCGAGATCATCGACTCGCTCTCCGGGCTGTGGTGCGTTCCCGCCGGGCACGGCAGGCCGGAGATCAGGCAGGCGATCGTGCGCCAGTTCGACGAGCTGGATTACGCGCCGCCCTTCCAGATGGGCCATCCGGTCGCCTTCGAAGCCGCCTCCCGCATTGCATCGCTCATGCCCGCGGGACTTGACCGCGTGTTCTTCGCCAATTCCGGATCGGAGGCGGTGGACACGGCGCTGAAGATTGCGCTCGCCTATCACCGCGCGCGCGGCGAGCCGCAGAGGACGCTCTTCGTGGGCCGCCAGCGCGGCTACCATGGCGTGAATTTCGGCGGCATGTCGGTGGGAGGCATGCCCGCCAACCGCAAGGCCTTCGCCGCGAACCTGCTGCCGCGCATCGATCAGCTTCCGAGCACCTATTCGCGCGAGCATCAGGCGTATTCGCGCGGCCAGCCCGAATGGGGCGCGCACCTCGCCGATTACCTCGAGACGAACCTCATCGCGCTGCACGACGCTTCGAACATCGCGGCCGTGATCGTCGAGCCGGTCGCGGGATCAGGCGGCGTGCTCGCGCCGCCCAAGGGTTACCTTGAGCGGCTGCGCGAAATCTGCACGCGACACGGCATTCTGCTCATCTTCGATGAAGTGATCACCGGGTTCGGCCGCTTGGGCGCGGCCACCGCCGCGGAGCGCTTCGGAGTCACGCCCGACCTGATTACGTTTGCCAAGGGCGTCAACAACGGCATGGTGCCTCTGGGCGGCGTCGTCGCGCGCCAGGAAGTGCACGACGCCATCGTCAATGATGCGCCCGCGGGCATCGAACTGTTTCACGGCTACACCTACTCCGGCCATCCGCTTGCCGTGGCTGCGGCGTGCGCGGCGATCGACCTTTATGAAAAGGAGGCGCTGTTCGCGCGCGCGAGCGAAATGGAGAGCCATTTTCAGGACCTTGCGCATGCCCTGAAGGGCGAGCGCCTCGTGCAGGACATCCGCAGCGTGGGACTCGCGGCCGGCATCGATCTGGAGCCGCGGCCCGGGGCCCCGGGCGCGCGCGGCTACGAGGCCTCGCTGCGCGCGTTCGATCTGGGCATGTGGCTGCGCGCAAGCGGCGACACGCTCGCGATCGCCCCGCCGCTCGTCTCCGAGCGCGCGCACCTGGCACGCATGTTCGAGACCTTGCGCGAGGCGCTGAAGACGCTGCCGTAGGGCGAAGGCCGGGCGGGCGCGCCAGGGCATACGGTAAGGAACCGGAGGCAGGGTGAGCAACGAATACTGGAAGTGGTCGGTGCGCGAGATCGCCGGCGCGATCCGCTCGCGGCAGGTCTCCTGCCGCGAAGTCACGCGAAGCTGTCTTGAGCGGATCGACGCCGTCAACCCTTATTTGAACGCCATCGTCGATCGTTTTCCGGAGGACGCGCTCGCCGGCGCCGATCGCGCCGATGCTGCGATCCGGCGCGGCGAAGTCCCGGGACCGCTGCACGGCGTTCCGGTCACGATCAAGATCAACTGCGATTACGCGGGGCGGCCCACGACCAACGGCGTGGTCGCGTTCAGGGACCTGATCGCGGCGAACGACAGCCCGCCGGTTTCGAACTGGAAGAAGGCCGGCGCGATCGTCGTCGGGCGCACCAACGTGCCCGCGTTTTCGACCCGCTACTTCACCGATAACGATCTGCACGGCCGTACGCTCAATCCCTGGAACGCCGGCATCACTCCCGGCGGATCGAGCGGCGGCGCGGCCTCCGCCGTTGCCGCCGGAATGGGAACGCTCGGCCACGGCTCCGACCGGGCCGGCTCGATCCGCTATCCGGCCTACGCCTGCGGCGTGTACGGCATACGGCCGACCCTCGGGCGCGTTCCAGGATTCAACGGCACGGCCACGGCAGAGCGGCCGCTTTCCAGCCAGATCACCGCCGTGCAGGGGCTGCTTGCGCGCTCGGTGGGCGACCTGCGCGCGGGACTGCGCGCGATGGCGATGCGCGATCCGCGCGATCCCTGGTGGGTGCCCGTGCGCGACGAAGATTTCCCTCCCGAAGCGAGGAAACCGTCGCGCGTCGCCATGCTCACCGGGCTTCCCGGCGCCAAGGTGGCCCCTGAGGTCGCACGAGCGGTGCGGGAGGCCGGGCGCTGGCTCGAGGATTCCGGATATCGGGTGGAGGAAGTCGCGCCGCCCAGGTTGGAGGAGGCCGCCAAACTCTTTTTCGCGCTGGTGATGACCGAAGAGGCATCCGGCCCGCAGTCGGCGATCGACCGCTTTGGCGATGAGGCGGTGCGCCGGGCGCGCGCTGCGACCCTCACCTACGCCCCGCGCCTCGACGGCGCGGGATACATCGAAGCCCTTAGCCGGCGCGCATCGATATTGCGCGAGGTGACGCTGTTTCTCGAACAGTATCCTCTGCTGCTCATGCCGGTGTCGTGGCAGCTTCCCCTGCCCATCGATGCCGATCAGCGGGGAGAAAAGGCGGTGCATGAGATGCTCGACGCATATTGCCCGTTGGTCGGCATTTCGATCCTCGGATTGCCGAGCCTCGCGGTCCCGACCGGTCTCGCCCGCGGTGCGCCGGTAGGGGTGCAGATCGCCGCAGGCCGCTTCGGTGAAGAGCTTTGCTTTGCCGCGGGCGAGGCGCTCGAGGCGCGCACCCCGATCCGCACGCCCATTGATCCGCGGCGCGAGGCGGCGGAGCACACAACCTAGCACGAACGCGCGAACGCAGTCGAACCAGTGGACACTTTGACGCTCGATCAAGCCCGCCCAAGGAACGACGCCGCAGCGAGAAGCGGGACGGCCTCGCCGGCGATACGAATCGATCGGCTCGGCGTGCAACTCGGGGGGCAGCCGCTCTACCGGGAATTGTCGTTCTCGGTCGAGAAAAACGAGTTCCTTTGCATCGTCGGTCCGAGCGGTTGCGGGAAATCGACGCTGTTGCGCCTGATTGGCGGGCTTCTCGAGCGCGACAGCGGCGAGATTTCGGTCCACGGCCAGGCGCCGGCGACCGCGTGGCAGAGCCTGTCCTACGTGTTCCAGTCTCCCCGGCTCGCTCCCTGGCGAAACGCGGTGGAGAACGTGATGCTCGCTGCCGAATTGCGTTTCGAGCGCCCGGATCGCGACGCGCTCAGGACCAAGGCCCTTGCGCTCCTCGATCTGGTCGGGCTTTCGCGCGATGCGCAAAAATTTCCGTCGATGCTCTCCGGCGGCGAGCGCCAGCGCGTGGCGATCGCGCGCGCCCTGATCGTCGAGCCGGAAATCATCCTCATGGACGAGCCGTTTTCGGCGCTCGACATCAACACCAGGGGGCGGCTCCGGAACGAGATCATTTCGATCTGGGGCAAGACTGCAAAGACGATCGTGTTCGTGACGCACGACGTCGAGGAGGCGGTGCTGCTCGCCGACCGCATCATCGTGCTCACCGGAAAACCCTCCCGGGTGTGCGAGATCATTCCGGTGGACCAACCCCGCCCGCGGGATGTGCGCGCAAATGCCGAACTGGCGGCGATTCGTCAGCGGCTCGAAGACATGATGCGCACGCTGGAAACGCATGAATCTTGATCCCCACCGCGAAATTCCCGCTTTTAGATGGAGAAATCAATGCTCAATTTCAAATCCCTTGTCACGCTAGTCGCCATCGCAATGACCGCCGCCCTGCCCCGCCACGCGGCGGCAAAGGACACGATCAAGTTCGCCAACCAGCAGGACCCGGTGTTCATCGCGGCGGTCTATCCCATCCAGAGCGGAAAGGTGAAATCCGATCTGGTGACGATCGAGTTCTCGTTTCTCGGCATCGCCGGCCTGAACCAGGCGCCGGCCACGCGCCAATACGACGTCGTCCATACCGCCTCGATCTCGGTGCCGCGGGCGCGCGACCAGGGCATTCCGATGAACATCATCGCCATCAGCAACCGCTATCCGCGCGACGGCGACGGCGCGAATATCTGGGTGAAGGAATCCAGCCCCTACCGGACGCTCGCCGACCTGAAGGGCCGCACCATCGGGACCTACGGACTGAACTCGGGCGGATTTACCAATGTCCGCCAGGTCCTGGCGCTGAAGCTCGGCTTCAACGTCGATCTGGACAAGGGGGATTTCCGCTTTGTCGAGCTGCCGGCGCCGGCGCTGCCTGCCGCGCTCGAATCCGGCCGCATCGACGCCGCGACGCTGGTTCACGCGCAGATCTTCAAGGCCAAGCAGAGCGGCGGTTTCCGCTCGCTGGTGAAGGTCCAGGAAGAGGGCTACAAGCTGTTCGGCGTGCAGGTGCCCTCGCTCGTGCTGGCGGCCTACACCGAGCGGCTGAACGCGAAACCGGCCGCCTACCGGGCGTTCCTCAAGCTGCTGCAGGATTCAATGGCCTATGTGCGCGCCAACCCGGGCGAAGTGTTCAAGGCGGTGGGCGCGCAGCAGAACATCGATCCGGCGTACTTCACCATGTGGTTCAAGGAATTCGGCGACATCCCCTACGCGCTCGGCCCGAACGACATCGTCGGCTTGAGGAAGAGCTGGGAAGCGTCGAAGAAGATCGGCGCCCTGGACAGGGTGCCGGAAGTCACTGAAGTGATCTGGTCAGGCGCCATTCAGAAGTAGGCGGCGCGCCGATGATGGATCCGGGCGGGTCGTCTTCGACATGACCCCGGCGCTTGCCGCGCACGTCTTCAGCGCAGCCGTGCTCGCGCTCTGGGCGCTCGCCGCGGGCTTTGTTCCGCCCTACGTCCTCCCCTCGCCGCCCGCGGTCGGCAGCCGAATCCTGGAACTCTTCACCACGGACAAGTACCTGATGCACGGATTGGCCTCGGCGCTGCACGTCGTCGCGGCGCTCGCGGCGGCTTTCGCGATCGGCATGCTCCTGGCGGGCGCGGCGTATTACCTCGCCTTCACGAGGTTGCTCGTCCACGAGCGGGTCAATCGATTCATGAACTCGTTCTCAGCACTGGGGTGGACGTTCCTCGCGATTATCTGGTTCGGGATCAACGATTTCACCGTCGTCTTCGCGATGACCGCGGTGCTGCTGCCCCTGGTGATCACGAACCTGCGCGAGGGATTCCACCAGATGGACGCCGAGATCATCGAGATGGCGGCGAGCTTCGGCCGCCGGAGGATCCGCCATTTCACGAAGATCACGCTCCTGCTCCTGGTTCCCTATGTGGCGGCGACGCTGCGGATCACCTTCGGTGTCGCCTGGATCATTTCGCTCACCGTGGAGCTCTTCGGCGGAGCCGCGGGCTACGGGTTCCTGCTCAACCGGGCGCGCATGGAATACCGGATCGACATGATCTTCGCCATCATCGCGGTGATCATCATGGTCGTGTATGCGACCGACCGTTTCGCCTTCTCGCCGCTTCAGGACCGTCTGCGCAGGCAATATGCCGGACAGGCGTAATTCCGAAGGCGATTGGAGCACGCGGCGCCGGGTGCTCGACCACGCCCTGGGCGATGGTCTTGTCGTGGCGGCGCTCATCGCCTGGTGGCTCTATTCGAAGCGCGTGCCCGAATACATCTTTCCTTCGCCGCTCGCGGTCGGGAAAACGCTGGCGCGCCTTTTCACCGATCCGGCGCTGTTGTTGCACACGCTATCGAGCACGCTGCGCGTGGTCGCCGCGGTGATCGCGGCGACGGCTCTGGGCAGTGCGCTCGCGCTCCTTGCGCATTACCGGCCGCTGGCGCGCGACATCGTCCACGGCCGCATCAAGCCCTTTCTGGTGTCGTTTCCCTCCATCGGCTGGGCGCTGCTCGCGATCGTGTGGTTCGACATCTCGAACGCCGCGGTGATCTTCGTCCAGGTGGCGGTGCTCCTGCCCTTTTGCCTGGTCAACGTGAGCGAGGGACTGAAGGAGATCGACCGCGAGTTCATCGAAATGGCAACCAGCTTCACGCGCTCCAACCCCCGGACTTTCAGGAAGGCCGTATGGCCGCTTCTGTACCCGTTCGTGATCGCCGGAATGCGCATGAGCAGCGGGGTGGCCTGGAAGATCGCCCTGATCGCCGAAGTGTTCGGATCGAAATCGGGGCTCGGGCACCTCATGTACCAGGCCGAGGAGACGGCGGACACGCCGATGATCTTCGCCACCTGCCTGGCGATCGTGGTGCTTTTCGCCCTGGGCGACAGGTTCATCTTCGAGCCCCTGTCGCACCTCTACCGCGGCCGGCCGGTGGCGGCGCACGAAGGGATTGCGGCCTGATAGGTATCGCCTGAGCGCGGTTCCAGAGCAGCCGCCTGGTTCGCGTGCTTGCGCGCTTGAGGTTCGCCGGCCCGCGTGCGCGCCATCATCCCAGTTCCGCGAGCGGGACGCCTCAGAGCTGTCCGAACGGGATCGTTTCACGGGGCTCCCGTCATTTGACATATGTCAAAAACCTCAAACATTCATATTGCGGACATCTTTTACCTGCGATATGTTATATAATGCACATGCATGGCAAGCTAATGCATTATAGTGCATATCTACCAGAGAGGAGACTTATCGTGTTAACACGCCTTGCACCGGAAAACGAGGCTGAGCTTACTGACTTGCTGGAACGATGCCACGCGGCCGCCCGCGATAACAGCGTTCCTGGCAAAGACTCGCTGCCCGAAGGCTTCAGCGGCACCATTGGGCATTTTCCCGTCTATTTCCCCGAAGAGATCGCCCATGCGGGCGGCCTGCTGCCGGTCAACATCCTGGGAGGCGGGAACAAGCTCGAACTGAAACACGCGGATGCGCGCATGGGCTCGTTCGTGTGCTCCATCTGCCGCTCGACCACCGAGCTGGGATTGAACGGCACGCTGCAGGATCTGACCGGATTCGTCACCCATCCCATCTGCGACGCAGCCAAGCACTTGGCCGGCATCTGGTCGCGCAATCTTCCCGAACAACTCGCGCAGATCCTGTATCTGCCGCAAAACGTGAATTCACGGGGAGCGACGCGCTACATCGCCGCCGAATACCAGCGGCTGCGCGCCGACCTCGAGCGCAAAGTCGGGCATGTCATCAGCGACGAAGCGCTGCGCCGGAGCATCCGCATCTACAACGAGAATCGGCGTCTGTTGCGCGAGCTTTATGCCATCCGCCGCGACGAACCCTGGAAAGTAAGCTGCGCCGAATCCTACCTGCTGATGCGCGCCGGCACGCGCATGCCCCGCGAGGAGCACAACGCGATCCTCGATCAGGCCATCGATCTGATCCGCCACCGCAGCCTCCCGGCGCAGGACAAGCCGCGCGTCGTGTTCCTCGGCGGCTTCTGCGAGCAACCGCCGCTCGAGATGCTCGAAACCATCGACGACGCCTGCTTCGTGGTCGATGACGATCTGCTGGTCGGGCTGCGTTGGTTCACTCAAGACGTGCCGGAGTCGGGCGACCCGGTCTGGGCGCTCGCCGAGAGCTTTGTCGAACGCTCCGCGGCGAGCCCGGTGCAGCACGACGAGCGCAAGACCAAGGAGGGCTACCTGATGGAGATGATGCGCTCGAGCAAAGCCGATGCGGCAATCCTCACGGCGGCAAAGTTCTGCGAGCCGGGTCTGGACGAGCAGCTCGCCTGGTCCAAGCACCTCGATCAGGCCGGGATCCAATACCTCGTGCTCGAGTTCGAGGAGAAGATGACTTCGTTCGAGCAAATGGCGATGCAGGTCGAAACCTTCGCCGAATCCCTTTTGTTCGCGCTCGCCTGATTGGAGGAACTGGCATGACCACTGAAATTCTCGAAGCCGCGCCGGCGGGCACGGTCGCTGCGGCAGACTTCGACCCGCGCGTCGAAGGTCAACGTTTGATCAAGGACTGGTACGCGGGCCTGGCAGAAGCACCGCGGCGCGGCCAGCACGTCGCCAACGTCTTCGTCATGGGCAACGCCGTCGAAATCCTGCGCGCGTTCGATTTCCAGCTTGTGTTCCCGGAGATCAATTCGCTGCAGACCGGCGTGCGCAAGGCCTCCGGCGAATACATACGCCTTTCCGAAGATTACGGCATGTCGCCGGACGTCTGTTCCTACGTGAAAGCCGATGTCGGGTTGATGTTGAAGGAGAACGAGCATCCGGTCGGGCGCATTCCCAAGGCTCACCTTGCGATCGCCTCGAACATGTGCAGCACTTTTATCAAGTGGGCCGAGATCTGGGAGCGCTGGCTGAAGGTACCCACTTTCGTGCTCGACCTCCCCGGGCAGCGCGCGACCAATTGGCGCGTTCGGCCGGGCGATGCACAGCATGCAGCCGATTCGCGCTGGGTCGAGGCGCAGTTCCGCGACCTGATCGAAAAATGCGAGAAGATCACCGGCAAGCGCTTCGACATAGACCGCTTGGCCGAGGTCGAGGAACGGGTGAACCAGATGGTGTTTCACTGGAACAACGTGATGGCGCTCAACCGCATGTGCCCTGCGCCCTATAACGCGATGCTCGACGGCCTCACCTACATCGGCATCATGAATGTGTACCGCGGCGCACCCGAGGGCGTCGAGTTCATGCGCCGGCTCGAGCGACAGCTCAAGGCCAAGGTGGCACGCGGCGAAGGTCGCGTTGCCGAGGAACGCTTCCGGCTGCTCTTCTCCGGCACCCCCTGTTATGTCTCGATGCGGCGCCTGGTCGAGCTGTTCGAAACCTGGGGCGGCGTATTTGCCTATTCCGACTACCTGACCTTTGCCGCAGGCGGGATGGATGCCGGCGAACTGGTCTACGACACGTCGCGCCCGCTCGAAAGCCTGGCCGAAATCACCGCGCTTGCCGCGCAGCGCGGCCTCTCGAACCAGTTCTTCGCCCACGAACGGCTCGAACAGCAGATCAGGGACTACGCGGTGGACGGGATCGTCTTCCACGGCATCAAGAGCTGCCGCTTCGTCTCGTCGGGAATGGCCGACACGCGCGATTACCTGAACAAGCGCCTTGCCGTGCCGAGCCTCTACATCGAGTCCGATCTCATCGATCCGCGCTACTGGTCGGATGCCCAGATCAAGAACCGCGTGGACGCATTCTTCGAAGCGCTGAACCAGCGCGGCGTGCCTCCACCCGGGGACCGCAAGACCATCGCCGCCGAGGCCGGGAGGGCCGCATGAAATACGTTGCCGGGGTGGACGTCGGATCGACGCAAACCAAAGCGATCATCATCGACAGGAACAAGACCATCGTCGGGCGCGCGCTGCTCGACATGGAGACCAGCATGGCGACCGTCGCGCAGGACGCCTTTCGTGCCGCGCTCGAAAACGCCGACATCACCGAAGGCGAGGTGCTCCGTATCGCCGGCACCGGTTACGGTCGCTACAAGGTCACCTTCGGCCACGAGCAGGTGACCGAAATCAGTTGCCATGCGCGCGGCGCCATAGCGCTTTTCCCCGGAACGCGGACCGTGATCGATATCGGCGGCCAGGATACCAAGGCGATCCGCGTGAAGCCCGACGGCCAAGTGGGCGATTTCACCATGAACGACAAATGCGCCGCGGGCACCGGCCGTTTTCTCGGCGCTGCGTCCTACGCACTGGAGATGTCGCTCGCGGATCTCGGGCCGCTGGCATTGAAATCGCAGAACCCGGTGCGCATCACCACGACCTGCACGGTTTTCGCCGAATCCGAAATCATCAGCCATCTTGCCAAGGGCTTGCTGCCCGAGGACGTGTTGATGGGGGTGCACCAGGCGATCACCAGCCGCTGCGTGTCGCTCGCGCGCCGCGTCGGCATCGAGTCGGAGGTGACTTTTACCGGCGGAGTGAGCCGCAACGTCGCCGTGGTGAAGCTCATCGAGCAGGCGGTCGGTGCGCCAATCAACGTCAGCCCCGATGCGCATTTCTGCGGCGCGCTTGGGGCGGCGCTTTTTGCTCACGACCGCGCATTCGGGGTGCAATCAGAGGATCAAGCACAGACGGCGCTCGCTGCCGCCTAGGAGGAGAAAATGCCACACGTACACGTTGCAGGCATCGACATCGGATCGACCTACACCAAAGCGATAGCGCTGAACGGCAACCGCGAGGTGGTCGGCACCGCAGTGCGCCGCACCGGGTTCAAGCTGGCACAGGCGGCCGAGGGCGTATTCGAGGAACTGCTCAAGGCGAGCAGGCTCGAGCGCTCGGTGATTGCCTATGTTGCCGCGACCGGCTACGGACGCTACACGGCGCCGTTTCGTCACACGCAGATCACCGAGCTCACGGCGCACGCGCAAGCCGCAGTGCACCTGTTCCCGGAGACGCGGACCCTGCTCGATATCGGCGGCCAGGACATCAAGGCGCTCAAGATCGATGCGCAGGGCCGGGTGAAGGCGTTTCGCCTGAACGACAAGTGCGCTGCCGGCACCGGCGCCTTCCTGGAAAAGACCGCGCGCTATCTCGGATTGACTACCGACGACATCGGTCCTTATGCGATTCGCTCCACCAAACCGGTGGAGGTGAGCAGCGTGTGCGCCGTGTTCGCCGAGTCCGAAGTGATCAACCATCTCGCGAACGGCATTCCCGCCGAAGACATCATGATGGGCGCAATGGTGGCGCTTGGCGGCCGCGCAGTGCAGCTCATGCGCCGCGTCGGGCTCGAACCGGGTTATATGCTTGCCGGGGGCATGACGCGAAACGCGGCGATGGTGAACGCGCTGGAAGACAACCTCAAGTCGAAGCTCAAAGTCGCGCCGGACGGCCTTGGCCAGTTGAACGGCGCGCTTGGCGCTGCCTTGCTCGGCTTGCGGCGGGTCGAGAAACTGATTGCCGAGGGCAGACCCATTCCGCCGACCGCGGCGCAGCAGGGACAGACAGATACTGCCGCGCGGCGCCGGTGGTCGGCCCAAGCGGTCAAGAAACGCGTCGAACCCTGCACCGTCACCGGAAGCTGCCCGGTCGTCATCAAGGTATTGCCGCAGGCGGTGGCGGCCGCGTAGGGTGACGCCGAATCGCGCCTGCTGCGCAGGATCTTTCCGCGAAGGCGACCGCACCATCGATAGGGCCCGGCGATGAACCGCCGGCAATTGCGCATCAATATGGCTAGGAAAGACCGGTCCGGCCAAGCGCTATGGGCGGACGGGGAAAACCAGCACCTTGTTGGAAAGCTCGTCGGGATTGGACTGTCTTTGTGCGGGCAGGCTCGCCGCCAGGCGTTCGCCGGCCGCGCGCAACGTGCGGATGAAGGTTTCGACGTATTCGCCCCGGCGCAGATGCTGCACCGCCAAATCCCGCAGCGATTCGACGCTCGCCGCGCCCAGCGCCTGGTAGGCACGGCTGTCCGCAAGGATCAGCACCATGCGCTCGAACAGCGACACATAGATGAGCACGCCGGTACCGCCGCGCGTCAGGGCGACCGAGGCCTGCGCAAACACGCTCCTCGCCGCGCGCTGCACCTCTTGCTCCATTTCCCTTGCGCCGACGACCATCCGGCGCAGCGGGTGCACATAACTCGCGAGAACGCTGCCGGCGATGAACCCGAGCACGGCTGCCGCCGTCTCCCAGCCCAACGCGAGGCTCGGGCCCGACATCCAGTCTGCGGCGGGCTCTGCCAGCGCCACGTGCGCGAGCGACAAAGCGACGAGCGCGAGCGCAAAACCGATCAGGGATTCGGCGCGGTCGTAGCGCCCGGACTCCGTGGCGATCGCGCAGACGAGCTCGGCCGAGGTGAGCGTCTCGGCCTCGGCGACCGCACGCTCGATCTCCTCGCGCGCGCGTTGATCGACGGCTTTGGCGGCATGCATGGAAAGCATCGTGCGCCGCTACCAGCTCCCGCTGGCCCCGCCGCCGCCGGAGAAGCCGCCGCTGGAGAACCCGCCGCTGCTGGAGAACCCGCCGCTGCTGGAAGAGCCGCTGCCGCCCGAGCTGCGCCCGAACAGGAACAGCAGCGCGAGCAGGATGACCCACAGCAGGAAGGCCGCGACCATGAGACCGGCCCCGACAAGCAGCAAGGTCCGGCTGTTGTTCGGGCCTGCGGCGAAGGAGGCGAGCACAAGAATGAGGCCAACCGCGAACATCGCGATCGCCGCCCATTTCGGCAGCGGATTCATCAGGTCACCACCGCCCCCGCCCAGCACGCCCGAGATCTTGTCCTGAAACGGCGCCCCATCGGGGCCCTTGCGCGCGATCTCGCCAAGTGCGCTCACGCCTTCCGCCACGCCCGCGGAAAAATCTCCGTTCTTGAACTGAGGAACGATGCTGCCGTCCATCACGCGAGCGGCCTGCGCGTCCCAGCGCCGGCCCCAATCGGCACCCAGTTCAATGCGCGCCTTGCGGTCGCCGTAACTCACCAGCAGCAGCATGCCGCGATTGACCAGCTCGCCGGAGCGCCCGCGCTTGCCGATCTGCCAGTTGTTGAACCACTCGTACGCGAAGCGCTCGATCGAATAGCCCGCCGCGCCGTATTGCGCCATCGAGCTGACGGTGACCACCATGATGGGAGTGTCGTGCTGCTCGAACGCGCGCCGCTGCACCTCGCCGATGCTCGAGCGCGCCGAGGGCGAAAGCAGGCGCGCATAGTCCTGGGTGAAATTGTGGTCGGCGGGAACCTCGGGCAGTTGCAGACCCGACTGCGCCCAGGCGGCCTGCAGCCATAGTAGACACGCAACCCCGAACAGGCGGGCGAATCGCACGTGCCTGCCCCCTCTTCTCCCCGATGCCGCAACTATAGACCGCGGATCGGGGCAACGCAAGGCACCACTGAGGGGAGCAAGATGATGTTGCCGGCCGCCGATAGTCATGGTTGACGTTAATCACGATCGTCGTTACTATCGGTGCGTGATCAAGACGTTTCAGTGCGCGGACACGGAAGCCTTGTTCAACCGACAGCGTGTTCGCCGCTTTGTCGCCATCGAGGCGACAGCGCGTCGCAAGCTTGAGCAGTTGAATCAAGCTGGCCGATTGCATGACCTGCGTGTACCGCCGGGCAACCGACTGGAAGCCCTGAAAGGCGATCGTGCGGGCCAACATAGCATCCGCGTGAACGACCGGTTTCGCGTATGTTTCCGTTGGACGGGCAGTGACGCGGAGGACGTGGAGATTGTGGACTACCACTGACGGTGACCGAACATGCGCAAAAAGCTATTGCCGCCCATCCATCCCGGCGAAACCTTGTTGGAAGAATTCCTTAAGCCAATGGGCATTACGCAATATCGGCTGGCGAAGGAAATCGGCGTGCCCGCACAGCGCATCGGCGATATCGTGGCGGGTAAGCGTGGCATCACCGCCGATACCGACTTGCGCCTATGTCGTTTTTTCGGACTCTCCGATGGTTATTGGCTGCGCGGTCAAGCGCGCTACGACACGGAAGTCGCCAAGGATGCGTTGCGGGCCAAATTGGCGAAGATCAGGCCGTGGGAGGATTCCAAGGCCACTCATCCAGGTACGACGGACATGAGGAAGTCTTGATTCACTTCCTTGCTCCCGATTGCTGCTGAAACCCTCGTACCCGCGTGCTTCGGATTGACGCTCAGGCCGCGCGCGCCTCCTGCTTAAGGGCGGCGGCCAATTTCATGTCCGCCGTGACAATGTGCGCGCGTAGCCATTCACTGAGAAAATCCGCGACGGCTGGCGTGTTGATCCTTCCGCCGGAATCCAGCATCGCCTTCAGCTCGACGATCTGTCTTGTCAGTTTGGCGTGTTCGGATTCATGCGCAAGCGACGCGACGTATCGTATGCGCTCCATTTCTGCTTCTTCGCGGCCGAAATGTTCTTTGGTGCCCGCGATGAGATCGTTCATGGCCTTGTGCAAGGCATCGTTCGCCTGAGCGCTTTCCATCGCTTTGAATAGAGCGTTGATCAAGGTGACCAGCTTGCGGTGATCGCCGTCGATGAGCGGGTTTCCCGTGCGCAGATCGTCGGTCCAGGAAAATTGCTTCATGAGGTTACGCTCCTTCGCAAGGCGCCGAGGAAATACCGACACGCATTCAAGCCGGATTCGCCACGGCTGGGCGTGAAAAGTCTTGCAGTCGGCCGGCGCGGGAATCTTGATTTTCGTCAACTGAGTTCGATTCAGGCGGGACCGCCCGGCGACCTTCGAGGCGGCCTCACCCCCGCCGGCAGGCTCGGCGTGCCCAGGTGAGTT
>JACPRN010000266.1 GCA_016189945.1 Betaproteobacteria bacterium
GAGATCCATGGGCCGGCTGAAAAAAAGAAAGCGAAATTCGCCCTGCTGCTCGAGCACCAGCTTCCCATCGCCGCGCGACACCACGCGTGAAACGCGCAAGTGTGGAATGAATTCGGTGTAGCGCTCGTAGTTGGTGAGCACTTCCCAGGCGATACGCCTCTCCACCGGCATGTCGGCACTGGCCGACACGACGACAAAATCGCCTTCGCGCGCGACGCTGACGTGGGCGTTCTGCGCCAGCGCAGCGTTCGCCGAGACCGCGAGCGCAGCCGTCAGACTGCACAGAAGCGCGCGCGGTGCCGGCAAGTGACCCGGATGCATGAGAACAGCATGCAACATCTTTACGCCTGAGGGCAAGCTCGCTATGCGGCTCAGCCGGCACAGCCCGTCATGCGGGGCAGGAGCTGGATCGCCTCGCGATTGCTCCAGGAGATGCATTTAGCCGCGGCCTCGCGCCACGGGAGCCACTGGTATTGCAGGTGCTCTTCCGGCGCGAGCACGACCGGCAGCGGCGCCGGAACGGTGAGCCCGAAAACGTTCTCGGTGTTATGGGTGACGCCGGGCGCGTAACGCCCGCGGCGCCTGGCGAATATCTCGAAGCGGTTGCGGATGTTCCAGTCCTTGAGGGGGTATCGCGCAGCATCGATTCCGGTCTCCTCGCGCACTTCGCGCACCGCGGCCTCCGCGAGCGTTTCGTCTTCGCGCGCGAGACTCCCGGTCACCGACTGCCAGAACCCGGGCCAGCCGTTGCGCTCGATCAGGAGCACCTCGAGCGCCGGCGTGTGGATGACCACCAGCACCGAAATCGGGATCTTGTATCGCGGGGAATCCGGCTTGCGCATGACTTCAGGAGCGTAGATTGACGATGGTGGTGAGAATTTCGCCTTTATTCTGTCGCAACGGTCTTGCGCGGTTGCACGCAACCGCGCAAGACCGTTGAGATTGATGAAGACCGAAAGCCACCCCGGCTGCCTCCGAACCCTTCGGCCTACGACTTTTCCACCTGCCTGAGCCGGATATGCAGCTCGCGCAACTGTTTTTCGTCCACGGGCGAGGGCGCCTGCGTGAGCAGGCATTGCGCGCGTTGGGTCTTCGGAAACGCGATCACGTCGCGAATCGATTCCGCCCCTGCCATCAGGGTGACGATCCGGTCCAGGCCGAACGCGATTCCGCCGTGCGGCGGGGCGCCGTACTTCAGCGCATCGAGCAGAAAGCCGAATTTCTGGCGCGCTTCCTCGGGCCCGATCGCCAGCGCCCGAAACACCGCTGACTGCACCTGTTCGCGGTGAATCCGCACCGAGCCGCCGCCGATTTCCCAGCCGTTCATCACCATGTCGTAGGCTTTGGCAAGGGCCTTTGAAGGGTCGCTGGCGAAGAACTGCTCGTGGCCGTCCTTGGGCGAGGTGAACGGATGGTGCATGGCCGCCCAGCGGCCTTCCTCCTCGTCGCGCTCGAACATGGGAAAATCCACCACCCAAAGCGGCTGCCAGCCGGCTCTAACGAAACCGCGCTCGTGTCCGATCTTCGCGCGCAGCGCCCCGAGCGAATCGTTCACCACTTTGGCCTTTCCCGCGCCGAAGAACATCAGGTCGCCGTTTTTCGCGCCCGAGCGCTCGAGGATCGCCCCGAGCGCGGCCTCCGACAGATTCTTGACGATCGGCGATTGCAGCCCTGCACGCCCCTTTTCGGCCTCGTTGAACTTGATGTACGCGAGGCCCTTGGCGCCATAGATGCCGACGAATTCGCCGCAGGCGTCGATCTCCCCGCGCGTCATCACGCCGCCGCCCGGGACGAGCAGCCCGGCGACTCGCCCGTCGGCGGAATTCGCCGGCGCCGAGAAGACCTTGAACTCGACCGTTTTCATGACGTCGGTCAGCTCGGTGAAGACAAGCGGCACGCGCAGGTCGGGCTTGTCCGAGCCGTAGCGCAGCATCGCGTCGGCGTAGGTCATCACCGGGAACGGGTCCGGAAGGTCGACGTCGAGAATCTCCTTGAACACCTTGCGGATCATCGTCTCCATGATGGCGCGGATCTGCTCCTCGCCGAGGAACGCCGTTTCGACATCGATCTGGGTGAACTCCGGCTGGCGATCGGCCCTCAGGTCCTCGTCGCGGAAGCACTTGGTGATCTGGTAGTAGCGGTCAAAGCCCGCGATCATCAGAAGCTGCTTGAAGAGCTGCGGCGACTGCGGCAGCGCAAAGAACTGCCCCGGGTTCACCCGCGAGGGAACCAGATAGTCGCGCGCGCCTTCGGGCGTCGACTTGGTGAGCATCGGCGTTTCGATGTCGATGAACCCTTGCGCATCGAGGAACCGGCGCACCGCCATCGCCACGCGGTAGCGCAGCATGAGGTTCTTCTGCATCTGCGGCCGGCGCAGGTCGAGGACCCGGTGCGTGAGGCGCACATTCTCCGAGAGGTTCTCCTCGTCGAGCTGGAAGGGCGGGGTCACCGAGGGGTTCAGGATCTCCAGGTCGTGGGCCAGGACCTCGACCTCGCCGGTGGCGAGATCCGGATTCTGCGTGCCCTCCGGCCGGCGCCGCACGGCGCCGACCACGCGCAGGCAGTATTCGTTGCGCACCTTTTCCGCACCGGCAAAGGTCTGCGGCCGATCGGGATCGCAGACGACCTGCACCAGCCCCTCGCGGTCGCGCAGATCGATGAAGATGACGCCGCCGTGGTCGCGGCGCCGATGCGCCCATCCGCACAGGCTGACCGTATGGCCGAGAAGCGAGGCATTAACCTGGCCGCAGTAGTGGGTTCGCATCGTCGGTAATGTGCAAAGAATGTGGATTGGGAGCTGGCGAGAGAAGACGCGGCGCGCCGGCGCTGCGCCGGCGCGCCGCGCTACATCTTTTTCCTCGGCTTGCGCGGCGGGACGACACCCATGGAGATCACGTACTTGAGCGCCTCGTCCACGCTCATGTCGAGTTCCACCACTTCGCTCGTCGGCATCATCAGAAAAAAACCCGAGGTCGGGTTGGGCGTCGTCGGTACATACACGCTCACATACGTCCCGGGCAGGTGCTGCGCAACCTCGTCTCCGGGTTGGCCGGTCAAGAAAGCTATGGTCCAGCTTCTCTCGCGCGGGTATTGAACCAGCAGCGCCCTCCTGAACGCCTGTCCGCCGGGCGAGAACAGCGTGTCGCTCACCTGCTTCACCCCGGTGTATATCGACTTCACGACGGGAATGCGGCCGACCATCCGCTCCCAGGTCAACACGATGCGCTGGCCGAGTATGTTCGAGGCGAATATCCCGGTCCCGAAGACGATCAGCAGGGTAAGCAGAGCGCCCAGGCCCGGAATCCTGAAACCGAGCAGCTTGTCGGGATGGAGCAGCGGCGGCAGCAGGTCGAGCGAATGGTCCATGGAGCTGACGATGAGCTGCAGCACCCAGAGGGTGATCGCAAGCGGAATCCAGATCAGCAACCCGGTAATGAGATATTTCTTCATGGGATGGGACCCTCATGCGCGAGCCGCACGCTGTCCCCGGCAGATTCGCTTACGGCGACCGGCGCGCCGTTGCGCAAGGGACCGTTGCCCTGCGCGCGGTGGGTCTTGCGGCGGGACTCACCCCCGGCTTTCCGCTGCCGGACGCGCCGCGCAGCCGCCCGCGCCGCACGCGGGGGCATCGGATTTTGCCGATTCGGATTTCGTCGCTTCGGACTTTGCCGGTTCGGATTTCGCCGTTTCGTCGTTTGCCGGCTTGGCTTTGTCCGCTCCCGGCTTGGCAGGGCCCTTGAAGTCGGTCGCGTACCAGCCCGAGCCTTTGAGTTGGAACCCCGCCGCCGTCACCATCTTGTTGAGCGAGCGCTGCCCGCAGTCGGGGCAGTCGGTCAACAGCGGGTCGGTGACTTTCTGCAAGTATTCCTTTTGGAACCCGCAGGAGGAGCAACGGTACTCGTAGATCGGCATCTGGACCTCCAACTCAAAGCAGTGATTATACAGGAAAAATCTTGAAATCCCCGGCGAAAATAAGGCCGGCAGCGCGCGATTTCAATGGGGTCTGACCCCCATTTCCAACTCATTTCTCACTCGATCGCGGCTTCGTCCCTGCGCCGGTCGCCGCGGTTGTCGGTCCAGGAGACCGCGATGGTGTCGCCCGGCCTGCCGCCCTGGAAGCGAAAGTGCAGGAAGGGGTTTCTCGCCACCGTTGCCCCCCACTGCGCGGTGAGAACGACCTTGCCGTTGTGTTCCACGCTGACGTTCCGGATGAAGTGCGCCGGGATGACTTCGCCCTTTGCGTCCGTGCGGCGCCCAGTTTCCATCGCATGCGGCATCACGATTCTCACTTCCACCAACCCGCCGGCCACGGTGGCGCGGATGCGTATCGGTTCGCCCATTTGCGTTTTCCGCGTGCGCGGGATCAGCTCGCGCGGCTGAGACAGCCGAGACAGGCAAGACTCAGGCACCGCAGCCGCACTGCTCGACCTCGATCTGTTTGCGCGCGTAATAGTAGTTGCCGCCAGCTCCGACGAGCGCGACGACTGCCGAGCTCGCGCCCATCCTTATGCGCGTGGAAACGAACGCCTCGGTACCCGCCGGAATGTCGAAGCGCGCTGAGAGCACCGTGGGGTTCTTCTCCACCAGGACGGCGATCGAGCGCGTGCCGGGGATCGCGCTTGCGACCGCTATGGGCACGGCATCGCCGTTATCGGCAACCTCGGGGGTCGGATTCGCGAACCGCACCGCCTTGCTTTCCACCGCGTTTGCCGCCCCCAACGCCCTGAGCGCCTCGTTCATGTCCGCGGCTTCGAACGCCGCCCGGTTCCACTGCTGCGCCAGACCCGGATTGGGCCTGCTCAGACCGGCAGCGGCGGCGAGCCAGGCGAGCGCCGCGAGCGCGCCGCTCGTCAGCATGCTGCGCCGTCGAATATTCGTCCCTGCCATTCAGAACGGAATATCGTCGTCCAGATCGTCGAATTTGCCGGCAGGCTTCGCCACGGCGGGTTTCGCCTCCTTGTCCGTCGGCGCTTCACGGTTCGCAGGCTCGCCCTGGCCCGAGCGGCTGCCGAGCATCTTCATTTCGTTGGCGATGATTTCGGTGGTGTAGCGGTCTTTGCCGTCCTTGTCCTGCCACTTGCGCGTCTCGAGCCGTCCCTCGATGTACACCTGCGATCCCTTCTTCAGGTATTCGCCTGCGATCTCGGCCAGTCGCCTGTAGAAGGTCACGCGGTGCCATTCGGTCCTTTCCTGTTTCTCGCCGCTGGTCTTGTCTTTCCAGGTTTCCGAGGTGGCGACGGTGATGTTCGTGACTGCTTCGCCGTTGGGCATGTAGCGCGTCTCGGGATCACGGCCGAGATTGCCGATCAGTATCACTTTGTTCACGGATGCCATTTAAGCTTCTCCTCCAAGTCCAAGTAGTCTTCGCACTTCGTTCTCGTCGAATTTGTCCGGATAAACCGTAAGCGTGGCCACCCCTCGTTCCGGGGAAATCACCGCATCGCGCACCCCCTTGAGGCCCACCAACTGGTCGCGCAGGGCGACCGCATCGGCCACGCGCTTCAGCTCGAAGCTGCGGCTGCGCACTTGGCCGGGCACTCGCATCGGCGCCGCGATCAATAACCATAACGCAATAAGCGCGATTCCGAATACAAACACCGCGCCCTCGCCGTAGTTTTGCATCAGCGCGCCGCCGGCGGCGCCACCGGCGAACAGGCCAAGCGCCTGCGTCGTGTTGAAGACGCCGATGGCGGTCCCGCGCGCCGAGGGCGGGGCGATGCGCGTGGTCAGCGAAGGCAGCATCGCCTCCAGGATGTTGAAAGCCAGAAAGAAGCCGAGCAGCATCGACACCAAGCTCGCGAGGCTGTGATGAAAGACGAAACCGGCCACCTGCACCGCGAGCATCAGTGCAATCGAGCCCATGAACACCATTTTGCCTTTGCCGCGGCGCTCGCCCCAGAGGATCGGCGGCATCATCAGCGCGAACGAGACGAGCACTACGGCCAGATACACCTGCCAGTGCTCGCCCACCGGCAGCGCGGCATGCTTGACCAGCGCGAGCGGAATGACGACGAAGATCGCCATCTGCATGCTGTGCAGCGCGAAGATGCCGAAATTGAGCCGCAGGAGGTCGACATTGCGCAGCACCGACCCCAGAGAGGCTGGTTCGACGCGCCGCGAGAGGTCCAGGTGTTCGGCCGGTTCGGCAGGCACCACGCCGAGGGTCACCCAGATGCCGGCGAGCGCGAGCACCCCGGTGAGGGCGAATATCCCGCCCATGCCGATAGCGCGATAGAGCGCCGGTGCGGCAGTGAGCGACAGGGCAAAGGTGAGCCCGATCGAGCTGCCGATCGCTGCCATCGCCTTGGTGCGGTGCTGCTCGCGCGTAAGATCGGCGGCAAGGGCCATCACCGCAGCGGCGATCGCGCCGGTTCCCTGGATCGAGCGGCCGGCGATGGTGAGGTAGATGTCGTCGGCCGCCGCCGCGACAAAGCTGCCGATTGCAAACAGAACCAGGCCGAAGACGATGACGCGCTTTCGGCCGTAGCGGTCTGCGGCCATTCCGAACGGGATCTGGAGGATGCCCTGGGTGAGGCCGTAGGCGCCCAGCGCGATCCCGACCAGCAGGTGGTTTCCACCCCCTTCCAGGCGCTGCGCGTGCACCGCGAACACGGGCAGGATCAGAAACAGCCCGAGCATGCGCAGCGCGAAAAGCGTCGCAAGCGAGGCGCTGGCGCGGAGTTCCAGAGCCGACATGCGCTCCGGCAATTGGGAGGCCATCGTTGGGGTAGCGGGAAGCAGCGGGAATCCCGTATATTAGCAGGTTCGACTATTTGCCCTTTAGCCGCACCGGGAAAGATGGATCAGATTCGCATACGCGGCGCACGCACGCACAATCTGAAGAACGTCAACGTCGACTTGCCGCGCAACCGGCTGATCGTCATCACCGGCTTGTCGGGCTCGGGAAAATCCTCGCTGGCCTTCGACACGCTCTACGCCGAAGGGCAGCGCCGCTACGTCGAGTCGCTCTCGGCCTACGCGCGCCAGTTCCTGCAGCTCATGGACAAGCCCGACGTCGACCTGATCGAGGGCCTGTCGCCTGCGATCGCCATCGAGCAGAAGGCGGCGAGCCACAACCCGCGCTCGACGGTGGGCACCGTGACCGAACTCCACGACTACCTGCGCCTGCTCGACGCGCGCGTCGGGACCCCATCTTGCCCCGAGCACCAGTTGCCGCTCGCGGCGCAGTCGGTGTCGCAGATGGTGGACGCGGTGCTTGCGCTGCCCGAAGAAACGAAGATCATGGTGCTCGCCCCGGTGATCGCCGCCCGCAAGGGCGAGCAGGCCGACCTTTTTTCCGAGCTGCGCGCGCAAGGGTTCGTGCGCGTTCGCATCGACTCCCGGGTGCACGAGATCGACGCGCTGCCCAAGCTCGCCAGGAACTTCAAGCACTCGGTCGACGTGGTGGTCGACCGGCTGCGCGTGCGCCCAGAGGCCAAACAGCGGCTGGCCGAATCCTTCGAGACAGCGCTGCGGCACGCTGACGGCCGCGCGCTGGCAGTAGAGGCCGATAGCGGCGCCGAACACCTGTTTTCGGCCAAGTTTGCCTGCCCCGCCTGCAGCTACGCGCTCGCGGAACTGGAACCGCGGCTGTTTTCATTCAACAACCCCTTGGGCGCCTGCCCCGAATGCGACGGACTGGGGACGATCAGCTTCTTTGATCCGAAGCGCGTGGTCGCGTTCCCCGACCTCTCGCTCGCCTCGGGGGCGATCCGGGGCTGGGACCGGCGCAACCAGTTCTATTTCCAGATGCTCACCAGCCTCGCGGCGCATTACCGTTTCGACGTCGAGGCCCCGTTCGCGCGCCTGCCCGAGGCGCTGCAGAAGATCGTGCTCTTCGGCACCAAGGAACGCATCGCCTTTTCCTACCTGAACGAGCGCGGGCGCACCTTCGTAAAAGAACATGCGTTCGAAGGCATCATCCCCAACCTCGAGCGCCGCTACCGCGAAACCGACTCCGCCGTGGTGCGCGAGGAGCTGGCCAAGTACCTGAACACCAAGGCCTGCCCTGGCTGCGGAGGAACGCGGCTCAGACCCGAGGCGCGCAACGTCAAGGTGGCCGAGCGCGCCATCTACGAGGTCAGCGGACTGCCGCTCAAGGCGGCGCTCGCGTTCTTTCGGCAACTGACGCTTCCCGGGGCCAAGCGGGCGATCGCCGAGCGCATCGTGCACGAGATCGCCTCGCGCCTGGAGTTCCTGGTCAACGTCGGGCTCGATTACCTGTCCCTTGAGCGCTCGGCCGACACGCTCTCCGGCGGCGAGGCGCAGCGCATACGCCTGGCGAGCCAGATCGGCTCGGGGCTTACCGGGGTCGTGTACGTGCTCGATGAGCCTTCGATCGGCCTGCATCAGCGCGACAACGGGCGGCTGCTGGCGACGCTCAAGCGCCTGCGCGACCAGGGCAACACGGTGATCGTGGTCGAGCACGACGAGGAAGCGATTCTCTCGGCCGACCACATCCTCGACATGGGGCCCGGCGCGGGCGAGCACGGCGGGCGCGTGGTCGCCGAGGGCACCATCGAGCAGATCAGGATGAACGAGGCCTCGCTCACCGGGAAATACCTCGACGGCCGGATGGAAATCGCCATTCCGAAGCGCCGCCGCCGCCCCGAGCGGGGCCGCATCGTGCGGCTCCTCGGCGCGCGCGGCAACAACCTCAAGGGGATCGACCTCGAGTTGCCTCTCGGGCTGTTCGTGTGCGTGACCGGCGTCTCCGGCTCGGGCAAGTCCACGCTCATCAACGACACGCTCTACCACGCCGTCGCGCAGCATCTCTACGGCAGCGCCGTCGAGCCGGCGCCGCACGAGGCGATCCAGGGGCTGGAATTCTTCGACAAGGCGGTGAGCGTCGACCAGAGTCCGATCGGGCGCACGCCGCGCTCCAACCCGGCCACATATACCGGGCTGCTCACGCCGATCCGCGAGCTGTTCGCCGGGGTGCCGGCA
>JACPRN010000267.1 GCA_016189945.1 Betaproteobacteria bacterium
CAAGAAGGCTGCGCACGGCATGGTGGAGCATCGGCTTGCCCGCCAGCAGCCGGTATTGTTTGGGCGTCTCGTCGCCCAGGCGCGACCCTGTGCCGGCTGCGGGAATCAGAGCGAAGAATCGCGATGTCACCGAATTATCGCGGGAATTGGCTGATGCCAGACGATATAATTATATGCGGTTCCCGCGTTCAAGCCGCCGCTACGCAGTCTGCAGCGGCGCTTAACGCGGGTTTTGGCATTTGTGCGCCGACGTTTGTGGCGCACCGTAAGCATGAACGAGCCCCTTGCAGCTCTCGCCGAAAAGACCCTGACGCGCTCGCGTCTCTTTGGTTCCAGCGACGCTCTGGCGCTCGCGCGCGCCGCCGAGCGCGCCTCGCCCGTCGTCGCCGTGTGCGCCACCGCGCTCGACGCGCAGCGGCTGCGCGAGGAGGTGCCGTGGTTCGCGCCGCAGCTCAGAGTTTGCCTCCTGCCCGACTGGGAGACGCTGCCCTATGACAGCTTCTCGCCCCATCACGATCTGGTATCGGAGCGCCTGGCGACGCTCTACCGGATCCAGCGGCGCGAATTCGATCTGGCGGTCGTGCCGGCAACCACCGCCCTCGTCCGATTGGCGCCGCCGGCGTTTCTTGCCGCCTACACCTTCTTTCTCAAGCAGGGCGAAACGCTCAAGATCGACGCTCTGCGCGCGCAACTGACCCTGGGCGGCTATCAGCACGTGACCCAGGTCGTCGCCCCGGGCGAATACTGCGTGCGCGGCGGCCTGATCGACCTTTTCCCCATGGGCAGCACGCTCCCCTATCGCATCGACCTGGAAGACGAGGCGATCGAATCGATCCGCACCTTCGATGCGGATACGCAGCGCACCGTCTACAAGGTGGGCGAGATGCGGCTGCTGCCGGCGCGCGAATTCCCTTTGGACGATGCGGGCCGGAACCGTTTCCGCAGCCGATATCGCGAGGCCTTCGAGGGCGATCCCTCCCGGAGCTCGATCTACAAAGACGTCTCCAATGGAATCGCACCGGCCGGAATCGAGTCGTATCTGCCGCTTTTTTTCGAGGCGACGGCAACGCTGCTGGAATACCTGCCGGAGCAGGCCACGCTCGCCTTGCACGGCGATGTCCACGGCGCCATCACCGAGTTCTGGCGCGAAACGCAGTCGCGCTACCGGTTGCTGCGCGGCGATTCGATGCGGCCGCTGCTGCCGCCCGCCGATCTGTTCCTGAGCGCCGAGGAATTCTTCGTCGCGGCGCGGCGCTTTGCGCGCGCGGACATCCACCCCGCTTGCGCGGGCGAAACGCTGGCCGACATCGCCGCCGGGGCCTTGCCGGAGCTCGGCGTCGAGCGCCGCGCCGCCGACCCCCTGCACCGGCTGAAGAGCTTTCTTGCCTCCGCGGGACGGCGCGTGCTGCTGCTCGCCGAATCGCCGGGGCGGCGCGAAACCATCCTCCAATACCTCGCCGAGTACGGCCTTCGACCTGCCGCGTGCTCAGGTTTCCAGGATTTTGCCGCCTCGGATGAGAGCTTCGCGCTCGCGGTGGCGCCGCTTGCGAACGGCTTTCTGCTCGATCCGGGAGCGATCGCGCTCATCACCGAGTCCGAGCTCTACGCCACCACAGCGCGCGCGCACAGCGCGCGCGCCCTGCAGACCTCGGTGGAGGGAATGCTGCACGACCTCTCGGAGCTGCGCGCGGGGGATCCGGTGGTGCACATTCAGCACGGCATCGGCCGCTACCGCGGTCTCGTAAACCTCGAATTCGGCGCGGGCGGAAAAGGCGAAACGCAGGAATTCCTGCTGCTCGAATACGCCGGCCATGACAAGCTCTACGTCCCGGTGGCCCAGCTCCACGCGATCAGCCGCTACTCGGGCGGACCACCGGAGGCCGCCCCCTTGCACCGGCTCGGCGGCGACGCCTGGGAAAAGGCCAAGCGGCGCGCCGCCGAGCAGGTGCGCGACACCGCCGCGGAGCTGCTGCATCTGTATGCGCAACGCGCCTCGCGCCAGGGCCGCGCGTTCAGCACCAGCCAGCACGACGTGGAGGCTTTCGCCGAATCATTCGGGTTCGAGGAGACGCCGGACCAGGCCGGCGCCATCGGCGCCGTGATCGATGACATGCGCGAGGGAAAGCCCATGGACCGGCTGATCTGCGGCGACGTCGGCTTCGGCAAGACCGAAGTCGCCCTGCGCGCTGCTTTCATGGCGGTGGCCGACGGCATGCAGGTCGCGGTGCTTGCCCCGACCACGCTGCTCGCCGAACAGCACTTTCACACCTTCTCCGACCGCTTCGCCGAGTGGCCGGTGAAGCTCGCGGAGCTGTCGCGCTTTCGCACCGGAAAAGAGACTGCCGCCGCGCTCAAAGGGATCGCCTCCGGGGACATCGACATCGTCATCGGCACGCACAAGCTGCTCTCGCATGACGTGAAATTCGCGCGCCTGGGACTCGTGATCGTCGATGAAGAACACCGCTTCGGCGTGCGCCAGAAAGAAGCGCTCAAGCGCCTGCGCGCCGAGGTCGATGTGCTCACCCTCACCGCGACCCCCATCCCGCGCACGCTGGCGATGGCGCTCGAGGGCCTGCGCGACCTCTCGGTGATCGCGACCGCCCCGGAGCGGCGCCTGGCGATCAAGACCTTCGTCGCTGCGCACTCCGCGGGGGTCATCCGCGAGGCGTGCCTGCGCGAGCTGAAGCGCGGCGGGCAGATCTACTTCCTGCACAACGACGTGGACACCATCCAAGCGCAGCGCGAGCGTCTGGAGAAGCTCGTTCCGGAGGCGCGCATCGCCGTCGCGCACGGCCAGTTGCGCGAGCGCGAGCTCGAGCGCGTGATGCGCGAGTTCCTGCAGCAGCGCCACAGCCTGCTCCTGTGCTCGACCATCATCGAGACCGGAATCGACATCCCGACCGCCAACACCATCGTCATCAACCGCGCCGACAAGTTCGGCCTGGCGCAGTTGCACCAGTTGCGCGGGCGCGTCGGCCGCTCGCACCACCAGGCGTACGCCTATCTCCTCACGCCTCCCGGCGAGGCGCTCTCGGCGGCGGCCAAGAAACGGCTCGAGGCGATTCAGGCGATGGAGGAGCTGGGATCGGGCTTCTACCTCGCCATGCACGACCTCGAGATCCGCGGCGCGGGCGAAGTGCTGGGCGAATCGCAATCGGGCGAAATGCAGGAGGTCGGCTTCAACCTCTACGCCGACATGCTCAATCACGCCGTGCGCTCGCTCAAGACCGGGCGCGAGCCGGACCTGGCGCAGCCGTTCGAGATCGCGACCGAGATCAACCTGCACCTGCCCGCGCTGCTGCCCGCCGATTACTGCGCCGACGTGCACGAGCGGCTGGTGATCTACAAGCGGCTGGCGAACTGCGACTCGCTGGATGCGATCGACACCATGCAGGAGGAACTGGTCGATCGCTTCGGCGCTTCGCCCCCTGCGGTGCGTTCGCTGCTGGCCGCGCATCGGCTGCGCGTCCTGGGCAGGCCCCTGGCGCTCGCGCGCCTTGACGCAACCTCGGAGGCGATCGTACTCCAGTTCGGGCCGCATCCGCCGCTCGATCCGGGCGCGGTCATCGCCCTGGTGCAGAACTCCAGAGGCTGGCGGCTCGCCGGCCCGAGCAAACTGCGCGTCGAGCGCGTCACCGGCGAACTGGATGAGCGCGTGCGCGCCGCGCGCGAAGTGATCGAAACCCTGCGCGGGGCCATTCTGCAATAAGGGACAGCGGAAAGGTCCGAATCAGCGGCGGCGCTGACCTTGCTTTTTATCCGTATTAAGACCCAATTCTCATCAAGTGCGTCAACACTCCCCTACTAAGGAACCTCTGAAAAACGTCATTCCCGCGTGGTAAGCATGCCCCCGCGGAAGCGGGGGCGGGAATCTAGAAAACGCTTGATTCGACTGGACCCCCGCTTTCGCGGGGGTGACGAAAAAGAAGGTTCTTCAGAGTTTCCCCAAGACCGCGCGCGCCGGCACCGCGCCGAAACCGGTCACGCCGACGCCCCCAGCGTAAAGCGGAACGTCGCCCCCGCGCCCGGCGCACTTTCGGCCCAAACGCGGCCGCCGTGGCGCTCGATAATGCGCTTGACGATCACCAGACCCACGCCGGTGCCCGGAAACTCGGACACCGGGTGCAGGCGCTGAAAGACCCCAAAGAGCTTGTCGGCGTACTGCATGTCGAATCCGGCCCCGTTGTCCCGGACGAAGAACACCGGGCCATCCGGAGCGGGTTCGATGCCCACGGAAACTGCCGGCGATTGCGCCTTGGCGCTGAACTTGAAGGCGTTGGCGAGCAGGTTCTGGAATGCTTGGCGCAGCAAGCCGGGATCACCGGTGACCGTAGGCAGGCGCGCCACGTCGACTTTCGTTCTTGGGTGCTCGGCAAGCTCGTTTCGCACCACCTCAGAAACCAGGGAATTGAGATCGACCGGACGCAGCTCAAGCGCGGCGCGACCCAGGCGCGAGAGACGCAACAGGTCGTCGATCATCTTGCCCATGCGCGCGGAATTGTGAACGATGCGATCGAGCAGTTGCCTGCCCTGGGCGTCAAGCGCCCCTGCGTGTTCCTGCTGGATGATTCCGGTGAAGCCGACCAGTGCGCGCAGAGGCGCCCGCAGGTCGTGGGACACCGAGTAGGAGAAAGAGTCCAGTTCCCGGTTGGCGTTCTCCAGTTCCCTGGTGCGCTCGGCGACCCTTCGCTCAAGCGTTTCGTTGAGCGCCAGTATCTCCCTTTCCAGACGTTTGGCCTCGGTGATGTCGCGGGCGATCGCGGAGTGCGAAATGACCCGACCCTCGGCGTCCTTGATCGGGGAGAGCGTCAGCGCCACATCGATCAGACGGCCGCCCTTTGCCTTGCGCACGGTCTTATAGTTGGAAACACTTCTGCCTTCCCTGATGCTTCCGACCAAAGCTTCGTGCTCCGCTCGCCTATCCTCCGGAACGAGGACGAGAACCGACTTGCCCACGATTTCCTCCGCGGCGTAGCCGTAGAGCGCCGCGGCGCCCGCATTCCAATTCGTTATCACGCCATTGAGATCCGCAGCGGAAATCGAATCGCTCGACGATTCCACGATTCCCGCGAGCCTCGCTTCCAGGCTTTGCTGGCGCGCTTTGAGCTCGAACGTCTCGATCGCGTAGGAAAGGTCGTCGCAGATTTCGACCAGCAACGCTTGCACGTCAGGGGAGAAGAAATCCTTTCGCAACGAGTAAAGGTTGAGTACGCCGCAAGGAACAGCTGCCGAACGAATGGGCACCACCGCCGCGGAAGCGACGCCGGAATCCTTCAGCAACGCGCGCCACGGCATCATGACCGGATCGGAATACACGTCGTTGCAGAAATAGGGGGTTCCGCTGCGGACCGAAATCCCGGTCGGCCCCCTGCCTTCAGGCAAGTCGGGGTCTGTGCTGAGACGCAGGTTCTCAATGAAGGGAGCCATCGAGTCGGACCATGCCTCGGGCACGATCCATTTCGTGTCCTCGTCCACAAACCCGATCCACGTCGCGGCCCACCTCCCGTCCTTGTCGGCGATTTCGCACACGCGCTGGCAAAGCTCGCGACGATCGGCCGAACGGACGATGGCTGCGTTCACCGCGCTCAAGGTCCTGTAGAGGCGATTGAGCGCGTCGATCTCGCGTTCGCGCTGCTTGCGCTCGGTGATGTCTCGTGCCGAGGCGAACAGCACTTTCTTGCCGTCCAGTTCGAGCGGATTTGCGGTGACTTCGACGTCCATGACGGTCCCGTCCCGGCGTCTATGCAGGGTTTCGATTTCGGAAGGCCCCCTCTTCTCGATGTGCTCTTTGATCTTTTGCCTGAGCGCATCGGGCGACCATTGCGCATCCCATTTCGTCACGTTGGCGCCGATCAGTTCGTCCCGGGAATAGCCGAGCATCCCGCAAAAGGAGTCGCTCGCTTCCAGCACATTGCCTTCGGCGTCGAGTATGTGAACCCCGTCGCTCGAATTGCGCAGAAACGCCTGGTTGCGGTAGCTCTCCCGCGCCAGTGCGTCTTCGGCGCGCTTGCGCTCGGTCACGTCGCGGACGTACGCGTGCACGTGCCCGCCTGAGCCGTCCGGCAGGTAAGTCATGCTGACCTCGACATTGATCGCCGAACCGTCCTTGCGCTTCCAGCGGCCATGGAACCGGTCGGCGCCGGTCTCGGCCAGCTTCCTGCCGCGCTTGGCGATTTGCAGCGGCGGTCTGTCTGCCACCATGTCGGCGATAGTCAGTGAGAGCAATTCGCCTTCGCTGTAGCCGGTCATCCGGGCGAGCGCGTTATTGGCCTCGATGATTGCGCCGCTGTGGAAATCGAGGACCAGATAACCGTCGATGGAGGTGCGCGCCGCCGTGGCGTAGCGCTCGGCAAGATCGAGCCGCTCCAGGGCGAGCGACTGCGAGCGCCAGCGCAGCAGCAGCCAGGATATCGCCGCCGAAAGCGCCAGCAGCAAGGCGACCAGCGCCGCCGTGGTCGCCGCCAGCACTTGAACGGGCCTCTCGACCTCCTCCCGGTCGACCTTGGAGAGCAGGACCCAGGGCGTGCCGGCCACCGGGTAGGCTGCTGCGATGACTTCGATTCCGCGCGAGTCGCGGGCCTCGATCAGGGTCTCGCCCCTTTTGATCGCCCGCGTTCCCAGGCGCCCCTCTTCGGACATCGGAAAGCGAATCGAGAGCGGCGGCGCCGCCGGATCTTGTTTTAGCGGGCTGAGAATGACCACCTCGTCGCCTTCGCGCCGAACCAGGCTCGATTCGGCGCTGGGACTGGAGGTGGGCCAACTGATGAGCAGCGGAAAAAGTGTCTTCCTGACCTCGCTCTCGAGATAGACGGCACCAAGGACGCGGCCTTCGGCGTGGCTGCCCTCGATAACAGGGTAGGCAATCCCAAAATCAGCCTCGACATTCAAGCGGGCATGGATGTCGGCCAGCGCCGGCTTGCGCGTCTTCATCGCGGACTCCAGCGCGGCGCGCTCGGACGGTTCAAGCGAGCCGTTCGCGGAGGGAGCGACTAGGCGCGAATCCGTATCGGTGATGAAAATCCTGCGATATCCCGAAATCGATATGCTGTCGGCGATGAAACTGGCGACCAGGCGCTCGATCTCCGGCCCTGCTTTGTCTTTCAGTTGTCCGCGCAGAATGTATTGCACCGCGGGACGCGTGCTGAACATGCGCCCATCGCGCATTTTCTCGCCGATCAGCATCCCGATCTGGGCGCTCTTGAGCCTGGCGATGGCGAGCAGGTTTTCCTGCGCGTTCTGGATCACCCTGCCGGAGAAGTACTTGAACGAGAAGTGCGCCGCGCCGAG
>JACPRN010000274.1 GCA_016189945.1 Betaproteobacteria bacterium
GTATTGATGACCGGGCTTGCCATGACCCGCGAGCGCGAGCGAGGCACCTTCGAGAACCTGCTTTCCACGCCGGCACTCCCGATCGAGGTGATGACCGGCAAGATCGTGCCCTATATCCTGATCGGGCTGATCCAGGTGGGGCTCATCGTCACCGCAGCACTCTTGCTCTTCGAAGTGCCGATGCAGGGCGATCCGCTGCTGCTTTTCTTTGTCGTGTTGATTTTCATCGCCGCGAACCTCACCCTGGGCATCACTTTCTCGTCGATTGCGCGCAACCAGCTTCAGGCGATGCAGATGACCTTCTTCTTCTTCCTGCCCTCGATCCTGCTCTCCGGGTTCATGTTCCCCTTCCGCGGCATGCCCGAGTGGGCGCAATGGCTGGGGTCGCTTCTGCCGCTCACCCATTTCCTGGTCCTGGTGCGCGGCATCATGCTCAAGGGCAACACGCTTGCGCAGCTCTGGCCGCAGATCTGGCCGATCCTGGCTTTCATGCTCGCGGTGATCGCCATCGGGCTGCGCTTCTACAAGCGGACGCTCGATTGAAACCTCCCTTTCGCGACCGCGCAGCGGCCGGTCGGATGCTGGCCGGGATGCTGGAGCGCTATCGCGGCAGCGAGGCCCTGGTGCTCGCGATTCCCTCCGGAGGGGTGCCGGTGGCGGCGGAAATCGCCAAGTCGCTCGGATTGACGCTCGATGTGGTTCCGGTGAGCAAAGTGCTTCTGCCTTGGACCACGGAGTCCGGTTACGGCGCGGTCGCTTTCGACGGCAGCGTCTGGATCGACGATGAAGCGCGCAGCCGCTGGAATCTGACCCGCGAGCAGATGGATCAGGGAATCAACGAGGCACGGGTGAAAGTCGCGCGGCGCAATTTCCGGCTGCGCGGCGGGCGAGCGCTTCCCGCCGTGGCGGACCGGCCGGTGATCCTGGTCGACGATGGCATCGCCGCCGGCTCGACCATGCGCACCGCGATCGCCGCGCTGCGAAAGTTGAAACCCTCGGAAATCGTGGTGGCCGTGCCCACCGCGCACCGGGAAGCGCTTGATGCGATCGCACGGCTCGCCGACCAAGTGTGCTGCGCCAACGTTCGCGGCGGTTTCAGCTTCGCGGTGGCCGACGCCTACGAAATCTGGCGCGATCTCTCCGAAGACGAGGTCGCGGCCGTGCTCGGGATATGACGCGGCCTGCGATCGCGATCCACGGCGGCGCGGGCGTGATGCGCAAGATCACCCGGAGCAAGGAAGGCGCCTATCTTGCAGGACTCACGCGTGCGTTAGAGGCGGGCTACCGCGTTCTCGAGAAAGGTGGCGCAAGTCTCGATGCGGTCACGGCGGCGGTGGTCGCGCTGGAAGACGATCCTCTTTTCAACGCCGGGCGCGGCGCCGTGTACAGCTCAGCCGGCACGCACGAACTCGATGCCTCGATCATGGATGGCAAGACGCTTCGCGCCGGTGCGGTCGCCGCGGTGAGCCGCATCAAGAACCCGGTGCTCGCTGCGCGCGCGGTGATGGAGAAGAGCCCGAACGTGCTGCTCGCCGGGCGCGCAGCGGAGCAATTCGCGAAACGGAACGGCCTCGCCCTCGTTCGGCCGGCTTATTTCCACACTGCGGAGCGGCTTGCGGATCTCCGCAAAGGCCGCAAAAGCTGCCACGGTACAGTAGGCGCAGTCGCCCTCGACCGGCGCGGGAACCTCGCCGCCGCCACATCGACCGGCGGCTACACCGGCAAGGCGCCCGGGCGCATCGGCGATTCGCCCATCATCGGCGCGGGCACCTACGCCGACAACGCGAGCTGTGCCGTTTCAGGCACCGGCTGGGGCGAAGCTTTCATCCGCCTTGCTATCGCACACGAAGTTTGCGCACGCATGCGCTACCGCGGCGATTCGCTTGCGCGCGCGGCTGCATTTGCCCTCGCGCGCCTCAAGCGGCTGGGCGGCGACGGCGGGCTGGTCGCTGTCGACCGGCGCGGCACGATCGCGATGCCCTTCAACAGCCGCGGGATGCTGCGCGCCTGCGTGGGGAGCGACGGCGGCCGGGTGGTGAGGATCTGCTGACTACGTCCACTGGCGCTCGTGGTGGGCCGGATCGCACAGTGAATGGCAGACATGACCGCGCAGCGTGGGTGCCGCCACGGGTCGGGTTCGCACGCTGGTGTAGGCGGCCGGTCAAAGTGGCTCGGGGTCATGCCACCGTGTTGTATTGCACGTGATCTTCGTGAGCAGAACCAGCGCCTTGGCCGCTCGGGCCATATCAAGCCGTCCTGCTTTGTCTTGACGGCGGTCGGCCGAGAGTGATACTTTTGTATCACTATCGCTTAAGGATTCGCACATGACCACCGCAACCTTGCGCAAATGGGGTGGCGCCGTCGCCGTCTCGCTGCCAAAGAAACTTATCGCGACGCTCGGACTGGAAGCCGGCTCGGCCGTCGAGGTGAAGATCGAGCGCGATGCAATCGTTTTGGCCCCGGCGAAGCAACGCCACACCCTCGCTCGGCTCGAAAAGGAACAGCGAGCCTTGGACCGTGCCGCGCGCCGCAAGCCTGTTGACCGGGACTGGCTCGACGGCGCTGCGCGCGGACGCGAGCAGCTCTGACGCATGGCCCGCGTCGCTCAGCGAGGCGACATCTATCACATCGACCTCGACCCGACCAAGGGGCGAGAACAGCGAGGCCGGCGGTTCATCTTCGTTGTGTCACCCGGCGAGCACAACAGGCGGGGGCTGGTGATCGCGCTGCCCATAAGCCAGGGGCAGACCCTGGCACGCAGCACGGGTTACGCCTGCACCTTGATGGGCGCGGGCACCCGCACGCAGGGCGTCATCATCTGTGATCAGCCACGGACTCTGGACTTATCTGCCCGAGGCGCCCGGTATGTCGAGACCGTTCCGCATAACGTCACCGATGATGTCCTCAGCCGGATCGCCCCGTTGGTAACCTAGGCTTCCTGCGCGACGGGGCAAACCGGCATTTGCCCGGAGACCCCCTCTTTACTTGCGAGGCGTGCCTGGCGTAACGTAGCGCGATGCCGGCGAGGACCGTCAACCGCGAACACGCACGCGCGCGCAAAGGACGCGGCGCGGGCATCAACCCCGAAGGCCGCTTCGAGGGGTTCGCGCGCGAAGCGTTCGATGACGGCTGGGCGCAGGCGCCCGCGGTGCAAGAGGCGAGGGGAGAGCCAGCAGGCGCGCCGGCGCTTGAAACGCACGTCACCATCGAGCGCGCCAAAAGCATCATCTCGCGCAACGACTCGCCGGACATTCCCTTTTCCCGGTCGATCAATCCCTACCGCGGCTGCGAGCACGGATGCATTTATTGCTACGCGCGGCCAAGCCACGCCTACCTTAACCTCTCGCCGGGGGTCGATTTCGAGACGCGGCTGTTCGCGAAAGCAAACGCGGCCGAGCTGCTGCGCGCGGAACTTTCGCGGCCCGGCTACGAGTGCGACATGATCGCGCTCGGCGCCAACACCGATCCGTATCAGCCGATCGAACGCAAATACAGGATCACCCGCGGCATTCTCGAAGTTCTCGCCGAGTGCAAGCATCCGGTCGCCATCGTCACGAAGAACGCGCTCATCGAGCGTGACACCGACATCCTCTCCGAAATGGCGAGGAAGAACCTCGCCCGGGTCTTCATTTCGCTCTGCAACCTGGACCCCGATCTCGCACGCCGGCTCGAGCCGCGCTGTTCGGCTCCGGCGCGCAGGCTCGAAGCGATCCGGCGGCTGTCCGCTCGCGGCATCCCGGTTGGCGTCATCGTCGCGCCCGTGATCCCGTTTCTCACCGACGATCAAGTCGAGAGCGTGCTGGAAGCGGCGTTCAAGGCCGGGGCGCGCGAGGCGGACTACACTTTGCTGCGGCTGCCGTACGAGGTGAAGGATCTGTTCCGCGACTGGCTTGAGACCCACTATCCGCTGAAGGCAAGACACGTGATGAGCCGCGTCAACGCGATGCGAGGCGGGCGCGACAACGACGCGCAGTTCGGCAGCCGCATGTGCGGAAGCGGCGAATTCGCCGCTTTGCTGCGCATGCGCTTCGAGATCGCGTGCGAACGGCTCGGCTTCAACGCGCGCGGGGATCGCCGTGCGCTCGACACCACGCGCTTTCGCCCGCCGCACCGCGGCGGGCAGCTTGAATTGTTCTGAGCAGGAAC
>JACPRN010000269.1 GCA_016189945.1 Betaproteobacteria bacterium
GAGATGCTGGTATTGCATTTCGGTGCCGAACTTGGCCGCCTGGAACAGCCGCTCGCCGCTCCAAACGAGGGTCGAGGGATCGGCGGGAATTGCGGCGACGGGCGAGAGCAGCCACTGGTTCAGGAATGCGACATCGCCCGACTGCAGGATCACGTCCTTGGTGTGCTCGACCAGCCGGTTGTGCTCGGAGTGGAAAATGTGGTGGATGGCGGTGAGGCCGATGTTCTCGTTCGCCCGGGCGTCGCCGGCGATGTAGTGCGCATCGAGCAGCTCGTTGTCGTAGGTGCCCGGGGCCACGGGGTCGGTGGAGCCCCCGGCGACGGTGTCGGCGTCGGGCACAAGGCCCGGAGCCGGTACGGCGGCGTGCGCGATGTCGTTCAAAAACGGATGCCCGGTGCGAACCGCATCGGCCAGGCTGATCGGCGCGGCCGGATTGCCTTCGACCAGCACGTCGTCGGCGGTGCCGGCGATGCCGTCGGCGCCTTTCATGACCACTTGCGGGAAGCCGTTCGGCCCGCGTTGGAACGCGCCGTATTGATCGGTCGCGAGCAGCGGCACATCGCCAACGTCGGCATCGGTCAAATCGATGCCCAGCATCGCGCGCGCCTGCGCTTTGACGACAGCCCAGGTGGCCATGCCGCCGATCACGACATCGTCAGCGCTGCCGAACTGGCCATCGGCGCCAAGACCGCGATTGACGATCAGCTTGCCGGTTGAAACCGGGTGGCCCAGGGCGTCCATTTCATACGCCCGCAGGAACACCTGATGCGAGGGATGCGAGGAGTAGGTCTGGTTCTGATCGACAAAGGGCGAAGTCTGGTTAACGTTCTCGTGCACGTCGTCCGCGGTGCCGAGAACCCCATCGGGTCCGGGCAGCATGGTGGCGCGCGTCAAGACCATGAAGTTGGTCGGGCTGCCCGGAACGAAGAGCGGATCATCGGGCTGCAGCGGAATGAAGACGGTGCCGTTGCCGCCCTTGTTGACCAGATCCAGGCCATGGTCGAAGAACTGGCCGAAGAAGGTCATCCAGGCGTTGAACGGCGCTGACAGTCCGGCGTCGGGCGCGACGTTCGGGATGAAATAGGTCTGGTAGGTCGAACCGTCGGTGCGGGTTCCGGTCACGATCTCCGATCCCGGGGTTTGCGCCGCTGCCGCCACCGCCGCCGGGTTGTTGGCGGTCATGTCGACAACGAGGTTCGAGATGGTGCGCGGCTGGGAGTCGAAGACAAAGCCGCTCGTTTGCGCGTAGGAAGTCGGGTCTCCGACCTGGAGCGGGCCCGGGCCATCGAGGTCGATGGTGACGTTCTCCGCCGGGCGGAACACCGAGGCCAGCATGCGCGGGAAAACGACATCGGCAGCGCCGAAGTCCGCCCGCCCCGGAACGATGTTGTTGAACGCCCCGGAGATGGTCCGCAGTCCGAAGGGCACCTCCGGGTTCGGCAGCATGGAGGCCAGGTCTTCGCCTGCCGCGTGCCTTTCGGCGATGATGATTTGCTCGAGAATGAACTCCAGGTCCGACTTGATGAATGACGCCACGGCTGTACCCTCCTGTGTGAATGTTGGCCTGAAACCCCTACCTGGTTTCAGTGGAGCGGCATTTTTACCAGCGCAACACCAACGGGAGCGTGACGCACGAATTACATTTTGGTAATGCTCGATCCGCCGGCGATTGACCGGAGGCGGCGGAATCGGGGAGGGAAGAGCCGCGCGGGCCGGCGCGGCTTCAGGCGGGCTGCGGGGCGGGGAAACGCAGGCTGACGGTGGTGCCGCAGCCGACAACGCTGTCGATCGAAACGGTGCCGCCGTGAAGCTGGACGATCGACTTCACGATGGCAAGTCCGAGCCCCGTCCCCTCGGCGCAGCGCGCAGTGTCGCGCTTGGAGCAATACATGCGTTCGCACACTTTGGGCAGGTCCTCGCCGTTGATGCCGCAGCCGGTGTCGCTGACACGGACGAAGACCTCACCGTCGGCATGCTCGGCCGCCAGCAGGATCTTTCCGCCTGGCGGCGTGTGGCGCAGGGCATTCGAGAGCAGATTGGTCACCGCGCGGCGAAGCAGCATGGGATCGGCGTGCAGACGAGCTTCTCCGTGGCAGGCGACCGACACGCCGTGATGCTCGGCGAGCGCCTCATGGAACTCGCGGATCTCTTCCAGCTCCCGGCGGACGTCGAGCTGGCTGCGCTCGATTTCGTTCTGCGGATTTTCCGCCCGCGCGAGGAACAGCAGAGAGTCGATCATGCGCGCGAGCCGCTGGAACTCCTCCAGATTGGATTCCAGGATCTGGCGGTACTCCCGGGGGTCGCGCTCGTTGAGAAGAGCGACCTCGGTCTGCCCCATGAGGATCTGAATCGGCGTGCGCAACTCGTGCGCCAGGTCCGACGCAAACCGCGACAGCCGGGAATGCGAATCCCGGAGACGGTCCAACATGCCGTCGAATGCCTTTGCCAGAGCGGTCAGTTCGCGCGGCCAGCGCTCCGGATCGATGCGCTTGTCCAACCGGCTCGCCGTGATTTCCTCCGCGACTCGCGCCATGCGCGCGAGGGGCCGCATGCCGCTGCGCGCGATGAGCACGCCGATGCCGGCCGAGGCGAGAATTCCGAGCAC
>JACPRN010000288.1 GCA_016189945.1 Betaproteobacteria bacterium
ACGAGCGCGAGCGTCGGCTCGGGCGGCGCGTTTTCGAGCGTTTCGGCAAACAGGCGCCCCAGCACGCCTGCGGTGTGCACCGCCAGCGCAAGAGTCCCCGCAAACGGGCCGAGACCTGCGGCAAGCACCATCAGCGCCGCCCACACCAGCTCCGGCACCGAGCGCAGGAAATTGAGCAGAAACCGTCCCAACGCCTTGGCCGCAAAACCATGGCGGCCGGATGCGGGCAGCGCGAGCACGAGGCCGAGCAGCGCCGCAAACAGCGTCCCGACGCCCGAAATGGCGAGCGTCTCGAGCGAACCCTTGCCCACCCGCGCCAGGAACTGCGCCGAGACATCCGGCGGAAAGAAGGAAAAGAAGAATTCGGCCATGTTGCGCCACGCCTCGGCGGTGGCGAGCTGCTCCAGGCCGAGCGACAGATAGGCGAAGCTCCCCGCCACGACCACGGCTACGGCTGCGGCAGTGAGCCAGCAGGTGGCGCAGTGGCCGGCGGCCTGCAGGTGATCGCGCAGGTTCACGCGAGCACCTTGCGCAGGAAATTGCTCAGTGCGTCGGCGAACATCACCAGGACGAGGAAAGTGATGAGGATCGTCGCCACCTCGCCGCCATTCAGCATGCGCATCGACTGATCCATCAACTGGCCCAGGCCCCCGGCGCCGACGAATCCCATGATGACCGAGGCGCGCACCGCGCATTCCCAGCGGTACACGGTGTAGGAAGTCAGTTCCTGCGCGGTCACCGGAAGCAAGCCGTAGAAAAACGCGGCGAGTCTCCCGGAACCGGATTCGAGCAGCACGCGCGCCGGGCGCGTGTCGTTCGATTCGAGGATTTCTGCGTAGACTTTGCCGAGCATGCCGCCATAGGTGATGGCGAGCGCGAGCACGCCCGCCCCCGGGCCCAGCCCCAGCGCGCGCACGAAAAGCAGCGCCCAGACCAGCTCCGGAATCCCGCGCAGCAGCATGAGCGCCCAGCGCACCGCGGCGCGCAGCGCCTCGCCGCCGGCGAGCCCGGGGCCCGGTCCGATGCGCGCGATCGACAGGCTGTGCGCGAGGGCGAGGGCCATCGGCACGGCGATCAGGATCGCAAGCGAAATTCCCGCGGTGGCCATCGCGAGCGTCTCCAGCGTTGCCTTGACCACCAGCCCGAGAAACTCCGCCGAAAACGCCGGCGGAAGAAAGGTGCGCAGGAAATCGCCCATGACTCTGGCGTTCTGCGCATCGAAGAGCAGCGCCGGATTGAATTCCGACCACACGAGCATCGGCCAGAGCGCGACCAGCGCCGCGACGACCCATCCGGCGCGGCGGAAGAAATCGGGGTCAGAAAAGAAATTGGGGTCAGAGTAACTTTTCACGATAGGTCCTCAAGTTGGGGAAATACCCTGCGGAAAAGTTACTCTGACCTCAATTTCTCTACGCGCGCGGCACGCTGCAGATCGCCGCGCGGCGCGAATGCGTCATCGACGGAGCGAGTTCGAGCGATCGGTTGTCCTGCGTCGGCGGCACGGCGGTCTCTCCGGCGTAGAGGTCGACCAGAAGCGCATCGGTAACGCGCGCCGGCGGCAGATCGAAGGCGATTTCCCCGCTCTTGATGCCGACGATGCGCGGGAAATGGCGCAGCGCCAGGTCCACCGCGTGCAGGCTCGCGGCGAGCGTAATTCCGCGCGAAAGCGCCTCGCGCGCAAGCTCGGCGAGCGCGTGATCGGCAAGCGTGGGATCCATCGCCGAGACCGGCTCATCGGCGAGGATCAGCTCGGCCTTTTGGTAGAGCACGCGCGCGACGCCTACGCGCTGCAACTGGCCGCCGGACAGCCGGTCGCAGCGCTCGAACAATCGGTCGGCGAGATCGAGCCGCGCAAGCTCGCTCCTCGCGCCTGCGATGTCCACCGGGTAAAGGAGCGAGGCCATCGCTTTCCACCACGGCCACGCCCCCAGCCGCCCGGCAAGCACCGCGGTGATCGCCCGCTGGCGCGGCGGGATGGGAGGGGCCTGATGCACCATGCCGATGCGGCTCCTCATGCGCCGCAGGCGATGGCGCTCAAGCTGCCAGGGATTTTCGCCCAGCACCTGCAGGCGGCCTTCGCTCGGACGAATCGAGGTGGCGAGCAAGCGCAGCAGCGAAGTCTTTCCGGCGCCCGAGGGCCCGATGATCGCAACCCGCTCGCCCTTTTCCGCGCCGAGCGTGAGCGCGCTCAAGGCCCGGTTTCCGCCCGGGTGCACGAGCCCCACGCCCTCGAGTGCGAAACTCATGGGTGCAAGAGCCCTGCGCGCTCGAGCGCAAAACTCACTTCAGCAACCCCGCAGAACGAGCCGCCTCTTCGATGCTGCGGTAATTGTCGGCCTTGGTCGGGATGAAGCGCGAGGCGCGCTGCAGCTCCATGATTTCCTTGTGCGCGGGATTGGCCGGATCGAGCTTCAGGAAGGCATCGGTCAACTTCTTCACCAGCGCCGGGTCGAGATCGCCGCGCACCGTCCAGTTGTAATCGTAATAGGGCGGCGTGGTGGCGAATACGCGCACCTTGTTGGTATCCACTTTGCGGGATTCGACCAGCTTTTCCCACACCGAGGCGTTCAAGACTCCCGCCTGCACGCGTCCGGAAGCGACGAACGCGACCGTCGCGTCGTGGGCGCCCGAATAGGCGACGTTCTTGAAATCGCGCTCGGGGACCAGTCCCGCCTTGAGCAGGAAATAGCGCGGCATGAGCGATCCGGAAGTGGAGGAGGGCGAGCCGAAAGCGAAATTGCGCCCCTTCAGATCGGCAAGCGTCTTGATCTTCGGGTCGGCGCTGATGAAACGGCTGATGAACGCCTCGTCTTCCTTGCGCTGCACGATCGGTATCGCGGTACCGGCGCGCAGCCGCGTCTGCACGAAAGTGAAGCCGCCGAGCCAGGCCATTTCGATTTTCTTCGTCGCCAGACCTTCCACCACCGCCGCATAGTCGGTCACCGGGGTGAACTGGAAGCGGCGGCCGGTTTCCCGTTCGAGGTATTTTCCGAGCGGCGCAAATTTGCGCTGCAGCTCGGTGGGGGCCTCGTCGGGGATGGCCGAGACGCGCAGGACGCTTTGCGCATGAGTTGTCTCGAACACGCCCGCCGCCAACGCAACGCAGACAGCGCCGAGGGTGGACCAATTGTTCTTGATCTTCAAGTCGTCTCCTGGAACCATTGATCCTTACCAAACCCCGTTACACATCGCTGTCATTCCCGCGCAGGCGGGAATCCAGAGTAGCTCGGCGACAACCACTGGATCCCCGCCCCCGCTTCCGCGGGGGCATGCTTACCACGCGGGGATGACGGGACGCTGTCATGCGG
>JACPRN010000287.1 GCA_016189945.1 Betaproteobacteria bacterium
AAGACAAGCCGGTTCCGGTTGCGCCGGCTTAGGAGAGACCCAATGAGTTTGCGTGATTCGGCCATTGTCGCTTTCGCCGAAACCAAGATCATGGAGAAGAGCGACAGGGATGTCTGGGAACTGGACGCCGAGGTCATGGAATCGCTGCTCGACAAGAGCGGCTTCGAGAAGGCGGAGATCGACGGCCTGGTCCTCGCCGGCCTGTCGAGCACGGGGGCGGGCGACTACTTTTGGGCGCAGACTACCGCGGACGAGCTGGGGCTGGAACTGGATTTCTGCGAGTCGGTGCACATCGGCGGGTGCTCGGCGACGGGTTGCGTTGCGCGCGCCGCCGCGGCGATCGACGCCGGGCTGTGCACCACCGCGCTGCTCCTTTTTGCCGATACGGGCGTCGCCGAGCCCAACCGGCGCGACCGCAATTATCGCCGGGAGTGGACCGATCCCTACGGGCTGCTCGGTCCTCCGGGGGCTTTCGGGCTCCTCACGCGGCGCTACGAGCACCAGTACGGCCTCGATTTTGAAATGCTGGGCAAGCTCGCGGTGACCCAGCGCTCGCACGCGGTCCTGAATGAAAACGCGTGCGAGAAGCTGCGCAAGCCCATCACCGTCGCCGACTACCTGAATTCGCGCATGATCGCGGAGCCGATACGGCTGCTCGATTGCGTGATGCGCTGCGATGCCGCCGCGGGACTCCTCGTCACCAGCCGCAAGCGCGCGAAAGAAAAGGGTATCGCCAAGTGCGTCGTTCCGATCGCCTACTCGGAACGGACCAACTTTCGCGGCGGAGAGAACTTTGTCGATGTCACCCGCACCGGGCACGAGGTCGCCGGCAAGCGCGCCTTTGCCCAGGCGGGGATAACGCCCAGGGATATCGCTTCGTTTCATCCCTACGACGATTTTCTCCTGGCGATCCTGCTGCAGCTCGAGTCGCTCGGATTCTGCGAGCGCGGGCAGGGATCGTCGTTCATTCGCGAGACGAACTTCGCCTTCGACGGCGACCTGCCGTTGAATACCGGCGGCGGGCAGATCTCGGCGGGACAGGCTGCCTGTTGCTCGCACAATCTCACCGAGGCGGTGCGCCAGTTGATGGGCGAGGGCGGCCCGCGTCAGGTGAAAAACACCGCCAACGCGCTCGTGACCGGAATCGGCTGGATCAATTACGCGCGCAACTGGGGCACGAGCAGCGCCCTCGTCCTCGTTCCCGACGCCTGAGGCTCCCGATGAGCGAATCCTCTTCCAAACCCCTGAACGATACCTTCGGGGTGAAGCGCGAAGTCAGGCGCTACGGCTTCTCCCGCCCCTTCTGGGAAGGAACGCGCGAGAAGAAACTGCTCATTCAATATTGCCGCAAGACGGGAAAATATCAGCACTATCCGAGGCCAACCAGCATTTTCACCGGCAGGCGAAGAGACCTCGAGTGGCGCGAGGTCTCGGGCAAGGGCGAAGTGTTCAGCTACACGATCGCGCGGCGCGGCATGCCGGCGTTTCATGGCCACGAGCCCTATGTTGTCGCCTGCGTGACCCTCGATGTCGGCGTCAACGTCATCGCGAACATGGTGCATTGCGCAGCCGACGAGGTCCGCATCGGCATGAAGGTCGCCCCCTTCTGGCTGCCGCTAGCCGATGGTACGCACCTCTTGATGTTCGAACCCGAGCGGTCTGTGAAATGACCGGTCCCGCGCCGGATCCAGGATCCGCGTCGCGCGGCGCGCAGGCAGTCGCGCGGCTGCTGCGCCCGCGTTCGGTCGCGATCGTGGGGATGTCCGCAAGAGCCGGTTCCATCGGACAGCTCATCCTCCAATCCCTGAAGGTGAACGATTTTGCGGGTGCGATTCACCTGGTCGGCCGCAGCGCCGATCCGATCGACGGCCGGCCCTGCCTTGCGAGCGCGGATGACTTGCCCGAAGGCGTCGATCTCGCCGTTTTCACGTTGCCCGCTGCCGCGGTCGGCGAAGCGACCGCCGCGTGCGTGCGCCGGAAGGTCGGCGCGGCGCTGATCTTCGCCGCGGGTTTTGCCGAGACTGGCGACCCTTCGGAGCAGGAAAGAATCAGCGCCATGGCGCGCGACGGCGGCCTGGCGATCGTCGGACCCAATTGCCTGGGCTACACCAACAACGTGGACGGATTGATGGTCCACATGTTGTTTGCGCGCCGGGCGCATCGCTACGGCGCGGGGTCGCAGTCCGGCGTGGCGTTCGTGGGGCAAAGCGGCGGGTTGCTCGGGCACTTCCAGAGAGGCGCGGAAGCGCGCCGCATGCCGGTCTCCTACGTCGTTTCGACCGGCAACGAGGCCGGACTCGATCTTGCCGATTTCACCGAATACCTGGTCGAGGACCAGGCGACGCGGGTGATCGTTCTCTACGCGGAGCAGATTCGGCGCCCGGGCGATTTCCTGGCAGCGTGCGAGCGGGCAAGGCTCGCTGCCAAGCCGGTGGTGGTGATGCACCCCGGGCGCAGCGCGCGTGCGCGCCGCGCGGTGCAGACCCACACCGGCGCGCTGGTGGGCGATTTCGGCGCCATGCGTACCCAGGTCGAGGGCGCCGGAGTGCTGCTCGTGGAGGCCCTCGACGAGCTGATGGACGTGAGCGAGCTTCTCGTTCATTACCCGGTGCCGCCCGCCGCCGGACCGGCTGTCATGACCGCCTCCGGGGCCTATTGCGCCATCGCGGACGATTTTGCGGAATCGCTTGGTCTCGATCTGCCCCGGCTTTCCGCAAGTACCCAAGCGGCGCTGAAGAAGGGAATGCCGGATTTCGGTACCGTCAAGAATCCGCTCGATATCACTGCCGGCAACACGGGGTCGATCCCTGCGCTGACAAAAGCGCTCATCGACGATCCCGACACGGGCAGCCTGTTCGTTTCGTTTCCGATCGACGGCAGGGCCGGCCTGCTGCGGTTGCAGAATGTCGTGAAAGGAATTGAAGGCGCGACAAAACCCGTAGTGATCGCGGCATTGGGCGATACCTCGCCGATCGAAGCCGAGATCACGAGCATCGCCAAAGAGCGCGGCCTCATCTTTTCGCGCTCCTCCGATCGCTGCCTGCGCGCGATCGCGCG